>CADAUV010000037.1 GCA_902791235.1 Oscillospiraceae bacterium
CTGATTATGCAAGCCGTATTTCAGGCGTAACACCTTCAGGCGTTGCACCTCAGACAGCAGGTATCCTTACAGGCGCGGCACTCGTAGTAGTTGCAGACCCGCAGATTAAGCTCTTCACAAACGGACCAGTAGCTGTTAACGACTCAACAAATGCAAACGCAGCAGCAGAGGAAAGCGGCGATAAGAACTTCATCCGTGTAACAGGTATTGCACCTGCAAACTTCGGACAGACCTTCACTGTAAACACAAGCGAAGGCAACATCTCAATGAGTATGAATACAATACTCGGTATGATGGCAAATGACAGCGGCTTATCAATGCTTGCAAAGGGAATGTACAACTACGGTACGGCTGCAGCTGCATATTTCGGTGCTTAAAAGGGAGGTAATTTACTATGAGAAAATTTGAGTATAACGAACCTGAATTCAAGGTAGTAATGACCTTCGCACAGGATGTAATCACTGAGTCCGAAGGCGGCGGCGGAGACACTCCGACGCCAACATATCAGCGCGACCAGTGGGAAACCGGAGTCATCGGCTTCTAAAAAGGGCATAACCGCGACAGAGTATTACGGTTATATCCTTGCTTGTAGCGGCGGATATCATCCGCTAAAATAACTACAACAAACCAACCATTTAAAAACGCAGAGGGTAAAACCTCTGCGTTTTTGTCACTTTTCGTTTTTTGCTCGTGTGCAGTACCCCTGTACAGCTCACACTCGCAAAATACGAAATTCTGCACCTTTTTCCTAAGCCGATAAATCGGCTTCTAAAAAGGGTTTAATCCTATAAACAAAACACCGAGGGAAACCTCGGTGTTTTTTAATGTATAATGAAAAATTAATAATGAATAATTGCGGTTACTCGCTTCGCCTGTAAATATAAAGTTGACATAAAACGCTTTACTTTTTACTGCGGTAGTATTAAAATAAGTATATCAAACAAAGCGGAGATATTTATGTATCAGCGAAATTATGCGAAAATTGATTTAGACGCAATTGAATATAATACTGACAGAATACTTGAAAAGCTCGACGGAAGGGCGAAGCTTCTTGCCGTAATCAAGGCGGACGCTTATGGACACGGCGCAGTTGAGGTCGCTCATTTTCTTAAAGACAGGTGCGACTTTTTCGGCGTGGCAAGCGTTGAGGAGGCTGCCGAGCTTTACCGTGCAGGCATAAAGACGCCCATTCTTATACTCGGCTATGTTTCGCCCAAGCAGTATGAGGAGGTCGTTTCCGACGGCTTTCGCATCCCTGTGTTTTCCCTTGAAACCGCCAAGGCATTATCCGCCGAGGCTGTAAGGCAGGGCAGGGTGGCAAAGTTTCATTTCTGTATCGACACGGGTATGAGCCGTATCGGCTTTCAGGTGAATGAAAAAAGCGCAGACCTCTGCAGTGAGATTTGCGCGCTTGATAATATTGAGGCTGAGGGGCTTTTCTCCCACTTCGCCACGGCTGACGAAAAGGACCTTACCAAGACTCTTGCTCAGCGCGAAAAATTTGTCAGCTTCGTTAAAATGCTTGAACAAAGGGGTATTGATATCCCGATAAAGCATCTTTATAATTCGGCAGGAATTATGGTGTTTGATGAGTATTTTGATATGGTGCGCTCGGGTATCATAACCTACGGTCTTTACCCTTCGGGCGATGTTGACAAAAGCCTGCTTGAGCTGAAACCGGCTCTCGAGTGGAAGAGCCATATAACGCATATAAAAACTCTTGAAAAGGGCAGGGAGATTTCCTACGGCGGTACATATATTACCGAGAAGGATACGGTTGTCGCTACTGTCCCCGTAGGATATGCGGACGGTTATCCGCGCCTGCTTTCAAACAAGGGCAGGGTGCTTGTAAACGGCAAAAGCGCAAGAATTCTCGGCAGGGTATGTATGGACCAGCTTATGATTGATATTACGGGCATCGACGGCGTGAGCGTTGAGGACGAGGTTACGCTTGTCGGCAGGGACGGCGGCGCTTTTCTTCCCGTCGAGGAGGTTGCGGCGCTTGCAGGAACAATTAATTATGAGCTTGTATGCTCGCTTTCGCGCAGAGTGCCGAAGGCGTATTACAGGCACGGTGAGCTTGTAAAATTTGTTGAATATTTAAGATAAAATAAAGCGGACCCGTATTGGGTCCGCTTTATTTTGTTATTCTGTTCAGTCGTGCTTTTTGTTTTTGTTCTTATCTTTATTTCTCAGTACAATCATAAAGACCATACCGATAAGACCGCCTGCGGTATTGCTCATCATATCGGTCATTGTGTCGAAAAGACCGAGGTATCCGTATTCGCCGTTGTATTTGCTCAAATCGAAGATAACGGTTTCCGCGCCCTCGTGAGCAAGCTGAAGGTTAGTGCCGTGGAGGGTGTCCATAAGAAACTCATAAAACTCCCAGCCGACTGCGATTGAAAGGGAGAACATCAGCGCAAATATCGCCGCAAGCGTCGCCGCGCACTGTCCCTTCTTCCTCTGTATTATAACTGCGAAATCGTAGCCGAACACAGCGCAGACAAAGCCTGTGAGGATGTGCATTACAGTGTCAAACCATACGGTGTTGTCAAACACGCCGAGATATGAGCCGATGACTATTCCCACAAATATAATCAGGTTAAGCATCGTCTGGCTGAGAGGGGGTACCTCTTCAATAAAGCTGCCGTTTCCGAAAACCTGAAACATATCCCACAGATGAGTGAAGATAAAGCAGAATATGCTTTCCCATCCCATAACAACATTCTCGTGGCCGCCCTTGATGAAGGAGTAGGCGGCGCAGATGAGCATTGATATCCTTACAATTATCCAAAAAATGAGCTGTGCTTTCGGTATTTTATTAACGGGGTCTTTTTTTATCTGATATTTCATAATAAAACCTCTTAAATAATATAACCATATCTTACCACAAAGATTTGAGAATTCAACATATTTTTTGAAAATATAAAATAAATATAAATTAATTCGTAATTTGTTGCTTTTGCGAATCTTTTCGTTATAATAAATAATGAATTTTGATTGGAGGTATTCTGCTATGAATAAACCTAAAGCACCGTGGGTTAAGTTTTATAAAGGTATTCCTGAGACTATTGAGTATCCTGAGGGCTCCATGTATGAGGCGATTAAGTTTGCCGCAGACACACATATTTACAATAACGGCTACAAAGCCGCATATGTTTTTCAGGGCAAGGAAACATCCTACCCTCAGTTTTTCGCCAAGGTTGACAGAATTGCGAAGGCATTTATGGCGCTTGGTATCGAGAAGGGCGACAGAGTAACAATCTGTATGCCGAACGCTCCGCAGGGCATTGACGCTTTTTACGCTCTTAACAGAATCGGAGCCGTTCCCGCTATGATTCATCCGCTTTCGGCTGCGGGCGAGATTACCTTTTATGTAAAACATTCACAGAGCAAGGCTGTACTTGTGCTTGATATGTTCTATGAAAAGGTGCTTGAGGCGCTTAAGGAGATTGACGAGCCTGTTAAGGTTATCGTTGCAAAAATCAAGGATGAGCTTCCCTTCCCGCTTAATATGCTCTATCCTCTTACGGTTAAGGATAAGCCTGCGCCGCTTCCGAAAAACAGCGATACGGTTATCGGCTGGAATGAATTTCTCGCAGGCGCAAAGAAGATTTCAAAGCTCCCCGACGAGTTCCCGAAAGAAGAGGAAACCGCTGTTATTCTTTTCAGCGGCGGCACAACGGGTACATCAAAGGGCATTGAGCTTACTAATCTTAATATGAACGCTCTCGGCTATCAGGTATCGCAGTCGGCAGGCTTTTCGATGGAGGGACTTCGTATGTTCTCCGTTATGCCTCTTTTCCACGGCTTCGGTCTCGGCGTCGGAATACATACCGCGCTTGTAAGCGCCGCAACCTGTATCCTCATTCCGCAGTTCACAATCAAGACTTATGCAAGGGATGTACTCAAGTATAAGCCGAATGTAATAGTAGGCGTACCTACGCTCTTTGAGGCTCTTCTTCGTTCCGACGGCTTTAAGAATGCTGACCTTTCCTTCCTGAGAGGCGTATTCTGCGGCGGCGACTCGCTTTCGGTTGAGCTTAAAAAGAAGGTTGACGCTTTCCTCAAGGAGCATAATGCGCCCGTTCAGATTCGTGAGGGCTACGGTACGACGGAGTGCGTAACCGCTTCCTGTCTTACTCCTTACGATTTCTTCCGTGAGGGCAGTATCGGTATTCCTTTCCCCGATGTGTTCTATCAGATTGTTGACCCGAAGAATGACACCGAGGTGCCTTACGGCGAGGAGGGCGAAATCTGTATCTGCGGTCCTACTGTAATGAAGGGTTATCTTGATAACGCCGCTGAAACCGCTTCGACGCTGAGAACTCACGCCGACGGCAATGTATGGCTTCACACGGGCGACCTCGGCACAATGGACGAGGACGGCTTCGTTTACTATAAGCAAAGACTTAAAAGGCTTATCATCGTATCGGGCTTCAATGTATATCCATCACAGGTTGAGAACACAATTGACGCTCATCCCGATGTACTCCTTTCCTGCGCAATCGGCATCCCCGACCCTTATAAGATTCATAAGGTAAAGGCATTTGTAGTGCTTCGTCCGGGCGTAGAGCCGAGCGATAAGATTAAGGAGGAAATCCTTGAGCATTGCCGCAAGAATATTTCAAAGTACGCAATGCCGAGGGAGATTGAATTCCGCACCGAGCTTCCAAAGACTCTTGTAGGTAAGGTAGCTTACCGTAAGCTTGAGGAGGAAGAGGAAGCAAAGGCAAAGGCACAGAAAACAGAATAAAATAATTAAGAGGGTTGGACCTTGTTTGCTCAGGGTGCAACCCTCTTTTGTTTTTTGTCTGTTTTACAGCCGGATTATTTTTAATCCGAGGCTTTCAAGTGTTGAAATTATAAAGGATTATTGATATAATAAACAATGACATAGTTTAATTTTTATTAAGGAGCAGATTATGGCTAATGTTTTTGAATATGTAAAAAACTACGGCCCCGTGTCGTCCAAGGATTAGCCCTGCACCGTCGCGGATAATGTTGCAATGTGCAGTAGCTTTTATATGCCACTTGAACAGGTCGTAAGCGCTGATTTTGACGCAGAGCCGATACCTTTTGACGAGGCTTTTGATAAGCTTTTTGAGCTGAGAGGCAGGAAGCATACGCCCGTCGGACTTGTGCTTGTAAAGGAAATCAGTATGCTTATGGAGGAGATGAGCAGGCATAAGCGTTTTGCCGAGATGAAGGTTGTCGGATGTACCGATAACTTCGGCAAGGAGCCGCCCGTGCAGTTTAACGCAGGCACTTTCCTTTTGCCAAACGGCGATATTGTTGTGCTTTTCAGGGGCACTGACGATACGCTTATGGGCTGGCTTGAGGATGTCGATATTCTTGTTGACGACGATATTCCTTCACACCATCTTGCGCTTGAATATATCGCGCAGGTTGCCGAAAAATTTGAAGGTGATATAATTGTATGCGGCCATTCCAAGGGCGGATATATTGCTCAGTACGCCGCGCTTAATTCACCCAAGGAGATAAGGGACAGGATTAAGGCGGTATACAATAACGACGGACCGGGATTTTCCGATTATGATTATCTGAACAGCGAGGCATATAATGAAATTCTGCCGAGGTATAAGCACCTTGTGCCGCAGTCATCCTTTATCGGAATGATGCTTTCGCACGATGACGACTATGAGGTTGTCAAGTCAAACAGGGTTACGGGCGCAATGCAGCACGACCTTTTAAGCTGGCAGGTTGAAGACGACAGCGTTAAGAAATGCGAGGATATGACGACGACGGGTAAGGTTACCGACCTTGTGTTCCACGACCTTGTAAGTAACCTGACCCCTGAGGAAAGCAACGCCTTCGGCGAGGTTGTGGGCTCGGTTTTCGAGGGCATTGACCAGAAGGGTCTGCTTGATGTTAAAAACCATTTCAGCGAGTCCGTAAGGGGAGGAGCTAAAGCGTGGAAGGAGCTTGACCCCGAGGTTAAAAAGACCTTCAGAAAGGTTATAAGGGGCGCAAGAAAGTATGTTCTTGACGCGTCGAGAACGGTGCTTAAGGGCGAATACAAAACCGTTTCGGAAAGAATTGAAGAGGAAGAGTAAGCCGTATTTACGGCAACCGAATTTATAGGAGAGATATTATGAAAAACTGTAAGCTTAACACACCCTGCGGAAAAATCAAGGGACTTGATATGGGGGATTATCTTGAATTCCGCGGAATAAAGTACGCAACCGCTGACAGATGGGAATATCCCGAGGTTGTTAAAAGCTGGGAGGGCGAGTACGACGCAACTCAGTTCGGCGCCTGCTCATATCAGCGCAGGGGCTTTGAAGACGATGCCGAGTGCAATCCCTTTTACCACAAGGAATTCCGACAGGGACAGAGCTTTACATACAGCGAGGACTGTCTGTTCCTGAATATCTATGCGCCGAAAAAGGCTGAAAATGCGCCTGTTCTCATCTATATCCACGGCGGCAGCTTCACGGGCGGAAGCAGTGATGAGGGTCATATCAGCAACGGTAAGGACTATGCCGACAACGGTGTGATTATGATTACCATTAACTACCGTCTTGGACCTTACGGCTTCTGCGCACATCCCGACCTCACAAACGACGAGGGCGTGTGCGGCAACTACGGCCTTTATGACCAGCTTGCGTCTATCCACTGGGTAAGGGAGAACATCAAGGCGTTTGGCGGTAATCCGTATAATATTACGCTTATGGGCGAAAGCGCAGGCGCTATGAGCTGCGACCTTCTTATCTCAAGCCCTCTTGTAAAGGGACTTATCAAGGGCGCTATTATGATGAGCGGCGCCGGTATTATGCGTGAGATTGCAAGGCCTCTTTCACCCGAAAAGCTTAAGGATTTCTGGGAGAAGGCGATGGCTAATGCGAATGTAAGCAGTATTGAGGAGCTTCGCAGGGTTGATGAAAAGACCCTTTATTACGCATGGCTTGAGGCTTGCGAGGAGATTAAGCCCAAGGATATGTATTTCACTCTCCCGTGTAACGACGGTAAGCTTGTAACGAAAGAGAATTACAATATGAAGACGATTCCGAATCTTCCGATTATTCTCGGCGTTACGGTATCCGATATGGTGCCGACAGTTATGGAGGGCATAACCAAGGCGTACGCAAAAAGAGCAAATAAGAACAGCACGATGGGCTGTTATGTGTATAATTTCAACAGGCTTCTTCCGGGCGACGAGAGAGGAGCATGGCACGCAGCCGACCTTTTCTATGCGTTTAATTCCTTCTCTGCAGGCTGGAGACCTTTTGAGGAAGTGGATTATAAAATCGCACAGGAAATGATTAAGTCCTTCTGCGCTTTTGCAAAGACGGGCAATCCCAACTGCGACGCAATTCCTCACTGGGAGCGCGGAGGGGAGCTTCCTATGCGCTTCTGCGAGGACACGCATCCCGATAAATGGGATTCAAGGGCAATGCTCAGGACAACTCTTTCAAGGGACGGAGTAATGTATTAATGAAATTCGACCACCGCTTTAAACTCACTTCACAAACGGACTCTACAAGAATTTACGAGGCTGACGGTAATATCGCAAGGCTTGATTTTATAAGCCCGACAGCCCTTCGCGTAGCTTGTTATAAAAAGGGCGAGGCGCTTGCAGGCACCTATAATGTCTGCCCTGAGGGCAGTATGCCTTATGGGGGCAGGGATAAGCTTTCGCTTGAGGGCTTTGAGTGCGTTAATCCGCAGTGTAATATTTCCGAAAGCACTGAAAGCTTCACCCTTTCGGAAGGCATTGAAGTAAGGCTTGACAGAAAGAATTTCCTTCTTGAATACTACCTTGACGGCAGGAAGCTTTTCGGCGACCGCGCGCCGCTTGCGTATAATTTTGACGGTGAGTTCGGCGGTGATTTGATTCACTATATCTCGAGGGACGGGGATGAAAAAATCTTCGGGCTCGGCGATAAGGGCGGAAGGCTCAACAAGTCGGGCAGGACCTTTAAGATTGAAACCACCGACACCATGGGATACAACGCTGAAATTGCCGACCCTCTTTACAAGCATATTCCGTTTTTTATCTGTGAAAATGAGGTCGGCGCATACGGCATTTTTTACGATACCTCGGCGACATCTTATTTTGATTTCGGCGTGGAGCATAACAATTATTACGAGCATTACAAGTTTTTCAAAACGGAGGACAATGCTCTTGTTTACTATGTTTTCTTCGGCAGTAAGCTTGAAATACTAAAGCAGTTTACACATCTTGCAGGGCGTCAGGCGTTCCCGCCTAAGTGGTCGTTTGATTACTGTGCAAGCACGATGGCTTATACCGACGCACCCGATTCCGAGGTGCAGATGAACGGCTTTCTTGAAAAGGTCAGGGAGCTCGGGCTTAACTGTCAGGGCTTCTATCTTTCTTCGGGTTATACTTCAATCGGCGATAAGCGCTTTGTGTTCAACTGGAATTACGACAAGTTCCCGAAGCCCGAAGAATTCATAAGAAATTTTGCCGAAAACGGTATTAATATCATACCGAATATCAAGCCCGCTTTTCTGAAGGACCACCCGATGTACGGCGAGCTTGAGCGCAGGGGGCTGTTTGTTAAAAATTCGGACGGCACGCCCTTTGTAACACAGTTCTGGGACGGCGTGGGAAGCTATCTTGATTTCACGAACAGGGAGGCTTTCGACTTCTGGAAAAGCGAGGTTACGGAAAAGCTCCTTGATAACGGAATAATCTGCACCTGGAATGATAATAATGAGTTTGACATAAAGGATACGGAGGCGAAAACGCAGTGCGGCGTGCCTGCCTGCAGAATGAGACCCGACCTTACATATCTTATGGATATGGCGTCGTATGAGGCGCAGATTGAGAAGAGGGGCAACCTTCGCCCGTTTCTTTCAAGCAGGAGCGGTAATGTCGGCGTGAGAAGGCTTGCGCAGACCTGGTCGGGCGATAACCGCACAGCCTTTGAGGATTTGCGTTACTGCCACAATATCGGGCTTACAATGTCGCTTTCGGGACTTTATTTTTACGGTCATGACCTCGGCGGCTTTTCGGGCTGTATGCCGTCAAGGGAGCTTCTTATGAGATGGCTTCAGCACGGACTCTTTGAGCCGAGATTTACAATCCATTCGTGGAATGACGACGGCTCGTCCACAATGCCGTGGTCGTATCCCGATATCATAGACAGCGTGAAGGGAATTTTCGCGCAGAGAAAGAGGCTTATTCCTTATCTTTACAGCTGCGCTTATAAGAGCGTTTATGACGAGGAGCCGATGAACGCGCCCGTCTTTTTATACTATGACGACGCGCCTTGCGAAAGTGATTCAATGCTTGTCGGCAGGGATATTCTCGCTGCCTTCGTATTTGACGAGGGGAGAGAAAGCACCAAAGTGTATCTGCCGAAAGGCGAAGACTGGTATCTCGGAAGCAGGCTTTACAGCGGAGGACAGAGCGTTGAGCTTGCCGTGCCTGCATATTCCTCAATGCCTTATTTTGTCAGGGCGGGAAGCGTTATTCCCACCGATGAAAGCGGCGGCGGATTCAGGACTGAGGAAAGACTTGTGCTGACCGTCTACCCGAAGGAGAGGGGAAGCTTCACTTCTGAGTTTTTCACTGACGACGGGGAGAGCTTCGATTATCTGAGCGGTAAATGCACGCATCTTATGCTTGAAGTAAACTGCGATGAAGCTGAGGTAAGAGTGAAAATCACTAACCGCGGCAGCACTGCTTTTGACGGGGAAATAAGGCTTTGCGAAGCCGACGGCAGAAGGCTTGCAGTCGAGGACTGATTGCAGGCTCACAATTATATAATCTTTTAATCGGAAGGTGTGCTTTAAGAGCTGTCCTTCCGATTTTTTTCTTGACACATATATATTATTAATATATAATATACAAGTTAAAGTGGGTAGTTATACTTCCTGCTAAATTTCATAACTAAGGAGATTAATTATGGCTAAAGTATTTAAGATGACTGCACAGGGTAAGGCTGACCTTGAAAAAGAGCTTGCTTACCTTTCAAACGAAGGCAGAGTTGATATTGCTGAAAAGCTTAAGGTTGCGCGTTCCTACGGCGACCTTTCAGAGAACAGTGAGTACGATGAGGCGAAGAGCGAGCAGGCAAAGATAGAGGCGCGTATCTCGGAGCTTGAGTATATTCTCGAGAACGCCGTTGTAATCGAGAAGGCAGGCTCGGATGTTGTTTCACTCGGCTCAAAGGTAATTGCCCTTCGCAAGATGGATAATAAAGAGGTAACCTATGAGATTGTCAGCTTTTCACAGGTTGACCCTGCAAGCGGCAGGATTTCTGACGACAGCCCGATAGGCAAGTCGCTTGTAGGCGCAAAAATCGGCGAAACAGTAGTTGTTGAGGCGCCAATCGGCAATCTTGAATTCAGCATTTTATCAATAGAGTAAGAGGTATATAAACTATGGCAGGCAGGTTTGAAATTACAAAGTTACCTGATAACACCTTTACCTTCGAGCTTTTCATCGACGATGTAAGCGTCGGCACAAGCCCTGTTTTTGAAAAGGAGGACGAGTGCAAGAGAGGCGTTAAGGCTGTTAAGAAAAACAGCAGAATGAAGGTGCAGAACAATATCGCAGGTGATGAGGAAAAGACTAATCCCAAGTATGTTGTTGAGTCAAACGGACAGGGAGTTAAGTACACCCTTTATCTTCAGACGGGTGCTGTTGCTCTTGAGGGCAGCGCCGACAGCGAGGCTCAGGCACTTGAGAATATCGAGAAGATAGGTAATAACGCAAATGCGGCTCAGATGAAAATGGCTGAGGTCGTGCTTACCGAAAACGAACAGAAGCAGATAAGAATTAACAAGCTCAAGGCTATGCAGGAGGCAGGCAGGGACCCGTTTGAAATCACTCTTGCAACACAGACTCACCACAGCGACGAGATTAAGGCTGATTTTGAAAACCTTGAGAATAAAGAGGTTGTTATCGCAGGCAGGATTATGACCTGGCGCGATATGGGCAAGGCGAACTTCATCGACATTCAGGACAGAAACGGAAGAATTCAGGCGTATGTCCGTATGAATGATATCGGCGAGGAAAGCTTTAAGGAATTCAAGAGCTGGGATATCGGCGATATCGTTGAGGTAAGGGGCTTCGTTTTCAAGACGAGAACGGGCGAAATCTCAGTTCACGCACAGGAAATCAGGCTTCTTTCAAAGTCGCTTCTTCCGCTTCCCGAGAAATTCCACGGACTTACCGATACGGATACAAGGTACAGGAAAAGATACCTTGATATGATTATGAACCCCGAGGTAAAGGATACCTTTATCAAGCGTTCAAAGATAATTACATCCATCAGGAATTATCTTGACAATCTCGGCTTCATCGAGGTTGAAACGCCCATACTCAACACAATCGCAGGCGGCGCAGCGGCAAGACCGTTTATAACCCACCACAATACGCTTGATATGGATATGTACCTGCGTATCGCAACGGAGCTTTATCTTAAGAGGCTCATTGTAGGCGGTATGGAGAGAGTATATGAAATTGGCAGAAACTTCAGAAACGAGGGTATGGATGTTAAGCATAATCCCGAGTTCACCTGTATTGAGCTTTATCAGGCGTTCACCGATTACCACGGTATGATGGATATTGCCGAGGCTCTTATAAGAAATGCGGCGACCGAGGTTTGCGACAGCCTTCACATCACCTTTAACGGTACTGAGGTTGACCTTGAATCACCGTTTGCAAGACTCACTATGGTTGACGCTGTAAAGCAGTATTCGGGAATTGATTTTGCCGAGTTTATGAGCGACGATGAAAAAGCGGTTGCCATTGCCAAGGAAAAGGGCATTGAGATAGAAAACGGCAAGGCAACATGGGGCGATATCCTCAATTCCTTCTTTGAGGAATTCGTTGAGGAAAATCTCACTCAGCCGACCTTTATTATGGACTATCCCGTTGAGGTTTCACCTCTTACAAAGAGGAAGCCCGACTGCCCCGTGCTTACCGAAAGATTTGAGCTGTTCATTATGGGCAGCGAATACGGTAATGCTTATTCCGAGCTTAACGACCCGATTGACCAGATGTCGCGCTTTGAAGCGCAGATGAAGCTGCGTGAGGCAGGCGACGACGAGGCTAATATGATTGATAACGATTTCGTTACGGCGCTTGAATACGGTATGCCACCGACAGGCGGTCTCGGCATCGGTATAGACAGGCTTGTAATGCTTCTTACCGATAATTACTCAATCAGGGATGTGCTTGCGTTCCCGACAATGAAACCTATTGACTGAAAGGAGAAACAATATGCGTTCAGATTTAATTAAGGAGGGTCCGTCAAGAGCCCCTCACCGTTCTCTTTTACGAGCTCTCGGTATTGACGAGCTTGAAATGAAAAGACCTTTCGTAGCCGTTGTTAATTCAAAAAGCGACTATGTACCGGGTCATATGCACCTTGACAAGATAGCAGAGCAGGTTAAGGCAGGTATAAGAAATGCGGGCGGCGTTCCGTTCGAGTTTAACACCATCGGTGTTTGCGACGGTATTGCCATGAACCATAAGGGTATGAAATACTCGCTCTGTTCAAGAGAGCTTATTGCAGATTCAATCGAGGTTATGCTCACCGCTCATCCGCTTGACGCTGTTGTGTTCATTCCGAACTGCGACAAGATTGTTCCGGGTATGCTTCTTGCTGCGTGCAGGCTTAATCTCCCTTCAATCTTTATCAGCGGCGGTCCGATGCTCCCCGGTAAAAGCACGGAAACGAAGAACCCTATCGGACTTTCGGAGCAGTTTGAGTATGTCGGCGCAAATGCGGTAGGCAAGATGAGCGATGAAAATCTTGAGCTTACAGCCTATACCGCGTGTCCTACCTGCGGCTCCTGCTCGGGTATGTATACCGCGAATTCGATGAACTGCCTTACCGAGTCAATCGGTATGTCGCTTCCCGGCTCGGGTACAGTTCCTGCTGTTTACTCGGCGCGTCTTCGCCTTGCAAAGCAGGCTGGCGAGCAGGTAATGGAGCTTCTTGCAAAGGATATTAAGCCGTCCGATATTATCACTGAAAAGGCGATTGAAAACGCTATGAGATGTGATATGGCAATCGGCTGTTCAACAAATACAATTTTACATCTTACGGCTATTGCTCACGCGGCAGGTCATGATATTAACCTTTCCGACCTTAACGAAATGGGCAATACCACGCCTCAGATTTGTAAGCTTAATCCTGCTTCATCGGTATTCATTACCGACCTTAACAATGTCGGCGGTATGCAGGCAGTTATCAAGGAGCTTTCAAGAGGCAATATGATTCACACTGACGCTCTTACTGTCAACGGTACCGTTGCCGACAGAATTGCAAAGGCTGCAGACGCTGACGGCGAGGTTATCCGTAAGCTTGAAAATCCGTTCTCAAAGGACGGCGGTATTGCGGTTCTCAAGGGCAATCTTGCCGAGGAGGGCGCAGTTGTAAAGAAGGGTGCCGTTGCACCAGAGATGATGCAGCACAAGGGTCCTGCAAAATGCTTTAACAGCGAGGAGGAGGCAATCGCCGCTATTACGGGCGGTAAGATTGTCGCAGGAGATGTTGTTGTTATCCGCTACGAAGGACCTAAGGGCGGCCCGGGTATGAGAGAAATGCTCTCACCGACCTCGGCAATTATCGGAATGGGTCTCGGCTCGTCCGTTGCGCTTCTCACTGACGGAAGATTTTCAGGCGCAACAAGGGGCGCTTCAATCGGCCATGTAAGTCCCGAGGCGGCAGTGGGCGGCACTATCGCTCTTGTTGAGGACGGCGATGAGATTGAAATTGATATCCCTGCAAGAGTGCTGAGGGTTAATGTATCCGACGAGGTGCTTGCACAGCGTAAAGCAAAGTGGCATCCGCCCGTACAGGAGCTTACAGGCTATCTCAAGAGATATGCACAGCATGTTACAAGCGGCTCAAGAGGAGCTGTCTTTGAGGACTGATATTAATGAGTGAGCAACAGAAAAAAGGACATCATAAAAAGAAAAATATTTTTGGTGCCTATATTTCTAAAATCTTAATATTTCTCGGTATCGCTCTCGCAGGAACGCTTTTTGTTTTATTTTTCGCTATGCCGACGGTCAGCAGTTATGTCCACAAGGCTGAAAGCGCTTATGGCAGAAGCGTTAACGATATCTCCCTCGACGAAAGCTTTACACCTGATTCCCTTGAGGCGCCGCCTGAGGCTGAAAGCCTTGAGGCAGGTAAAAAGCTCGCTGTGATTAAGTGCGACGAGGTCGGACTTAATGCGCCTGTGTTTTACGGCGCGGAGAGAGCTTCAATGAGAAAGGGCGGAGGCTTTTACTCTAAGGATTCTCTTTTCGGCGAGGGCGGCAGGAGTTATGTTGCAGGTTATATTGAAACATATTTTGCACCGCTTGAGTACATTTCTGTTGATGATGAAATAAAGGTTACAACTGAGTACGGCGAGTTTAAATACTCGGTTACGGATGTTTACGAGGGCGCCACGGGCGAGTACCCCTCCGCGGAAAACGGCGACACGCTCGTGCTTGCGGGTATTTATCCGATGCTGTCCGATAAATACGGAAGCGCGCTTTATGTTGTTGCACAGGGGGAGGTAAATTAAATGGCGGTTCACACTCCCGAAACTAAAGGTTTTAAGCTGCTTCGCAGTATTCTTTCCTTTTTCCTTTTCGCCTCTGTTGTTCTGTTCTCCGTTTCGCTTAATATGAAGACGGAGGTTTTCTCGCTTGACGACATCGAGGAAAAGTTTACCTCGAATAAATATGTATCGTCGCTTCGTGAGGATGTTATAGAGTATGCAAATGATTTGTACGCCTTTAACGGACTTGATACAGAGAATACTGAGGACGCACTCCAGTACAGGCTTTTTGAGCAGGGCTGCGAGGCATACTTCGGCTTTTACATTTCCGCAAGGGCTCATTATAACGAGGATTCGTACAAGGAATATGTCGACGATATAGTTGAGGCGTTTGACGAGGATTTTTCGGCAAAGCTTGAAAGAGCGGGCGTTGATTACACCGAGGAACAGGTTGAGCTTGTTGAAAGCTCTTTTGAGAATTATGTTAACAATCGGCTCACGCTTTCTCATCTTGAGGATTTGAGGACGGTTAACAATCTCGGCTCAGTCGGCTCAACCGTTGCTTTGAGCGTAAGCATTTTTGCAATTTTCTTTTTCAGCATTGTATTGTATTTCATCGGCGACAAGTTCAGGCGTTACCGCTCGTACAGGGCGATATGCGTCGCTTTCGCTTCGGCAGGGCTTTACGATATAATCCTTACGATTACGGCGTTAATTATTTTTAAATTTAAAACTATTGATATCTTTCCGCTTTATCTGCGCGAGCGGGTTATGGAATATATCTACCATTATCTTTTATGCCTTAGCGTAACGGGATTTGCCGTTCTGTTTTTTGCGATAATATTCGCCGTAGGTGCATGGAAGATAAGAAAAGGGGATTAAGCAGTATGGATGAAAATACAGCTATATCAATGAAAAATGTTACCATGACCTTTAACCTTAATAAGGAAAAGGTGGACAACCTCAAGGAATATGTAATAAAGCTTATTACGCGTAAGCTTGAGTATAAGAAATTTTATGCGCTTAAGAATATTAATATTGAGGTTAAAAAGGGCGAGCATCTTGCGATTATGGGTCTTAACGGCGCAGGCAAGTCAACTCTCCTCAAAACAATCGTAGGCGTGTATAAGCCAAACGAAGGCACTATTGAAAAAAGCGGCGTTATCGCACCGCTTCTCGAGCTCGGCGCGGGCTTTGACCCGAATTATACGGGAAGGGAAAATATATTTCTCTACGGCGCAATTCTCGGATATGACAGGCCATATATTCAGAGCAAGCTTGATGAAATTATTGAGTTTTCGGAGCTTGGTCATTTCATCGAGGTTCCCGTCAAGAATTATTCAAGCGGTATGCGCGCAAGGCTCGGCTTTTCAATCGCAACGGCTGTTGAGCCCGATGTGCTGATACTTGACGAGGTGCTTTCGGTCGGCGACGCAGGCTTCAGAAAAAAGAGTCTTGCAAAGGTGCAGTCGCTTTTTGAAAACGGCGTAACCGTGCTGTTTGTATCACATAATATCGAGCAGGTAAAGGCGATTTGCGATAACGCAATTCTCCTTGAGCACGGTGAGATAATTGCAAGCGGACCCGTTGATGAGGTTGTTCCGATTTATGAGGAAAAGACCAAAAAACCGCGAAAGAAGGCTATACCAAAAACCACAACGGAAACAAATAAGTAAAACTAAAGCCGTACTTCGTCTTTTAAGGCGAGGTGCGGTAACGAAGGTTAGTCCAAAACTCACATCTTTTCCGCCATAACTGCTTCAAAAAGTCCATTAGGGCGCCAGCCCAAATGGACTTTT
>CADAUV010000038.1 GCA_902791235.1 Oscillospiraceae bacterium
TTTTTGTTAGAACAAAGCATAAATTCGGGTTAAGGCTTGACGCCTTAACCCGAATTTTAATACAGTTATAGCGAAAAAGAGGCGATTTTAGGGCTGACATTCTTTGCGACGGGTGCCCCCAATCAGCCGTCCTTTTTTGCGCTTAAAGATTAATATTTAAAAATATGTCTTTATTATTTAATTATAATATGCTATTATATAAATTGGTAAATTTTACGGTATTGCAAAACGGAGGATTTTATGCCACTGAGGAAAAATGACGATATATGTCTTAAAATTGAATCCGTAACCTCCGAGGGAAGCGGCATCGGGCATTACGACAATATGGCTGTATTCGTCTACGCAACAGTTCCGGGCGATACCATCAACGCACATATAATTAAGGTTTCAAAGCACTATGCGGTGGGTAAGCTCACCGAAATTGTCAGCCCGGGCGAGAGCAGAACGGAAAGCGACTGCAAATGCTTTATTTCCTGCGGCGGCTGCTCCTTTCGCAATATGGATTACAGCGCCGAGCTTGAATATAAAAAAGCGAGAGTGCAGGACGCTGTCAGGCGCATAGGTCATCTTGACATCCCTGTTGAAAGCATAATCGGCGCCGATAATATCGGGCGCTACCGTAACAAGGCGCAGTATCCCGTAAGGATTGAAAACGGCGTGATGAAAACAGGCTTTTACGCCTACAAGAGCCACAGAATTGTCCCCTGCGACGACTGCATGTTACAGCCCGGGGAATTCGCAAAAGGGCTTAAAGCATTTGAAAAATGGTGCGAAAAATTCAGCTTAACCTCCTACGACGAAAATACGGGCAAGGGATATTTAAGGCACATATATTTCAGAAAGGCTGTCGGCAGCGGCGAGCTTATGGCTTGTGCGGTTATCAATTCCGACAAGCTCATCGGTGCAGACTTTCTCATAAACGCGCTTGAGCAACAGCTTGGCGAAAGCCTTAAATGCGCCGCGGTGAATTACAACACACAGAAAACAAATGTAATCCTTTCCGACAAAACGGAGATAATCCACGGCAGCGAGTACATCACAGATACACTGCTGAATAAAAAATTCGCGCTTTCCCCAAACTCATTTTATCAGGTAAACCACGACCAGTGCGAAAAGCTTTACAGCCTTGCAGGTGAGCTTGCCGACTTCACGGGCGGCGAAACGCTGCTTGACCTTTACTGCGGCGTTGGCACGATAGGGCTGAGCTTTGCCGACAGGGTGAAAAATGTAATAGGAATTGAAATTGTTGAAAGCGCAATAAAAAATGCGAAAATCAACGCAGAGCTTAACGGTATAACCAACGCGCAGTTTTACTGTACGGACGCCGCTGAGGGCGCAAGGCTTCTCGAAAAGCAGGGCGTCAAGCCCGATGTGATAATCGTTGACCCGCCGCGCAAAGGATGCGACAGCGCGCTTCTTGATACGATAAAGATGATGTCGCCGAAAAAGCTTATCTATATTTCCTGCGACGCGTCGACCCTTGCGCGCGACCTTGAAATACTCGATAAAAAGGGCTATAAGGCGCAAAGGCTTCACGCTGTTGATATGTTCCCGCGCACGCCCCATGTTGAGGCAGTCTGCCTCCTGACAAGAGAGCGGCAGGTTTAAAACGAATAACAGACTTTAACAAGAGGTGTTAAAATGAAACTGATAAAGGGTATGGTAACAAATACCATCGACGGTGAAAACTTCGCCATTGCAACGGGCAAGGCGACGAAAACTTTTAAGGGGATTATAAAGAACAACTCCACAGCGGCGTACATCTTTGAGCTCCTTAAAACAGAGCAGACCGAGGATAGTATTGTTGCCGCAATGCTCGAAAAATACGACGCGCCCGAGGATGTAATAAGGGCGGATGTGCGTGAAATACTCGACCTTTTAAGAGAGAAAAAACTGATAGAGGAATAATATGCTTAAGCTGAGCCTTAAAGACAGAGAAACTGAATATCTTTTAATAATGATTCGCTGTGCTGTTACGGGCGAAGCTTTACCGGAGCCTGACGCGGAAATAAGCTGGGATAAGCTCATTTCACTTGCAAACAGACAGCAGGCATACTCGCTTATTGCCCCTGTTATTGACAAAAGCAGGCTGAGCGAAGCCGACTGCTGCAGGCTTGAAAAATTCCTTAACAGCGAGCTTATCCGTATGATTGCCGTTAAAAGCGAGCTTGAGCTTCTCAGTGAGGAGCTTGAGGAAAAGGGCGTAAGATATATGCTTCTTAAAGGAAGCCTGCTGCGCGCTCTTTATCCCAAGGAGAGTATGCGCCAGATGAGCGATGTTGACATACTCTACGACCAAAGCGGACGCGAGAGCCTGCTTGAAATTATGCGTGAAAACGGCTACTCACTCGAGGCTTGGAGCGATAACTCCGACGACTTTTTCAAGAAGCCTTACTACAGCTTTGAATTCCACAGACAGCTCTTTTTCAACGATTTCGGCTTCACTCCCGATTTCAGCTTCGTGTGGGAGAACGCACTGCCCGACGGCAACAGCAAATGCAGGCTTAAAATGAGCGATAATGATTTGTACCTTCATTCCGTCGCGCATATGTACAAGCATTATATTCTCGGCGGCTTCGGCGTAAGATTTCTTTCGGATACCTACCTGATGCTGAAAAAGCTTGAGCTTGACAAAGAGTATATAGATAAAAAGCTTGAGGAAATGGAGCTTACCGCTTTTGAGAAAGAGGTCAGGGCTCTCAGCCTTGCAATGTTCGAGGGCGACGGCTTCACCGATTCGCAGATTGAATTTTTCAACAAGTATATGAGCTTCGGAATTTTCGGAAGCGGTATTCACGGCAAGGAGCTTCTTTTTAAAAATTTTCAGGAGGAGCATAACTCGGATTCGCTTATCCTTTACGCGCTTTCAAGATATTTTCCGAAAAAGGAATTTATGGTGCGCACCTATCCCGTGCTTGAAAAAAAGCCGTGGCTTCTCGGCTTTTACTATCTTAAAAGAGCAATCTGCAAGACCTTCACAAGCTTCGGTAAATCGAGGGATGAAATCAAAACCGTTAAGAAAATTAAGAAGCAGTCAAAAAACACTGATTTGGGAGAATAACATTGGCAGTAAAAAAAGAAAACATCAGGAACTTTTCAATAATTGCGCATATCGACCACGGCAAGTCCACCCTTGCCGACAGGCTTCTGGAGCTTACAAGCTCTGTTGCAAAGCGCGATATGCAGGAACAGATACTTGACGATATGGACCTCGAGCGCGAAAGAGGAATCACGATAAAGGCGCACGCCGTAAAGCTCGATTACACGGCAAAAAACGGCGAGAACTACGAGTTCAACCTCATCGACACTCCGGGTCATGTTGACTTTAATTATGAGGTTTCGCGTTCGCTTGCAGCGTGCGAGGGCGCAATTTTAATTGTTGACGCCTCGCAGGGCGTTGAGGCTCAGACGCTTGCAAACACCTATCTTGCGCTTGACCACGACCTCGATATTCTCCCCGTTATAAACAAAATCGACCTGCCTGCAGCCGACCCCGAAAAAGCGGCTGAGGAAGTCGAGGAGGTTATCGGCATACCCTGTATGGACGCGCCGCGAGTAAGCGCAAAGACGGGTGAAAATGTCGAGGAGGTACTCGAGTATATTGTAAACGAGGTTCACCCTCCGACAGGCGACAACGACAAGCCGCTCAAAGCGCTCATCTTTGATTCAATCTACGATTCCTACCGCGGCGTTATCGTATATGTAAGAATAATGGACGGTAAAATCAAAGCCGGCGACACTATGAGAATGATGGCGACAGGCGCTGAATTTACTGTTGTCGAGGTCGGATATATGCGCGCCACCTCTATGGAGAAAACCGACGAGCTGTGCGCAGGCGAGGTTGGCTATATCACCGCCTCAATCAAAACCGTGAGCGACGCAAGAGTCGGCGACACCGTAACCCTTGCAAACCGCCCGGCGCCCGACGCTCTCCCCGGATACAGAAAGGTTAATCCGATGGTGTTCTGCGGCGTTTATCCGGCTGACGGCGCAGACTATGAGGCGCTTCGCGACGCACTTGAAAAGCTTCAGTTAAACGATGCCTCGCTCTCCTACGAGCCCGAAACCTCGGGCGCGCTCGGCTTCGGCTTTCGTTGCGGCTTTTTAGGTCTTTTGCACCTTGAAATAATTGAGGAAAGGCTTGAAAGAGAATACGGACTTGACCTTATTACCACTGTGCCGAGCGTTGTTTACAAAATCTATCTCACCGACGGCACGATGGTTGAAATCGACAACCCGACAAACTATCCCGACCCTGCGTATATCGACTACTGCGAGGAGCCGTTTGCCGACGCGCATATCTATGTTCCGAGCGAATTTGTCGGCACAATTATGGATATGTGTCAGGAGCGCCGCGGCGTGTTCAGGGATATGAATTATATCACGCCCGAGCGTGTCGACATTCACTACGAGCTTCCCTTAAATGAGATTATCTACGACTTCTTTGACGCGCTCAAATCGAGAACAAGGGGTTACGCCTCGTTTGACTACGAGATTGCTGATTACCGCAGAAGCGAGCTTGTCAAGGTTGATGTGCTTTTAAACGGCGATATCATTGACGCTCTCTCCTTCATTATACACAAGGAGAAGGCATACGCAAGGGCAAGACGAATTGCGGAACAGCTTAAAAAGCACATACCAAGACACCTCTTTGAAATACCCATTCAGGTTGCAATAGGCGGCAAGGTTATCGCAAGGGAAACCGTCAAGGCGCTTCGCAAGGATGTGCTCGCAAAATGCTACGGCGGCGATGTAACAAGAAAGAAGAAGCTTCTTGAAAAGCAGAAAGAGGGTAAAAAGCGTATGCGCCAGTTCGGCACCGTCGAGGTACCGCAGGAGGCGTTCCTCGCAGTCCTCAAGCTCTCCTCGGATGACGAGTAAGAACAATAACCGCAAATTATATCACACATAAGAAAATGCTATACCGAAGAGTTCTTCGGTATAGCATTTTTATTTACGGATTAAGGCAGGCACCCGATGAATTAAATCTGTAAACCTTGCCTTTATATGTAAGATTTGCCGTTCTCATTGCGCCGTTTTCATTAAGGTAATACCATTTACCGCTTACCTTAACCCATCCCGTAGACATAGCGCCTGACTCTTTAAGATAGTACCACTTGCCGTTAACTTTCTGCCAGCCTGTTGCCATTGCGCCTGACGGCTTGAGGTAAAACCACTTGCCCGAGCCCGGTGATTTAATCCAGCCTGTCGCCATTGCGCCCGACGGTCTGAGGTAAAACCACTTACCTGAACCGGGTGATTTAATCCAGCCCGTCTGCATTTCGCCGCTGTCGTTAAAATAATACCATTTGCCGTCAATTTCCTGCCAGCCCGTCTGCTCGGCTCCCTTGATAAGATAATACCACTTGCCGTCAAGATAATACCAGCCGTTGCCCGTAGCCTCGACTAAAGCATAATAGTACTCAAGTCCGATAATAGCGTCTGCGGTTGAATAATAGCTGTCATAATCCGCTTTAAAACCGCCCGTGCTTTTATCGTAAAAATTATCAACAAGCATTTTATATGCGGCGTCGGCTTTCTCCTCATAGCCAAGCGCCGAATAAGCGGCAAGCACAAGCGCAGTCGAGTCGGTATTCGCACCCGTATAAATGCTGATATATCCGTCCTTTGAATAATATGTTTTCTCAAGAACATCAACGGCGTCGCTTATATATTCCGCGTAATCCTCCTCAAGAGGCGCAAGCGCAAGAAGGAACATCGCTATATCATCAGCGGACATATAATCGGGACTACCCCAGTACACAGCGCCGACGCCCTTCTGATAAAGCTTGCAAAGCTCGTCTGCATATGCCTTTGCGGTATCCTCAAGTCCGAGCTTACAGCATACCGAAATCGCCTGAACATAATTGTACGGCGAGCTAATCACAGGGCTGCTATCCTTTAAAGCTGCCGTAAGAGCTTCTTTTGAAAGCTCCTCAGGATACTCGTCAAGAGCGCAAAGCACGGCGGCAATCTGCACAAGCTCATCCATCGAGGAATTTTCGGTGTCAAGCGAAGCTTTAACGCTCTTGAAATAAGCGTCCTTATACTCGCTTACATCCCTGCCCGACTTTACGAGCATTTCAAAATACTTTGAATTTGAAACGGTGTAACCGTTCTTACCGTAATTGCCGTCAAGGGCATAGGTAACCGAGGTGTCAAGCACCTTTTTAACATGCTCCTTCGTTTCGCCGAAGGCAGTAATGCCAAAGGACATCACCATACACAGTGCAAGCACTGCAGAGATAATTTTTTTCATAATAATTCTCCTTTTTTATTATTAACAGGTGTAGCTGAAAACCACCCTGTCGCCGTCGTTCAGTATGTATTTATCGCAGGATTTACCGGGGAAGCTGCCGTTAACGCTGTAAAGCCAGCCGCTGCCCGAGCCGCAGTCCTTCTCGTCAATGCCGTCAAAGCCCGCTATGTAAATTCCGTAACCCGTGCTTTTTGAATTTATATAAACTCCGCCTGCCTCGCACGCCTTTTTAAGCGCGTCGTAAACGCTCTCGCCCTCCTTTACGGTTACGCTTGTCTGTGAAAGAACAATTCCGCTTTCATTTATAAGAGCGCGGTGGCTGTTGTCGAGCCTGTCGAGATGGTCAAGAATTTTTGTATATTCAATCATCACCGTGCAGTTTATGCTCTGCGCCTGCTTTTTAGTCGTGGACTTCGCAGTTGTCGCGCTCTCCTGAGCGCCTGCAGGCTCGTCCGCTTTTTTACCCGTTGTATTTTCGGGCTTTTTAGTAGTGCCCGATTCCTTTTCAGTGCTTTTTTCAGTGCTTTTTTCAGTGCTTTTTTCGGTGGCGTCCGTTTTTTCTTCAGCCTTGGTTTTTGCGGCTGTAACGGAATGTAGCTGCGTCGTCTTGTCATAATCATCAACGCCTGTAATCGAACAGGCGGTAAAGCTTACAGAAAGAAGAATACTGAGCAGAAATACCGTAAATTTTCTCATAAAAAAATCCCCTGCTTTAAGGCAGAGGAAACGGACGCAATTATCCCTTGGTATATCAATCCCTGCTTTCCCACTTGCCCAAAAGCGATTGTTACCCCACGGCAGGTCTCCCGACTTGTGAATATAGCGCGTTTCACACGCGCCGCTTTGCGCCTTCTCAGTTTCCCAATGGCGATGCAAAGCCTCTCATCAGATACGGTAATGGCGGTTGCTCGGGATTCTCACCCGATTCCCTATTAAGCCGTTTTCACGGCACCGTAAAGCAGTTTGTTATTAAATTATTTGCCCTCGTAAACCTCGCGGCGAAGCACGCCGATATAGGGCAGATTTCTGTAATACTGGTTATAGTCAAGACCGTAACCCACAACGAATTCGTTTGGCACATCAACGCCCACATAGTCAGCGCTGACCTCCGCAACACGCCTTGCGGGCTTGTCAAGAAGGGTTACAATTGAGATTGAACGCGGCTTTCTCTTTTCAAGCATATCCTTAATATACTTGAGTGTGTTGCCCGTGTCGAGAATATCCTCCACGAGAAGCACATCAAACTCCGAGAGGTCCTTCTCCTGAATATCCTTTACAATCATGATTTCACCCGTTGACTCCGTGCCGTCATAATAGCTTGAAGCCTGGATAAAATCGAGCTTGCAAGGCAGGTCGATATAGCGTGAAAGGTCAGTAAGAAAATATATTGAGCCTTTGAGAACACCGACCACCAGAAGCCTTTTGCCTTCAAAATCCCTTGTTATCTGTTCTCCGAGCCTGTGAGCAATCGAGCTTAATTCCTGCTCGCTCACAAGTATCTTTTCAACATCGTCGTTCATAACATACTCCGTAATACCGTTTAGAATAATGCTATTATACCATTATGCAGCCGCCTTGTAAACCAAAAAACAAGAATTTTATCCTCTGTTAATATGAAAATAATATTGTCATACAAAATAATTAGTGATATAATTAATTGAAAAATATTTTAAAGGGGGTTCTTTATGGCTACAGATGTTAAAAAAGAACAAAAGAAGTTTATGAAGCCCTCGGAGATTGTCACCTTCGGTATCGGTCTGTTCGGCGTTGCGCTGCTCACAGGCTGGATGCCCGATTACACGATGACCTTCTTCGCTGACTTCGCGTTTAAAGGCAAGGTTGATTCAGCTCAGATTGCGAGCGTAATACCTAATGTATTTGGTGTTGCCGGATTCGTCGGCGCAGTTATGGAGCTGATTATCGGCGTGCTTGTCGACAGGACGAGGACACCGCTCGGCAAGGTTAAGCCGTGGGTCGGCTTCGGCGCAATTCCGCTTGCAATTATTGCAATGCTCGTTTTCGTTGCACCGAACACCACCTCATATGTTGTTGCTTCCGTATGGATGTTCATTATCTATGCACTTTACACCGCAATTTCGTGTGCGGTTGAGTCGCCTGCAAACTGCTTCGGCGCACTCTGCTCGCCAAACCCGAGCGAGCGTTCAAGCGCAATCTCAATCGCCTCCTTCCTTCGTTCGGTAGGTCAGTCAGGCGGTCAGGTTGTAATCATTGTTGTTCCCGCTATTATGAAAGCTATAATGGGACAGCAGCAGTACAAGAACGCCGAGGGTCAGGGTATTGACCTCATAATCTCTACCGCTATATGCGCGCTCGGAATGATTATATTTGTAATGATATTCTTTGCAAATAACAAGGAGCGCGTACCTTACACGAATGAAAAGGTATCGCTCAGAGATTCTATCAAGCTTGTATTTACAAACAAGAATCTTCTTATGGTATCGCTTACAAAGCTCTTCGGCTTCGGCAGGGGCGTTTACGGCACGGTTTCACTTTACATCGCAATCTACCTTCTCGGCTCAAAGGGACTCAAGCTTGCGCTTATGCTTCCCATGGGTATCGGTACTGCGGTAGGTACGCTTCTCGTAAACTTCGTGCTTAAGAAGTTTTCAACAAAGAGGACTTACATACTCTTCTGCGTTTACGGCGCGTCAGCCCTTACGATACTCTTCTTCGTGTCAAGGGGCATCGGCTTTAACTCAAATCTTATTATTCCGTTCTTAATTCTCAATTTCTTCTGCGGTATTCAGCACGGTAACACCAATGTTACTCCTAACATAATGATTGCCGACTGTATCGACGAAATGGAATATAAGACAGGCAAAAGGCAGGAGGGACTTGCATACGCAGGCTACGGACTTTTCTCCAAGATTGCGTCGGCAGGTACAAAATGGCTTGCTCCGCTTCTCGTTTATACATGGTCGGGCTACAAGATTTCACAAGACCCGAACATCGCTTACGCGGACCAGACAGACCCTGTACTTACAAAGTTCCTCGCAATTTACACAATTATTCCCGCTATCTTCGTAGTGCTTCAGTTCGTACCGATTCTCTTCTACGATATGGTTGGCGAGAAGAAGGAAAGAATCACCGCTGCCCTCGTTGCCAAGAGGGAGGCTGAAAACGCAGAAAACGGTGAAGAAGAAGCTATTGAAGACTCGATTGAGTCCGAGGCAGAATAAGGAGGGTTTATAATGGCTAAGGATATTAATGAAAAGAAATCCGGCTTTAAGCCCGGGGTATACGCAGGCGTTGCAATAGTTGTTGTTGCAGTTGTGCTTGTTGTGCTCACCGTTTTTTCCGTAAAGACTAAGTACACAGGCTTCAGCGATGAAAAGACCGCTCAGTTCTATGTTGATACAATCGTACAGAATGCTGACGGCTATAACGCTTACAAGCAGACGCTTGTTTCAAAAAATCAGAAATACGGCACCTTCATCACAAACGCTTATATGGCTCCCTACATCAACGACGGCGAGGATGTTAAGCAAAGGGAGTTTGCAAGCACCGATGAGGAAGCTGAGATAAAAAATCCGCTTTACGACGAAATGTATCGCTACTATGTTGAGCTTATCACGACATACGGCTGGGACGACTACGACAGCATTTTCTCAAATTATTTTGAGAAGCTTGCGCAGGAAAGAAAGGCGCGTTACGGCGATGAGTATATGGATACCGAGTTTATGTTCGGCGTATTCGAGTCGAATGTTTCAAGATACGGTATGGAGGTTGCAGGCGCTGAAGAGGAGCTTGGTCAGGATAATAAGACCGTAGTTCAGCAGGCAATCACAGGTAAGTATCAGGAGATGTACGGAATGGATTACACCTTCACCACGGCAGTAACCGATATAAAAGCAGTTGACGATGTTGAAGCATACAAATCAGCTCTTAAAGAAAGAATTACTCCTCTTGCAACAAGCGGCGAGGCTAAGGCATCCGCCTTTAACCTTGACGACGAGAAGAAGGAAGCAATGGTTTCCGCATTTGAAAAGCTCGACAGCACCGACGCTATCACAGCCGTTTCCGAATGTAACATTCAGGTTACGCTTGCAGACGGCACAGTCGTAGCAGAGCTTCCGGTTTATGTTGTAAAGATTGGCAGCAGCTGGTATGTTGACAACACAAATGTTGACACCTCCTCACTCTATCTTGCAATAAACAAATAAGATAATAAAAAGAACCCCACACAGCGTTTCAAACACTGTGTGGGGAATTTTTTTTGCGTTTTAATGGGTATATTCCTGCATTGTAACCTCTTCCTTTGGTACTGCCGAAACATATTTATCCTGATAATAATTTTCAGGCGTAACATCAATTGAGCCGTCGGGCTTAACCGTAATCATCGTACAGCCCCTCTGACTTCCTATGGTTGAAATACCCTTGTACGCAAGATAGTCAACCGAATATCCGTATGTCATACGGATACCCTTGTAGTAAATCGAAAAGGTGTTAAGATGGTCGTGGCCGAAGAACATCGCCTGAGTCGAGCCCTTTTCGGCAAGTGCATCGAAGAAGCCGTTATTATGCTCAGAACAGAATACAACCGCCGTATCCTCAACGCCGAGGCCCGTCATAATATCGCCTTCGCCCTCGCCTGCTTTACCGTAAATATACTGAACATTCTCCGTATCCTGATAGCCGTTATCACGGTACTCATACCACGCGTCCTTGACCTCAATAAGCGGAATATGGAAGAAAACAATCGACTTGGGGACTGTTCCTCCGTTTTCCGCTGTAAGACTGTCAACCGTGCTCTTGTACCACTCAATCTGGTCGGTGTGAATACAATCGTAATCCCAGCTCAGCGAGCTTAATATCGAATTGCTCGTATAATCATTCGAGTCCATCATAAAGATGCTCTGCGTGATTTCACCCTTTGTATTTTTTACATTTATAACATAGTTTCCCACGCCGTAAATGTCCTCAGGTCCCGCTTGGAAAAGACAGTGGGGATACTCCTCGCTTTCGTAAATTTCACCTATGTCCTCACGGTCATAGAGCGAGAAGGACTCCGTATCGTGATTACCGAATACGGGCGCCCAGTAAACGCCGAGGGCTTCCATCATTTCAGCGAAAATCACTGCGTCCGACTTATTGTTGATAGTACCTGACTGAAACGGAACAGGATATCCGATATCACCCGAAATACAAACAAGGTCGGGCTTCTCAGCCCTTATCATTGACGACACTGCGTTAATCGCCATATTATCCTTCTGCGTTGACATAAAGCCTGCTCCGATATGAATATCGGTAAGCTGCATAACCTTGAAATCACCGTCGGTAACAAAGGTATAATTACCGTTCCTGTCAAGCTCGGGGACAAGCTGATTCTCATACGAAACAGCCTCAAGCGACTTAGCAAGATTTTTATGCGACGAAGCCGCAATCTGATTAACTACACCGCAGGCACAGACAAGAAGCGCAATAACAAGCACTATAATAAGTATAACCTTCAGCGCCTTTTTACCCCTGCTTTTTTTTACCTTTTCTGCCATAATAACCTCCTCAGTCATTAATTAAATGCCGCGCCTCTTTCAGCGTTGAAGAAACCGCTGTAACCGTAATAACGCCGCCGAGCGATATTGCAAAAGCTCCATCGAGCGCGAAGCCCGCCTTCGGAACAAGAAGAAGTCCGATAAGGGCAAACGCCGTGATAGCACAGTCAAGCAGGCTGTCTAACAAAAGCGCCTTTAACACCGATGTGTCAATACCGCGGTTAAGCCTGCGATAAACATACGCCATAAGCGCCTTCGCAGGAATTGTTACCGTAAGCATTTTTACATAGATAATCGAGTATGTAATCGGCGCGGGATAAAGCGTGCGCTGAATACCGTTGTAGATAAAATACACACCCGTAAGTGTAATAATCAACCCGATAACAAAGGTGCAAAGGCTCTGCAATCTTTGTGCCTGCCTGTCATCAAGCCTTGTGCAAAGAATGAAGGCGACAAGACCGAGAACGCAGGAAATAACATCAAGAAGATTATTCACCGAATCGCAGTAAACGGAAAGAGAGTTGGCACTGAGAGCGACATAAAGCTTGGCGGCAAAAAGCGCAAAGTTCATAAATATACCGAATGTGCATGCGCCTGCGCCGTATTTTTTCAAGCCGCTCACCTCATTTCTTAAAATAATTTTACCATACCGCAAAGGATAAATCAATATTTAGCGGCTATGTATTATTCTGCGTGAGGCAAGGTCGGAAAAGAAAAGCGCGCCGCCAAGCACGAGAAGAAACGACATTGCAGGGCTGACGCCCGTGAGCTTTGCGGCTTTTATGCTTTCATTTGAAAAAACGCTCTGAGTAACGGGAATAAAGAGCAGAAGCGCCCTGCAAGCAAGAGCGGAGAGCGCCGAGCAGAGCAGGCGGAAGAAAAGAAATTTCAGATAGCTCATATGGAATTTTCTGATAACGGGAAGAAGCTGTAAATGTACGCAAAGTCCGCCAAAGGCAAGATAAGCGCTTAAAAGCTCCGCAGAAAAGCTTTCTTTGCCGCAAACGCCGCTTGTTATTTCAAATATCGGCACAAGATATTTCACACTCGGCAGCAAGCATAGAAAACCCGAAAAAAGCATTATATACGCCGTCAGGCTAATAACGCTTTTCACTGCGCTGTTAACCGAGGAAACAAGGGCGTCGGGAATCGGCATTGAGGCTCTCAGCGCGCAGACGGGCATATTCCCCCTCTTCTCCGTAAAGGACAGCAGAAAGCCTATGACAAGCGAAGCTGTCAGATTTGAAAAATAAAGCACTGCCCCGAGACGGGTGCTGCCAAGCCTTGCGCTTCCGAGAGCTGTTACAATAAATCCTACGCCGCCGCAAAAGTTAAAGCACATAAGCCGCTCTGCCTGTGCGCCGTCAATCTCGTCAGAGCTGTAAAGCTCGAGCGTCATCAGAGCGCCCGTCGGATAGCCCCCTGCAAGTCCCGTGATTATCGCAGGGGTACAAACGGCAGGGAGATTGAAAAGCCTTACCGCAATCCATCCGAAAAGCCTTGTAATAAATGTCAGCGCTTCACTTTTCATCAAAATTAAAAAGAGTATCAGCATAGGAAGCAGGCTCGGCACAACGGTATCGCACGCAAGGCGCAAGCCCTCATAAGCGCCCTGCACGCTCGCAGGAGCAAAACCGACAAATACTGCAGAAAGCAAAAAAATAACAAAGAATAAAGCGCCGCTTTTTTTCATATAATCACCTGTAAATTATATGAAAAAAGGAAGCGGTTAATCCGCTTCCTTTTACTTTATTCAACCGTAACTGAGCCGCCGTTGTTAGCCGAGCCCCAGCCAATCCAGATTTTACCGGGATTAAGTGAAAGTGCCTTACCGTTTTCATCCTTGAGAATAATAGTACCGTCATTATCCTCCCATGTGATGTCGATTACGGTGCCGTTTGAAATGTACTTACCGCTGCCGCCGTCAAAGTTGTAGTTGCAGTAAATCTCAGAGCTGCCCGAGCCCTTGTAATTTGACTTGGCAATGTACTCGGTATTATCGAAGAGAACAAGGAGATTATCCCTTGCGACATCGGTGCCGTAAGCGCTTGAATGATACTTGCCGTCGCTCTCATTATATGACCATGAAGTTGAATTTGAACGGCTTGAATATGTAAGTGTAACAGAGCTGCAGGCGGTGTCGCTTACCTTCTGCGCCTTGTCGTAAAAATTAAACTTGGTATAATTCTCAGCGTCGGTTCTGAATTCGGCAGCCTCGATTGCCGCAGCAACCTTGTCGCCGTGAACAATACCGGTATGCTCGCCCGACTTGCCGTTATAATCCCTGCCGAAAAGACCCACACTGTCATTGTAGGACATCTGATTGATATGGTCAACATCGTCGTCAATGAATACTGAATCTGCGCCGATGTAGTCCCCTGTCGTATTACTCATACCCCAATGGATGAATATTGAGTCAAAGCGCTCCGAGAACCTTACAAACGGAGGTCTTGCGCTGCGGATAGGACCGACCTCTGCAGCCACTGCCGTATAATCGGCGTAGAACCAGAGCATACGGGTAATACCGCCTTCAACCTCACCCTCAAGGATTATATCAGGTGCGTGCTCGGAGTCGTTAATGCCCCACTGAGGTCTTGCCGCAGGTGAATTCTCAACTACAATCGCAACGGGTCTTTTGCCCACTGCGTCAGTGTTATAATCAGCTTCACCCGTAAGCGGATTTACAATCGGTTTAGGTGCCTCGGTCGTTGTAACGGTTGTAGCCTCCGTGGTGGTTACAGGCTCAGGTTCAGGCTTATTTAAAACAAACGCAAGCACAACTGCAATTATCACAATAAGCGCAACGCAGGCACATACAATTATTGTCTTCTTTTTCTTAGCCTTAGCCTCTGCCTCTTCGTCAAGCTCGTCACCAAAGCTCTCGTCCATCATTTCTTCGTTAAGTTCAGGCTCCAAAACCTTTTCCTCCGTATCATCATTTATTACAAAGCTTTCTTCGCTTTGCGCTGTTTCCTCTTCAGGAGCAGGCTCTTCGTCAGCCTGTACATCAGCTTCATCGTCGCTTTGAACAGGCGGCTCTTCAGTGTCCCCGTCGGATTTTTCAGAAATGTTAATAGTGAATTCATCCTCAGTTACCTCCGGCTTTTCCTCAGCAATTTCCGCAAACGGATTTTCGCCGTTATCAAGCCTCTCCTTCTTTGCTCTGACTTCATTTATGATATCATCAATTTCATTATTATCAGCCATTTTAATTCCCCTCTCTTGTAATTTAATCAAGATGTAGTATTATTGTAACATATATTGAGCAATAATGCACTATATTTTTTAAAAAAATAAATAATATTGATTTAAAATATATTATGTAGTAAAATATTTTTAGTAAAATACACGAGGTGAGTGTGTGGCAAAGACAATACCTATGATAATTACAAACACGGATATACTTGTCAAGGACAGGGAAACGGATGAATTTCATGTCTTTGAAATGCCGGGAATCACGCCTGCTCCTAACATTCCGTTTTATCACTGCTTCGCGGAAAAGATTGCGGAGTCGCAGTACTATTTCAAGGAGTTTATGAAAAAGCTCTACGGCAAAAAGCCCAGTAAGTACATCCTTGCAATCATAGTACCCGATGACACAAGCAAGCTCGAGTCAATTTTCATCAATGAATTCTTCCTAAATTCCGGCGCGTGCAAGGCTGTGGCTCAGATGAATATGGCGCTTGCGCTTTCAAAAGACGAGGAGCAGTATATCTCCGTTTCAAAGTCGTCAAGGAATGTTACTCTTGAGTATATAAAAAACCGCGAGGTCGCCGTTAAAAAGCATTATGACCTTAACACCTGTACTCCCGAACAGATTATCCGCGACGCGCATATAATGCACATTGATGTCGGATATGACGAAATTCCGATTTTTGTAAATAATTTCAATCTGAATATGGAGGATTTTTTTGAGATGGGCGAGCTTATCTCAAAAAAGAAATTCTTAAAAACAATCGCTCAGATTGATGTTGAAAAAATATAATAAAAATAACACCCCTGCAAAGAATAATTGCAGGGGTGAATTATTTGAAAAGGAATAAGGAAAACAAAAAGAAGAATAATCAGTTTCCCGATATGACATCGTATTTTGACCCGAAGCAGCTTAAATACGACCCTGACGGAAGCTATACGGGAATCAGCGCGGATATGTACTACGGCTACGACGACGAGCCGATACAGGATGCGGATGATTTATAAATAAAATAAAGCCGCGCCTAAAGGCGAGGTACGATAACGAAGGATAGGTTTTGACTTTGTCTTTTTGACTCTAAAACAACAAAAAATCCGCTGAATACGGCAAGTATGCAGCGGATTTTATTATTGCCTT
>CADAUV010000039.1:0-3548 GCA_902791235.1 Oscillospiraceae bacterium
GTTCATATTCAAGGCGTTCGCCCTTCATCCACGGAGCGTGGACCTCCGGCAAGTTGGGCTCACCGGCTACGGCAAACGACAGCGCAACGCTTATTCTGACCGATGACAGCGGATGGGTAAGCAGTACGGTTACTAAGTCTGTTGAGGAATGGCTTGAAATATCCTCGCTTGATGGTATTCTCGGTGATGTACCTTATTCCTACGGCGCGACAAACGGCAGGTGGGTCTATGATAACAATACCGTTCTTTCTGCGCTCCGCTCCGGCAGCGATGTAACTCTGAGCGCTGAATACGACAGGACGATTGACAGGGATAAGCTTCCCGATAAGCCTGTTGCAAGGGCTGATGTGCCGGTGGTAAATATGAGCTTTGATGCGGACAGCGTCAATAATGTAGGCGTGTTTATTATGGCATATGACGCGCCTGACGGCTGCACCGTCGTTTCAAAGGGTATGGCGGTTTCCTACGGCAAGCCCGATGTGTTTGTTCCGGATGACTGAACGGTAACTATCAATAATAAAATGCTCACCTCCAAATTTGATACGGATGAGGATTTCTATATTCTTGATATTGAACGCTTTTCGTCTTACAACTGGGCTGTCAGGGGATATGTGAATTATTATGATTCCGACGGTAATTTAAAAACGGCATATTCAAATCAGATAAATATTACAAATTAGTACGCAATAAGAATGCGGAGGCTCTGCCTCCGCATTCTTTATTGATAATCTTCAATTTTCCAAAGCTTGCTTTCACCTATTACCGTAATTCCGTGGTCCGACAGAAGCTGAGCTGTTATGCCGTTTCCTCTTTTAAGTGTACCCGTGAAGCTCCCGTCGTAGATTTCGCCGAAGCCGCAGGACGGGCTTCTTTCTTTAAGCACTGCAAGCTGACAGCCTGTTTCCTCCGCAATATAGAGAGTTTTTTCAGCGCCGTCATAAAATTCTGCAGAAACATCCTTGCCTTCCTTTGAAAAGACCCTGCCGTCCTTTATCTCGCTTGGCACTCTCGGAATTGACAGCCCTGCAAAACATTCGGGACAAACGGGTACAAGCGTGTGCTTGTTACCGAGTTTTATTACATCTTCATTTTTATTGTTGCCGCCGTTATATTTGCAGTTTTCACCAAGCAGGCATGCGCTTACAAGTATTTTCATTTTCCTTTCCTCTTTCCTGCATAAATGAATACGGCAAGTATTCCGACAATCAGAATTACCGAGAATATCAGCATAAGCGCTTTGCCGATAAAGGGCAGATGACCCGATATGCCGATAAGTCCTGCCATTATGAATATAAAAGCAATAAGCAGTACAATAATCCCTGCAATCTTTTTGTTATCCACTTTCTCACCCCTTTATTAAATTACTTTGATTTTACCATATTTATCCGTTACAGTCCATAATTATTTCAAAACTTTGTAAAGTGATTTGCTTTACAATTTGCCGTGTAATTGTTAGTTTTTCACAAAGCACTGCTTTAAATAAACTCATTATTTGAAATTCGCGCCAAGTCAAAATTCAAATTATTAAAATTTGGTGTCAAAAGATAGAATAATATTGCAAATTTTGCCGAGTTGTTATAATATAGTCCTGTCTTAAAATATATCTTTTTTTCGGCAGGTTATTTTATGGATTTATTAAAGCAGAAAATCTTAGCTGAGGGAGAGGTCTATGAGGGTAATATCCTCAAGGTTGACGGCTTCCTTAACCACAGAATTGATATTCCGTTTATGATGGAGATTGCAAAGGAATTCCACAGGCTTTTCAAGGATGACGGAGTTAATAAGATTCTGACAATCGAGTCCTCGGGTATAGCAATAGGTGCGCTTGTCGCACAGGAATTCGGTTGTCCGCTTGTATTTGCCAAGAAGAGTAAGACAAAGAATATCGCAGGTGAAGTGTATACCTCAAAGGTTGAGTCCTTCACTCACGGTAAAACATATGACATAATTGTATCAAAGCGTTTTCTTGACGAAAATGACAGAGTGCTTATCATCGACGATTTCCTCGCAATCGGCAATGCCTTAAACGGTCTTATTGCGCTTGTTGAGGAGAGCGGCGCTTCCCTTGCGGGCTGCGGTGCAGTAATTGAAAAGGGCTTTCAGCACGGCGGGGACAAGCTCAGAGAAAAGGGCATTAAGGTTGAGTCCCTTGCGATTGTAGAGAGTATGGACCATAACACAGGCTCAGTTGTTTTCAGAGATTAACGCTTTTTGTTTTTTGGTTATCAGGCGTAAGCCTTTTAATAAAAATATTTTTCGGAGGAAAAAGAAATGAAATTTTCAAAGAAACTTCTTGCAGTTCTTCTTTCCGTTCTCCTCGTAGCTGCTGTATTTGCAGGCTGCTCAGGTAAGACGGATAACGGTGATGACAGCAGTAAGGTAAAGATTGGTTTCATCTGCTTACATGATGAGAACTCAACTTATGACCTTAACTTCATCAACGGCGCAAAGGCTGCTTGTGAGGAGCTCGGCGTTGAGTATGTTCTCAAGACAAATATTCCTGAGGGCAGCGAGTGTTATGACGCTGCTGCTGACTGCGTTGACCAGGGCTGTAATATCGTATTCGCTGACAGCTTCGGTCATGAGGACTTTATGATTCAGGCTGCTAAGGAATTCCCTGAGGTTCAGTTCTGCCACGCAACAGGTACAAAGGCTCATACCGAGAACCTTGCTAACTACCACAATGCTTTCGCTTCAATCTATGAGGGCAGATATCTTGCAGGTGTTGCTGCAGGTCTCAAGCTCAATGAGATGAAGGAAGCAGGCGACCTTAATGGTGATGTTCCTAAGATGGGTTATGTCGGCGCATATACATATGCAGAAGTTATCTCAGGTTATACTTCATTCTATCTCGGCGCTAAGAGCGTATGCCCTGATGTTGTAATGGATGTTCAGTTTACAGGCTCATGGTATGACGAAACCGCTGAGAAGGAAGCTGCAACAGCTCTTATTGAAGGCGGCGCTGACCTTATTTCACAGCACGCTGACTCAATGGGCGCTCCTACCGCTTGTGAGACTAGAGGTGTCCCCGATGTTTCATACAACGGTTCAACTGTTGACGCTTGTCCTACCACCTTCATCGTTTCTTCAAGAATTGACTGGGCTCCGTACTTCAAGTACATCATCGGTCAGGTTGCTGACGGTCAGGCTATCGACACTGACTGGACAGGCACAATCGACACTGCTTCAGTAGTTCTTACAGAGGTTAACGAGCAGGCTGCTGCAGAGGGTACACAGGCTAAGCTTGACGAGGTTAAGGCTCAGCTTAAGGCTGGCGAAGTTCATGTATTTGATACAGCTAACTTCACAGTTGGCGGCGAGACTCTTACAAGCTATCAGGCTGATGTTGATACCGACGAGGCATTCACACCTGATACAGAGGTTGTAGCTGACGGTTACTTCCACGAGTCAGAGTTCCGTTCAGCTCCTTACTTTGATGTAAGAATTGACGGCATCACTCTTCTTAACGAGCAGTTCTAAGCTGTTTTAACTTATTAAAATCCGTGGTCGGGCATTTTGCCCGACTGCGGTAATTATGTTTTTTGGAG
>CADAUV010000039.1:3631-19308 GCA_902791235.1 Oscillospiraceae bacterium
ACCAAAGCCTTCGGAAAAAAAGTAGTTGCAAATAAAAATGTTGACTTAAAGGTATATCAGGGCGAAATACTTGCAATTCTCGGCGAAAACGGCTCGGGCAAAACCACTCTTATGAATATGGTCTCGGGCATTTATTACCCTGATGAAGGACAGATTTTTGTTAACGGGGAAGAGGTTGTTATCAGTTCCCCGAGGGACGCTTTCAAGTACAAAATCGGTATGATTCATCAGCACTTCAAGCTTGTTGATGTTTTCACAGCCGCTGAAAATATAGTGCTTGGCATTGATGACGGCAAGCGTCTTAATATGAAAAACGCCGTTGAGGATATCAGAAGGATTACCGATAAATACGGCTTCCAGATTGACCTTAATAAAAAGGTCTATGAAATGTCTGTATCTGAAAAACAGACTGTTGAAATTATCAAGGTGCTTTACAGAGGCGCGGATATTCTTATTCTCGATGAGCCCACCGCTGTACTCACACCACAGGAAACTCGAAAATTATTCGCAGTTCTGCGCAATATGCGTGAGGACGGTAAGTCGATTATCATAATTACCCACAAGCTCCACGAGGTTCTCGACATCTCCGACAGAGTTGTAACGCTCAGAAAGGGCGAGAATGTCGGCGCAGTTTTCACTAAGGACGCGACTGAGTCCTCACTTACCGAGATGATGGTGGGCGAGAAGGTCGCACTCAATATTGAGCGCAAGGAGCCTAAGAACCCTAAGGAAACACTTGTAGTTGAGCATCTCACGGTAAAATCGCCCGACGGTAAAAATGCGGTTGAGGATGTAACCTTTACTGCTTACAGCGGTGAAATCCTCGGTATCGCAGGTATTTCGGGCTGCGGACAGAAGGAGCTTCTTGAGGCGGTTGCAGGTCTGCAGATTGCCGATAAGGATTCAAGTATTCTCTTTAAGCCGAATGAAAATGAGGTTACACAGCTTGTCGGTAAGACCCCGAAACAGATAAGAAATATGGGCATTGCGCTCTCCTTTGTACCTGAGGACAGGCTCGGTATGGGTCTTGTCGGCAATATGGATATTGTTGACAATATGATGCTTCGCTCTTACAAGAAGGGACACACACCTTTCCTTGAGAAGAAGGACCCGAGTGAGCTTGCAGACAGGATTATTGAAAGTCTTGAGGTTGTTACACCCGGTGCAACAACACCTGTAAGACGCCTTTCGGGCGGTAATGTACAGAAAGTCCTTGTTGGCAGGGAAATCGCTCTTAATCCCAAGGTGCTTATGGTTGCATATCCCGTAAGAGGTCTTGATATCAATTCATCATATACGATTTATAATCTTCTCAATAAGCAGAAGGAAAACGGTGTTGCAATCATCTTTGTCGGCGAGGACCTCGATGTTCTTATCGAGCTTTGCGACAGAATTATGGTTATAAATTCAGGTAAGATAACAGGTATTGTCGACGGCAGAACCGCTAAGAAGGATGAGCTTGGCCTACTTATGACAAAGAGTGTTCACGGCAAGGAGGGCGAGGATAATGAGTAATAAAACTTCATCAAAAAAAGAGCCCCTCTTCCACATCGTTAAGCGCGAGGGACTTCCGTGGCACACGGCAACACTTGTAAGGCTTTGTTCGGTAATTGCGGCTCTCATTGTCTGCGCAATCGTAACAATGGCTCTCACGGGTGAAAACCCCATCAAAGTTTACGCCACGATGATTGACGGCGCTTTCGGTACCTCGAGAAGAGTATGGAATCTTCTTCAGAGCCTTGCGATGCTACTGTGCGTATCGCTCGCCGTTACTCCGGCGTTCAAAATGAGATTCTGGAATATCGGAGCCGAAGGACAGGTGCTTATCGGCGGACTTGCAACAACAGCCTGTATGATACTTCTCGGTAACAGGCTTCCTAACGGGCTTCTTATTGTTACAATGATTGCGGCGAGTATTATTGCAGGTGCTGTATGGGCATTAATCCCTGCAATATTCAAGGCGACGCTCAACACGAATGAAACGCTTTTCACCCTTATGATGAACTATGTAGGTATTCAGCTTGTCGCTTATTTTGCAAGAGTGTGGGAGAATCCCAAGGGCTCAGGCTCAATCGGCGTAATCAATCCCAATAATCAGGCAGGTTGGCTTCCCGTTCTCTGCGGTCAGAAATACCTTCTTAATATACTTGTTGTTCTTGCGCTTACCGTATTTATGTATATCTATCTTAAGTACAGCAAGCACGGTTATGAAATATCGGTAGTCGGTGAGTCGCAGAACACGGCGAGATATATAGGTATCAATGTAAAAAAAGTAATTATAAGAACTATGCTTTTATCGGGCGCAGTCTGCGGTATAGCGGGTCTGCTTTTGGTAGGCGGCACGAGCCACACAATCACAACAGACACTGCAGGCGGCAGGGGCTTTACCGCGATTATGGTATCGTGGCTTGCTAAATTCAACCCCGTTGTTATGATTTTAACCGCGTTCCTGCTTGCATTCCTTGAAGCAGGCGCACAGCAGATTGCAACGGATTTCGGACTTAACAAGTCCTTCTCCGATATCCTGACGGGTATTATTCTTTTCTTTATTATCGGAAGTGAATTTTTCGTCAATTACGAGATTAAATTCAACAAATCACACAAGGAGGTAAAGTGATATGGTATTTTTAAGTACATTAGCTTCTTTATTTCCTCGTGCGGTAATGCAGGGAATTCCGATTTTATACGGCGCAACGGGTGAGATTATGACTGAGAAATCGGGTAACCTCAACCTCGGTATCCCCGGCGTAATGTATGTCGGCGGTATCAGCGGCGTAATCGGCGCGTTCCTCTATGAGAATTCGCTTAGCTCATACGATGAGATGAACGGCTTTCTCGCTTTGTTCATTCCGATTATGTGTACGATTATCGGCTCGCTCATTATGGGTCTTATCTACTGCTTCTTAACCGTTACCCTGAGGGTTAACCAGAATGTAACGGGTCTTGCAATTACGACCTTCGGCGTTGGCTTCGGTAACTTCTTCGGCGCGTCGCTTATCAAGCTTGTTGACAGCGATGTTCCGTCGGTTGCGCTTTCGCACACAAGCGCCTACTTTGCGGCTAAGCTTCCGTTTGCAGGTACAACGGGCATTTTCGGCAAGCTGTTTTTCTCATACGGTTTTCTTGCGTACGCCGCAATTATTATTGCAATTATCTGTTCCTTTTTCCTCAACAAAACAAGGGGAGGACTTCATCTTCGTGCAGTCGGCGAAAATCCCGCAACGGCTGACGCGGCAGGTATAAGCGTTACAAAGTCAAAGTACCTTGCAACCTGTATCGGCTCGGTAATAGCAGGCTTCGGCGGTCTTTACTATGTAATGGACTACGCAAACGGAGTTTGGTCAAACGAGGGCTTCGGCGACAGAGGATGGCTTGCAATCGCGCTTGTTATTTTCGCTATCTGGAGACCTAATCTCGGTATATTTGCCTCAATCATTTTCGGCGGTCTTTATATCGTCTATCTCTTTATCCCCGGACTTACGCTCAGGGCGCAGGAGCTTTTCAAAATGCTTCCTTATATCGTTACAATCATTGTGCTTATATTTGTAAGTGCAAGAAAGAAGAAGGAAAATCAGGGTCCTGCTTCCCTCGGTCTTTCATATTTCCGGGAGGAAAGATAAAAACAAACAGCCTTCGGTGCTTATACCAAGTGCCAAAGGCTGATTTTTTAAGGTAATAATATGAAAAAGATTAGAATGTCAAGGGAGCTTGCTTATCTTATCGGTATCTGCTCAATGCCCTTTGCGGCAACATTTACGATTAAAGCAAATCTCGGTACCTCGATGATTGTTGCGCCTGCATATATTATAAGTGAGAAGCTGCCCTTTATAACGCAGGGTCAGACTGAGTATATCATTCAGGCGATTTTCATTGCGCTTCTTTGCGTAATTATCAAAAAGTTCAAGCCTGCATACCTGATGGCTTTCGTCAGCGCTTTGCTTTACGGCTCAATACTTGATTTTGCCAAGTGGGTTATGAGGGCTGATACCGTTCCGGGAAATATGGCTGTAAGGGTCCTGCTGCTTCTTGTCGGTATGGTTGCAACCTCATTTTCGGTTGCAATGCTGTTTGAAACCTACCTCACGCCATGCGCTTATGATTTCTTTGTATCGAAGGTCGGGCGTGAGAAAAATCTTGATATGAGAAAATTCAAGCTTGCCTATGACGGCTCAATGCTTGCGCTTTCGCTTGTGCTGTCCTTTGCGCTTTTCGGAAAGCTTGTCGGTATCAATGTCGGCACGGTTTTAATGGCTGTGCTCAACGGTAATATCATAGCGATGTTTTCAAAGCTTTTTAAAAGCCGTATAGAGTTTTTCAACAGATTTGAAAAGCTTGCAAAATATTTTGACTGATAAACGGACAAGGGCATCTTTTGTCCGTTTTGCATTATTGCAATATTTCGGTAATTATGGTATTATATTCATATAAACGATTATAATAAGGGGATAATTATGGAAACTAAAATACTTAATACCACAATGGGCGATATCAAATGCCGTGAGTATGAGGACAGAATTGAAATCAGGGGACTTAAATATGCCACGGCTAAGCGCTGGGAGTATCCGACGCCGATTAATTCGTGGGAGGGCGTTTTCGACGCGACGGAATACGGCGCCTGCTCGCCTCAGGAGAGAGCCTTCACAAACGACGAGGAAACGGCACCGTTTTTCTATAAAGAGTTCAGAGAGGGTCAGAGCTTTACTTACAGCGAGGACTGCCAGAATCTCAATATTGTCGCACCTAAAAATGCCGAGAATTGCCCCGTGTTTATTTACATATACGGCGGCGCTTTTGTAAGCGGCAGTGCCGACGAGCAGTACTTCGGCGGCGAGGCTCTTGCGAAAGAGGGCATTATCTGGGTTGCAATGAATTACAGAGTAAGCGCATACGGCTTCTGCTCCCACCCCGACCTTAGGGACAGCGAGGGCAGATGCGGTAACTACGGTCTTTATGACCAGCTTACCGCTATCAAGTGGGTGAAAGAGCATATTGCTGAGTTCGGCGGCGACCCCGATCATATAATTCTCGGAGGACAGAGCGCAGGCGGTATGAGCGTGGACTTGCTTTTGTCGACTGAGCCGATTAAGGAAATAGGTCTTAAGGGCGCTGTTCTTATGAGCAGCGCAGGTATACAGCGCTCGCTTATCAAGCCTAAGACTCCCGAAAAATTAAAGCCTTTCTGGGACAAGGTTATCGAGTACGCAGGTAAGAAAACAATTTTCGAGGTGCGCGACGAGCTTTCCGACGAGGAGCTTTACTGGGCTTGGAATAAGGCGTATCAGGAGGGCTCAATCCCTCTTATGAACGCTCTTCCGACCTATGACGGACAGCTTATCACAAAGGATAATTTCAAGATGAGCACTGTGCCTTCAAATCTTCCGATGGTTGTCAGCGTAACCTCAAAGGATATGTTCTGTATAGCGCTTCTGAAGATGAGTCAGGCTTTCGCTAAAAAAGCGGGAAGAAACGGCAACAAGGTATGGATGGCTAACTTTGCCCGTCAGTTACCGGGCGACAGCGCAGGTCCTTATCATTCCTCGGACATTATATATCTTTTCAACAGACTTGATTATAACTGGCGTCCGTTTGAGGAGGTCGACCGTAAGATTGCGCTTCAGATGAGCAAGTCAATCGCAGCTTTCATAAAAAATCTTGACCCCAACTGTGATGAAATCCCCGAGTGGAAAACAGGCGTTAAAGAGCCTATGCGCTTCTGCGAGGACACAAGGATGACGCCGTGGGACAAGAAATATATGTTTGATAAAACAATACATAATGACGGACCGATTTAAGCTATAAGAAAAAACACAAAGCACATCGCCTTAGGCGATGTGCTTTGTGTTTTTATAATCTTTATCAGCTTTGCTCAAACGGATTGATATTAACCCTCGTATTCGTCCTCGTTTTCCCAGTTGTGCCAGATATTCTGTACATCGTCGTTTTCCTCGAACATCTCAATCATTCTCGCCATTCTCTTCATATCGTCCTCGTTTTCAAGACGGGTGTAGGTCTGCGGAATGTACGCAGGCTCGGAGGAAACAATTGTATATCCCTTTGCTTCAAGCTCGTCGCGGATTGCGCCCACATCTGTCGGCTCTGTTCTGATTTCAAAAATATCCTCGTCATCCGTAAGGAAGTCAGAAGCGCCTGCTTCAAGTGCGTCCTCCATAAGCTGGTCCTCGTCAGTGTCCTCTCGCTCAATAACGATTACGCCCTCCTTACCGAACATAAAGGTAACAGAACCCGGAGTTCCCATATTTCCGCCAGCCTTGTCGAAGTAGTGGCGCACCTCGGATGCAGTTCTGTTTCTGTTGTCTGTAAGTGCTTCAACAACAACTGCCACTCCCGACGGGCCGTAGCCCTCGTATACAATCTCCTCAAAGTTAGTGCTGTCGGTTTCGCCGGCAGCCTTCTTGAGCATTCTTTCAATATTGTCGTTTGGAACATTATTCTGCTTTGCCTTGGCTATAACATCCTTAAGCTTGGAATTTACATTCGGGTCAGGTCCGCCGTTTTTAACTGCGACTGCAAGCTCTCTGCCTATTTTTGTGAAGACCTTAGCTCGTGCAGCGTCGTTTGCACCTTTCTTACGCTTGATGGTGCTCCATTTATTATGTCCGCTCATTTAATCACTCCTAAAAATTATTTACATTGAATTTTAACACATATCCTTGCCACTTGCAAGTGTTTATTATATATAATATATAAATTTAAAATTAAATATTGTATAATTACTCATTATATGTTAATATGTATTCGTAAAAAATATTTGCAAATATGGAGGATAAAACTATGTTTCCGGATTACTATGATTCAATCGCAAAGGTAGCAGAAACTGACAGCGAGGTAGCAGAGGCTATGTCTCTCGAGCTTAAAAGGCAGAGAGAGAATATTGAGCTTATTGCTTCTGAAAATCTTGTTTCACCGCAGGTTATGGCGGCTATGGGCTCCGTACTTACCAATAAGTATGCAGAGGGTCTTCCGTCAAAGAGATATTACGGCGGTTGTCAGTATGTTGACATCGTTGAGGAAATCGCTATTAAAAGAGCGTGCGAGGTTTTCGGCTGTAATTTTGCAAATGTTCAGCCTCACTCGGGCGCACAGGCAAACACTGCTGTTTATCTTGCGCTTCTTAAGCCGGGCGATACCGTAATGGGAATGAGCCTTGACAACGGCGGTCATCTTACGCACGGCTCACCTGCGAATATCAGCGGTAAGTATTTCAACTTCGTGCCTTACGGCGTTGATGATAACGGATTCATTGATTATAAAGAGTTTGCAAAGCAGGTTAATAAGGTTAAGCCGAAGCTTGTTGTTGCAGGTGCTTCCGCATATCCGCGTGAGATTGATTTCAGGACAATGGCTGACATCTCCCATGCTAACGGTGCAATGTTTATGGTTGATATGGCTCATATCGCAGGACTTGTTGCCGCAGGTCTTCACCAGTCGCCAATTCCGTATGCGGATGTTGTTACCACAACAACACATAAAACTCTCAGGGGTCCGCGCGGCGGTCTTATCCTTTGTAATAATGAGTATCTTGCCAAGAAGCTTAACTCCGCAGTATTCCCGGGCACACAGGGCGGTCCTTTAATGCATGTTATCGCAGGTAAGGCGGTTTGCTTCGGTGAGGCATTAAAGCCCGAGTTCAAGGAGTATCAGCAGAGAGTTATTGATAACGCAAAGGCGCTTGCAAACGGTCTTACCTCAAGAGGTCTTAATCTTGTTTCCGGCGGTACGGATAACCATCTCTGCCTGCTTGACCTTCGCGGTACCGATGTAACGGGTAAGGAGCTTGAGAACAGACTTGACGAGGTGCATATCACTCTTAATAAGAATACAGTACCTAACGAGCCGCTCTCACCGTTTGTTACCTCGGGTGTAAGAATCGGTACGCCTGCCGCAACAACAAGGGGTCTTAATACTGAGGATATGGACAGGATTGCAGAGTTCATTTATCTTGCAGTTACCGATTTTGAGAATAAGAAGGATTATATTAAAAACGGCGTAGCCGAAATTTGTGCAAAGTATCCTCTTTACGAGTAATATGAAAGTATTTTTAATACAGCTTTTTAAGGTGGCTTTGACGGTGATTTATGCACCGTTGAAGCTACTTAAGACTAAAAACCAAATAGTATATCTTTCAAGGCAGAGCGATGATAAAAGTCTTGATATGAAGCTTCTTGAAAAGGAGCTTTTAAAAATTTCGCCCGATACAAAGCAGGTGTTCAGGCTTCGTATGATTCCGGACGGAATTATTCCGAAAGCCAGATATGCCTTCGCTCTTATCGGCGATATGTATTATCTTGCTACCTCAAAGGGCGCAATACTTGATACATATTCGATTACAGTTTCCTGTCTGAAGCACAAAAGCGACCTGAAGGTGTTTCAGATATGGCATGCCCTCGGCGCTTTAAAGAAGTTCGGACTGCAGAGCGTCGGAACAAAAGAGGGCAGGGATGAGGGCGTCAGCAGAGCTATGTGTATGCATAAAAACTATGATTATATCATAGCTCCGAGCGAGGCTGCGGTACAGATTTATTCAGAGGCGTTCGGATATCAGAGAGAAAGCTTTGAGATTATGTCGCTGCCGAGAGTTGATGAGATTAATTCTCCTGCGCCGACGGCTGAGTTTTATTCTGAAAATCCGAATCTTGCCGACAAGAAAATCGTGCTTTATCTGCCGACCTTCAGGGAGAGGGAGGCTTATGTTGCCGAGGAGCTCAAGGCTGAATTTGCCGACAATGCTATGGAGGGCTATCAGCTTATAATAAGCACTCATCCGCTTTTTTCAAAGGTAAAGCGTGATGAGAGGTTTTCCTTTAACGGCGACTTCGGCACATATGATTTAATGAAGCTTGCAGATGTTATTGTAACTGATTATTCGGCATGCGCATTTGAGGCAAGCCTTCTTTTAAAGCCCCTTTATTTCTTTGTTCCCGACCTTGAAAAATACGCCTTGGAACGGGGAGTTAATATTGACCTCAGGGCTGAGATGCCATCGGCTACCTTTGAAAGCGCAGAGGAGCTTGCAAAGGCAATCAAAAAGGGCGATTATGATATAAATATGCTTTATTCCTTCAGAGAGAAATATGTTGCAAATAACGGCAGTGCCAATGCAGAAAGGCTTGCGAGGTTCATTGCCGACAAAACAGGCGTATAACGCCGCGGTGCTTGCACCAAATATATAAATTCGTGAGGTAATCAAGTGATTAAAAAACTGATTAACAAAGGCAAAAAAGTATTTTCAAATATTCAGGTTAACTACCTTAAATATATGGATTTACCTGTTGACGACAAGCTTGTTCTTGTCGAGGGCGGACAGGGTACCAATATAAACGGTAATATGTTTTCAATGCTCAATGAGATTAATTCAAATCCCCGCTGGGCTGATTACAGGACCGTATTTGTTGTTACCGACGACACTAAGCAAGCTGCCGAAAAGCGTATGAAGTTTTACGGCTTTGACAGGGTTATTATCTCTGTGAGAAACAGCAGCGCTTACTGTAAATACCTTGCAACCGCCAAGTACTTAATGACGGATAATTCCTTTCCTCCTTATTTTGTTAAGAGGGAGGAGCAGGTGTTTCTCAATACATGGCACGGAACACCCCTTAAGACCCTCGGTAAGTCTGATAAGTCAAATAACGCTTCGCTTGCAAATATTCAGAAAAACTATCTTATGAGCGACTATGCTCTTTTCCCGAATGAATTTACCCGTAAGGTCTTTATGGAGGATTATGACCTCAAGTACATTTTCTCAAATAAATCCCTTATAGCAAATTATCCGAGAAACTACATTTTCTACGATAAGACACAGGCTGCGAAAATGAAGGAAGCGCTCGGCTACGGCGACAAAAAGCTCTTTGCCTATATGCCGACATGGAGAGGTACGGGCAGAACAGCCGATACTGAAATTCAGCTCAGGAATACAAAGGAAATCCTTGATAAGATTGATAAGAAGCTTGATGACGATACGGTGCTTCTTGTTAATCTCCATTTCCTTCTTGCAAGTGCTATCGACTGCACTAAATATAAGCACATTGATTATTTCACGGGCAATTATGATACATATGAGGTACTCAATGCCTGCGACGGTCTTATAACCGATTATTCAAGTGTTTTCTTTGATTTTGCCGTAACGGGCAAAAAGATAATACTCTATGCCTATGACAAGCGCAATTATCTTGCGACAAGGGGTGTGTATATCCCGTTTGAGAGCCTCCCGTTTCCTATACTTGAAACCGCGGATGAGGTTGTCGCTGAGATGAAAAAGGGCGTTGAGCCCTATGACGATTTCATCAGGGAGTACTGTCAAAACGGCAGTAAGGATTCCTGCGAGAAGCTTTTTGAAATGATGGTAAACGGTGAAAGCGATACCTATAAGCTTGAGCAAAACCTTTATGCCGACAAGCCTTTATGCCTACTCTATGCAGGCAGACTGTCCGCCTCGCATTACAGGAATATCAGGCATTATATTGAGGAAAACCCCGAGTATAATTATTCCCTTGTTTACAGAAGAAACCTTAATCAGAAGAAAAAGGAATTCCTTTATTCGCTTGGCGACAATGTTACAACGCTCGGTACAATTACTGCGTTTCAGTTTACTTTTAAAGAGCTTTTAACCTTCTATTTCAAGGGAAGGCGTATGAAGGAAAATGACCTTATGACCGCTATGTATAAGCGCGAGGCGAACCGCCTTCTTCATGCGATACATCCGCAGCGCATTGTCGATTTCGTTTGCGGTACACCCGTTTTCGCAGGTATGTTTGCTCAGATGAGCGGTGATAAGTATTATATCAATCATGGTGAGTTTTTCACTGATTCCAAAAAGAGCTTTAAGCGCACAAACGATATTAAGGCTTATGAGAGCCGCCACGGCTTTAAGGCTGTTGAGTACGGTGCTGTTGAGGACGAGCTTTTCTTGAATGAGGAGAATGAAAAGCATCTTGCGGACCAGAGCTTCAGGCGTAATTCCGTAATGAATAATATCGCGCCGCTTTATCTTAAATCAAAGGATAAGCTCATCTGCTTCAGTCTTTTCAGGTTCAGAACGCCCGTTAAAGTAAGGCTTAAGGACACATGGCTCACTGTCGGCGATAATGAATATCCTGTTCATTTCATCGCGAATAAATCAAGGCTTTCGCACAGCCATTCGGGCTTTTACTATTTCTCTGTGCCTCTTAAGGATGCGGTTGATATGCCTGCGACGAATATGGTTGCGCTTAATTATAAGAACAGCCTCGGATACATAGTGCAGTGCCATATTGTTTACACGGCGCTGACATTCGGAAAATTTCTCGGTCTGCGCAGTCCGATTTTATGCGATAAAGAAACAAATTCCGTCGCTATTTTCCGTCAGTCAAAGAGTAACAGGCTTAATGTATATGTTCGCTCGCTCAATGTATCTGACGCATTTTCAAAGCAGCTTTCACAGGTATTTGCCTTCCTGTGTTCAAAGCTCTGGTTCGGTAAGAAGGCTAAGAGCTTAGTGCTTCTTTACGAAAAGAATGCCGCGAAGTATGAGGAGAGCGCAAGCGTTCTTTTTGAAAAGCTTATTGACAGCGGCTTCCCTTATGCTTACTTTATCGTAACAAAGGATGCGCTTGACGATGTACCCGAGAAATACAGAAAAAATGTGCTTATCAAGCACAGCTTCAGGCATTATCTCTATTTCTTCAGGGCGTATACCTTTATCGGTACGGAAACGCTTGTTCACGCAATTGACCTCAAGACCTTCAATAAGCTTGCGCTTGCAAAGGTGGCAAGTAAGAATAAGAACTATGTATTCTTACAGCACGGCGTAATGTATATGGTTTCTCTTGACTCCGAATCAAGGGGTATGTTCAAGCGTAAAAATCTTAACGGCAAGTACAGAGTTGTCGTATCCTCGCAGGCTGAATGTAACCACTTCACCCAGCTTGGAAGGCATTTCGAGGACGATATCTACATCACGGGACTTCCGAAGTTTGACAAGAATGTTTTAAACGACGACGCCGATAAGATTACCATTATGCCTACATGGCGTCCGTGGGAGATTAATACCGCGCGCGACAATTTCCTTGAAACAAGCTATTTCAAGATGATTATGAAGATTTATAACTCAGTACCCGAGAATCTGAAGAGCAAGGTTATAATTCTTCCGCATCCTCTTATTATCAATGAGCTTAAGAAGCTTCCTAAGTCAATCACCGATACCATTGTTATGGACCCGAGATATGATGATATTCTCCGCCAGACAAGGGTGCTGATAACGGACTATTCCTCTATTGCCTATGACGCTTTTTACAGGGGCACAAGGGTTATTTTCTACTGGGAGGAAAAGGATGAGTGTATGGCTGAGTACGGACCTACTACAAAGCTTATGCTCAATGAAAACAATGTCTACGGCGACTATTTCTATAATACCGACGGACTGACGGAGGCAATTGAGAGGAATTATAACGAGCCTCAGAGTGAGGAGTATAAAGAAAAGTACTCAAGGATTGTTCAGTTCCACGACGGTAAGAACACCGAAAGACTTATCAATTTCTTGAAAAAGGACGGCATAATCTGATGGAATATACATTTTCAGATAAAATATCAAATCTTCAGCCAAGCGCTATAAGGGAGATTTTAAAGGCAACAGCGGACCCCGAGATTATTCCGCTTGCCGCAGGTAATCCTGCGCCCGACGCTTTCCCCGTTGAAGAGGTGCAGAAAATTGCCTCCGACATCCTTGCGGCTAATCCCGTCGGAGCGCTTCAGTACGGCGTAACCGAGGGATATCAGCCCCTGAGGGATACCGTTGCAAAATGGATGAAGGATAAGGAAAATATAGGAAGGGACTTTGACAGCGTTCTCATCACCTCGGGCGCAACTCAGATTATGGACCTTGTAACCAAGGTGCTGTGTAATGAGGGCGACACCGTTATCTGTGAGGAGCCGTCGTTTATAGGCTCTTTAAACTGCTTCCGCTCCTACGGCTGTAAGCTTAAGGGCGTGCCTGTTGAGGCTGACGGTATGGATATTGACGCGCTTGAAAAGACTCTCAGTGAAACCGATAACGCTAAGTTTATCTATACAATCCCTAATTTCCAGAATCCCTCGGGAGCGACTATGTCCCTTGAAAAGAGGAAAAGGCTCTATGCGCTTGCCAAGAAGTACGGCGTAATCATCCTTGAGGATAATCCGTACGGCGATTTGCGTGTTACGGGCGAGAATGTTGCTACAATCAAGTCGATGGATGAGGACGGTATTGTGGTATACGCAGGCTCTTTTTCAAAGATTCTTGCACCCGGTATCCGAGTAGCATACTGCGTTGCGCCTCAGGCGATTACCGCTAAAATGACCGTCGGCAAACAGGCTGAGGATGTGCATACGCCAATGCTTAATCAGATGATTGTCTATGAGTGGTTTAAGAATTACGATGTTAACGCTCATATTAAAAAGATTCAGGATATATACAGGAAAAAGCTTAGCCTTATGTGCGACCTCATTGATGAGGAGCTCGGCGATTTTGTAGAATATGTAAGACCTGAAGGCGGTCTTTTCGTGTGGTGCAAATTACCCGACAGCGTAAATATGCTCGACTTTGTCAGAAGGGCTGTTGAGAAAAAGGTTGCGGTTGTACCGGGAACAGCCTTCCTGTGCGACGATAAGGCTGATACTCAGTATATTCGCCTTAATTTTTCAACCCCCGCTGACGATGGTATAGTCAGGGGAATTAAAGCATTAGCAGAGCTTTCAAAGGAATACTGATAACGGAGATATAAAATGGCAGAAGAAATTAAAGTTGAAAGAAAAAAGAAAAGCTTATCCCTTATCCAGCCGACCTCAATCCCGACTCTCGGTAACTATCTCGGCGCAATGAAGGGATGGCCGTCCTTTCAGGAGGATTTTGATACAGTGTTCGGCATTGCCGACCTTCATTCAATTACCGTAAGGCAGGAGCCGAAAAAGCTCAGGGAGCAGACAACACAGCTTTACGCTCTTTTGATGGCTGTCGGCCTTGACCCTGAAAAGAGTATACTTTTTGTTCAGTCCCATGTGCCACAGCACGCGCAGCTTGGCTGGATACTTAATTGCTATACGATGTTCGGCGAGCTTAACAGAATGACTCAGTTTAAGGACAAGTCGGCTCAGCATGCGGATAATGTAAACTCAGGACTTTTTACCTATCCCTGCCTTATGGCTGCGGATATCCTTCTCTATCAGGCTGATATTGTCCCCGTCGGTAACGACCAGAAGCAGCATCTTGAAATTGCGAGGGATATTGCAGAGCGCTTTAACGGTATTTACGGTAATGTTTTCACAGTACCCGAGCCGTATTTCCCTAAGCTCGGCGCAAGGGTTATGAGCCTTGCCGACCCGACGAGGAAAATGAGTAAGTCCGACCCCAATCCCAAGGGTACGGTTTATCTTACTGATGAGCCCGGCGTTATTATGAAAAAGTTTAAGAGCGCGGTTACAGACAGCGAAATGAGCGTCCGCTATGCCGAGGGCAAGGACGGTATCAATAATCTTATGACGATTTACTCCGCAGTAACAGGCGACAGCTTTGAGAAGATTGAGGCTGATTTCTCGGGCAGGGGATACGGCGATTTCAAGAAGGCTGTCGGCGAAGCTGTCGTGGCTGAGCTTGAGCCGGTACAGAAAAAGTACAACGAGCTTATGAGCGATAAGGCATACCTTAAAGAGCAGTGGACAAGGGGAGCGGATACCGCTTCAAGAATTTCACAGCGTACGCTTGATAAGGCAATGAAAAAAGTCGGCTTCCTTGCTAAATAAACTGCAAAAAAACCACGCAAGCATATTGCTTGCGTGGTTTTAATATTCCCTTATAAAATAGCAAAGACACCCACGCTTTCGCATAGATGCCCCTGCCATTTTGCTTTGACTGAAAATTATTATAATCCTAAATTTTAAGCTTGTCAATATAAACTTGTATTTTTATACAAAAATAAATTACTTATTTTCATCCTCAGGGTTGGGAATTGTTTCAGCCGTGCCGTAGAGCTTGATATCCTTCCTCGCTTTTTCCTCCTGCGGCTTATCGAGGACGATATCTATGAATTTTTTATATCTTTTAAGTGTGAGATTAGGATAACGCGTCTGCATCCTTTTAATGATAGTGTCATCCTTTTTAAGCGACCTATATATATCGCTTCCCTTAATTATATCGGCGAAGCTCTCAATATGCTCCTCCGTAAAGTCAATCCCTTGCTGCGTGTGGGTGATTATATAATTCTGCGCCTCCTTGATGACCTTTACAATTCCTGCGAGGTCAACAATCGTGGCAGTAACATCAATAATAATAAGCGTATAAAGTATGAAGCTTGTAATGTAGATTGTGTTGTCAGAAAGCATATTAGTAAGCTTTTCAACAAAGGGCTGAATAAGCTTTACAATCAGCGTAGCGCCTGCGCCGAAAAGGAGAAGTCCGTTAAGATAAACTCTGCCTTTAATATTAAAACGCCTTGATGAGTAATCCCACCACATCGCATGAAAGAGCTTTTCCATAATGAAATGCGTTATGTATTCAAGACTTCCGCAGAGAAGAAGCCCTGTGATGAACACAAGGAAAATATTGTTTATTCGACCGTAAAGCGCAAAGATGCAAAGCACTGCGCCCGTACCGTAAATAGGGCAGAGCGGTCCGAAAAGGAAGCCTCTTTTAACAACCTTCTTATCTCTTA
>CADAUV010000040.1 GCA_902791235.1 Oscillospiraceae bacterium
GGGAACGGTGAATGCAAAAACTGCTCTTGACGACCTTTCAATTGAGGTCAGGGACGGGGATTTTATAACAATTATCGGCGCTAACGGTGCAGGTAAATCAACACTTTTTAATGCTATCGCCGGTGATTTCTATACCGACAAGGGTAAGATTATTCTCGACGGCGAGGATATAACTCTTATGCCCGTGCATAAAAGGGCGAGAAAAATCGGCAGATTATTTCAGGACCCTATGAGGGGTAGCGCTCCGGGTATGAGCATTGAGGAAAATCTTGCGCTTGCCGCAGGTAAGGGCGGATGGCTTTCCTTCGTATCCCATAAGAGCAAGAATGAGTTTAAAGAAAGACTTGCGCAGCTTGATATGGGACTTGAGGACAGAATGTCCCAGCCCGTCGGACTTCTCTCAGGCGGACAAAGACAGGCGCTTACGCTTGTTATGGCTACTTATAATCCGCCAAGGTTGCTTCTTCTTGATGAGCACACGGCGGCTCTTGACCCTGCTACTGCGGAAAAGGTGCTGAATCTTACAAAACAGGTTGTCAGCGAAAATAAGCTGACCTGCCTTATGATTACGCATAATATGCAGTCGGCGCTTGAACTCGGAAACAGAACGGTTATGATGAATAACGGCAATATCATCCTTGATGTAAGGGATGAGGAGCGCGACAGCCTGACTGTTAACGACCTTCTTGAACAGTTTAAAATTGCGGCAGGTAAAGCCCTTGATAATGACAGAATGTTACTTTCATAGAATAAAAGCCACGGTTAATTCCGTGGCTTTTACTCTTTTACAATATTTATAAAAATTATTTCAGGATGATTAAAGAGCCTTAGCGGAAACTCGGAATTACCGAGTCCGCGGCTTATAATCAGCTTGGGTCTATCTCCGAAAGTGCCTCTTGCATATTTTGGTAATACACCCTGACCGGGTGAAAACAGCGGACCGATTAAAGGCATTATCCACTGTCCGCCGTGCGCGTGGCCCGAAAGCTGTAAATCAAAATCATACTGCGAATAATTAAGCTCTTTTACGCCCGTAAAGTTTTCGGGGAAATGTGAAAGCACGAGCTTAAAGCCCTTGCATTTGCTAAGCTCATTAAAGTATTCGGACATATCCTTATATACAAAGGTTCCGTTCTTTCTTGCTTTATAATCCTTGAAATCAGCCTGATTTTCATCAAGCCCGAGAATATTGCAGAATTCATTTCTGTCAATCTCATTGAGGAGAACCGTGAAGCCTATGCTTTTAAGCTCCTCCATCAGACCTTCAAAGTTTTCAAGTCTTCTTTCGTGATTACCCGTAATATAATAAACGGGTGCGATTTTCAGAAGCTTTTTGCCAAGCTCAAGCATTTTATTCTTATTTCTGCATCTGTCATTGATATAATCGCCTGTAATGCAGATAATATCGGGCTTTTCCTTTTCGATTAAGCTCAGTATAGCTTTAAAGGGCTTTGAATGTAAATCGGAAAGATGGCATATCTTAAAGCTTTTTTCAGTATTTTCGCTTTTAATTGAATAATAGCTTTTATCAAGCTTGTTGTTTTCGTAGTAACAAAAGCAGAAAAAAGCAATCATAAATAAGATAATCATTGTTATTAGTATCGGCATATCATACCTCCTCAATAATAATATAATTAATTTTAATAAGTGTCAATAAAAATTAAAGGGATTATGCATAATATAGCGTATATAGTCTATGAAAGGGTGAAAAATTTGGACAATTCTATTCGACTTTTATCAGAAGAAAACGAAAAAAGAATATTGTCGCAAAGAGCTTGTCTTGCTTCACAGTCAAGGGGCAGGCTTGTTCCTGAAGAGGAATGTTCAATCCGTACCTGCTTCCAGCGCGACAGGGACAGGATTATCCATTCACAGTCCTTCAGAAGACTTAAGCATAAGACGCAGGTTTTCTTAGCGCCCAGCGGAGATCATTACAGGACAAGGCTTACGCATACTCTCGAGGTTTCTCAGATTGCAAGAACAATTGCGAGAGCTCTTCAGCTTAACGAGGATTTAACAGAGGCAATTGCTCTTGGACACGACCTCGGTCATACACCCTTTGGCCATGCGGGTGAGCGTGCGCTTGACAAGCTTTGTGAAGGCGGCTTTAAGCATTACGAACAGAGTGTCAGAGTTGTTGATAAGCTTGAAAAATACGGTCAGGGCCTTAACCTTACGGATGAGGTCAGAAACGGTATATTATGTCATACAAAAGGCGAAGAGGCATATACTCTTGAAGGACAAATTATCCGTATTGCCGATAAGATTGCATATATAAATCATGATATTGACGACGCAATAAGGGCTGATGTTATGGCTGAGGAGGATATACCGCTCAGTCTGAGAATGGACCTTGGTATGTCCAAATCACAGCGCATCAATAATATGGTTATTGATGTTATAAATACAAGTAAGAATAACGAGCATATAAGAATGAGCGACGACTGCTATTCGTCATTTATGGATTTACACGACTTTATGTTCACGGCTGTTTATACAAACCCCGTGTGCAAGGGAGAGGAAAGCAAAGCAGTTGATATGCTCATCAAGATTTATAACTACTATATAAAGCATATCGAGGAGCTTCCGCCCGAGTTCATAAAAATAGCTGAGTCCGACGGCGAGGACAGAGCGGTATGTGATTACATAGCAGGTATGAGCGATACATACGCTCTTAAAGTATTCAACAATCTTTTTGTGCCTATGTTCTGGCACGATTAATGTCTATTTGATTAAGGAAAGGAGCTGAGATAATGCCTTTTAATGACTCCTTTATGCAGGAGCTCAAATATAAAACTGATATAGAGGACATAATTTCTGGTTATGTTTCGCTCAGAAAAAGAGGCAATACCTCAGTCGGTCTTTGTCCTTTTCATAATGAGAAAACGCCGTCCTTTACCGTTTATAACGACACGCAGTCTTATTATTGCTTCGGCTGCGGCGCAGGCGGCGGTGCAATAAATTTCATTATGAGAATTGAAAATCTCGATTTCACGGACGCTGTTAAATTCCTTGCTGACAGAGCAGGACTGCAGATGCCTCAGGACGGTTTTGACGACAGCCTCGCAAAGCGCAGGCGTAACATCCTTGCAATAAACAGGGAAACCGCTAAGTTTTATTATAACTATATGATGAGCCCCGAGGGCAAGGTCGGACTTGATTATTTTCTTAACAGGGGACTCAGACCAAATACAATAAAGCGTTTCGGTCTTGGTTATGCACCCGATGCGTGGGACGAGCTTTTAAAGTATCTCAAGAACAAGGGCTTTTCAGTATCCGATATGGTTGCGGCAAATGTTGTTAAGATAAGTAAAAACAATCATTATTATGACACCTTTAAAAACAGGGTAATTACACCTATAATTGATGTCAGAGGTAATGTTATCGCCTTTGGCGGCAGAGTGCTTGACGACAGTAAGCCTAAGTATATCAACACCGCGGACACTCTTGTTTATAAGAAAACAAACGAGCTTTTTGCCATGAATCTTGCCAAGGAGAGTAAGGCTGACAATCTCATTCTCTGCGAAGGATATATGGATGTTATCGCAATGCACGAGGCAGGATTTACTAATGCCGTTGCAGGCTGTGGTACGGCGCTTACTAGTGAACAGGTACGCCTTATAAGCAGATATACAAATGAGGTAATACTTGCTTATGACGCTGACGAGGCAGGGCAGAAAGCTATAGATAAGGCAGTAAGGCTCTTTTCGCAGACCGATGTTAAAATAAGAATACCCGTACTCACCGGCGGTAAGGACCCTGATGAGATTATACGAAATCTCGGCAGGGACAGATTCAAAGGTATGCTTGACGGCGCTTCAAACGAGATTGAGTTTGCGCTTCTCGGACTAAAAAGTAAGTATAATACTAATTCCACTCAGGGTAAGATTGACTATCTTAATGACGCTGTTAAAATTCTTGCAGGGACAAGTCCTATTGAACAGGATATTTATTTGACAAGGCTTTCCGAAGAGCTTGAAGTCAGTAAGCAAAGCATTAAGGCTCAGCTTGATTCTTACAGTAAAAGATATTCAAGGCGTAAGGAAAAGGCGGAGTATAAGCGTATAGTTGACGAATCCGTGAGAAATAATAACAAGCAGACCTACGATGAAAATATTTCTCTCAGGCAGATTAAAGCCGAGGAAAGAATTATCGGGCTGCTTCTTAAAAATCCCGATTATATCAAAGCTCTTGACGGCTTTGATTCAGCGCTTTTGTCTTCACCTTTTATAAAAAAGGTTTATGACATTTCCGTTTCGAGAATAAAAAACGGGCTTGAGCTTGATTTAAATGATTTCAGTCAAGTGCTTACTGCGCAGGAAATCGGCAGACTTTCAGGTATTATTGCGAGAACTCCCAAGGAGAAGGACAAGGACCCGACTGCCGAATTTAAGGACTGCGTAAAGGTCATCAGGGATGAATTTGAAAAAAAGAGTATTAAACAGACGGACTTAAGTGATAACGAAAGCTTTTTAAAGTTGTTCGGTAAAAGTGATAATAAGTAAATCAGAAGAGGAGATTTATTATGAAGGATATTAATCTTGCACCCCCACAGCCTGTAAGCGAAGAAAAAAAGCAAAATGCTTTTAAAAAGCTTATTGAAAAGGGTAAGCAGTCAGGTCATCTGACAACACAGGAGATTGACACTCTTATTGTTGAGCTTGACCTTGATGTTGATGAGCTTGAAAAGCTCAATGAGCAGATTGATGTTGCAAACATCAATATTATTGACGACCTTTCTGCGGAGTCATTTGACAATATCGGACTTGAGGTAGATTTACCTAAGGAAACAGACGCAGCCGAAACCGTTGCCATTAACGACAATGCCGCAATGGACGACCCCGTTAAGGTTTACCTTAAGGAGATAGGCAGAGTTCCGCTTCTCACACCTGAGGAGGAAATTGACCTTGCAATCAGGATTGCCGATGATGACGAGGAGGCAAAAAAGCGCCTTGCCGAAGCAAACCTCCGTCTTGTTGTAAGTATTGCAAAAAGATATGTCGGCAGGGGAATGCAGTTTCTTGATTTAATTCAGGAGGGTAACCTCGGTCTTATTAAGGCTGTTGACAAGTTTGACTACACAAAGGGCTTTAAGTTTTCAACTTATGCTACATGGTGGATAAGACAGGCTATTACCCGCGCGATTGCCGACCAGGCAAGAACAATCCGTATTCCCGTTCATATGGTTGAAACTATCAACAAGGTAAAGAAGGCTAACAGTCAGCTCCTTCATAATAACGGCAGGGAGCCTACACCTGATGAAATTGCCGAATATCTTGATATGCCCGTTGATAAGGTAAGGGAAATCCTCAGGGTTTCGCAGGAGCCCGTATCACTTGAAACGCCGATAGGCGAGGAAGAGGATTCGCATCTCGGTGATTTTATTCCTGACGATGAGGCACTCGCGCCTGCTGACGCTGCTTCAATGAGCCTTCTTAAAGAACAGCTTGCAGATGTTCTTAAAACGCTTACTCCAAGAGAAGAAAAGGTGCTTTCACTCCGATTCGGTCTTGAGGACGGAAATCCTAAAACTCTTGAAGAGGTCGGCAAGGAATTCAATGTTACAAGAGAGCGTATCAGACAGATTGAGGCAAAGGCTTTAAGAAAACTTCGCCATCCGAGCAGAAGTAAGAAACTGAGGGACTTTTTAGACTGATGACAGAAGAAAAAATTGACAGAATAAACGCGCTTGCTCACAAGGCTCAGGCGGTAGGTCTTACCGAGGAGGAAATGGTTGAGCAGGCTGCGCTCAGAAGAGAATATATTGACGGCTTTAAAAGAAGTCTTATAGGACAGCTTGAAAACACATATATTGTTGACGAGCACGGCAATAAGAAAAAGGTGCAGAGAAAACATGGCAAAGCTGATAATAATTGAAGGACTTGACGGCAGCGGAAAGTCAACGCAGACCGCACTTGTTGAAAAGTATTTTGAGGACAGCGAAATAGATTACAAAAAAATCAAGCTCCCTGATTATGACAGCAAGTCAAGTACGCTTGTGAAAATGTATCTCGGCGGAGAGTTCGGCACAAATGCCGATGATGTTAACGCATATGCCGCAGGCGCATTTTACGCAGTTGACCGTTTTGCTTCTTATAAGCTTAACTGGGGCAAGGATTATGAAAACGGCACTCTTATTCTTGCCGACAGGTACGCCACTTCAAATTCAATTTATCAGATGGAAAAGCTTGATAAATCAATGTGGGACGAATATCTTGACTGGTCAGAGGATTTTGAATATAACAAAATCGGAATTCCGAAGCCTGATTTGGTTATCTATCTCGATATGCCTGTTGAAATTTCACAGAAGCTTATGACCTCACGCTATGACGGAGATGAAAATAAAAAGGATGTTCACGAAGCGAATGTTGATTTCTTAAACAGTTGTCGTACATCGGCGATTTATGCCGCAAAAAAACAGGGATGGGTTGTTATACCTTGTTCTGACGGTGAAAATCCTTATTCTGTTGATAAAATACATAATGACATAATTGATGTTATAAAAGAGGTGCTTTAAATGGTATACTTATTTTTAGCGGACGGTTTTGAAATCATTGAGGCAATGGCTCCGCTTGATATGCTTACACGCGCCGGCGTCGAGGTTAAAACCGTCGGCGTAACGGGTGATTATGTTACCGCCTCCTGCGGTGTAGCAGTTAAAGCAGATATATCCGTAAGTGAAGTATCATATGATGATATTGAAGCCGTAATACTCCCGGGCGGTATGCCGGGTACTGTTAATCTTGAGAACAGCGAGGCTGTACAGGACGCGGTTGACAATGCCAATGTTCAGGGCGCGTATGTATGCGCAATCTGTGCCGCTCCGTCAATCCTCGGCCATAAGGGAATACTCAGCGGTAAAGAGGCAACTGCTTTTCCGGGATTTGAAAACGACCTTGAGGGCGCGACGCTTTCAGACTCCTATGTTGTAACAGACGGTAATATCATTACTGCGCGTGGAGCGGGAGTTGCTACCGAGTTCGGACTTGAAATAGTTAAGGCGCTTGTATCTGAGAAAGAGAGCGAACGCGTCAGAAAAGCAATTCAATGTCAGTAAAGGCGGAGCTTAGAAAAGAGCTTTTAAAAAAGCGCAGGCAGGTTGTTGATAAAAAGAATAAAGACGAGATAATCTGTAACAGACTTATTAATTTTGAGCATTATATAGAGGCTTCACAGGTGCTTTTATTTTCTGCTCTTGAGGATGAGATTAACATTGATTCTGTCATTGCAGACGCGCTTGAAAGCGGAAAAAGGGTTGCGCTTCCTAAATGCCTGGACAAAAAAGGAAGTATGAATTTTTACTATATCAATTCTTTTGATGATTTAAAAGAGGGCTTTTTCGGTCTGAAGGAGCCTGATGTAAACTGCGAACGCGTAACGGATTTTGAAGCCTCACTCTGTGTAGTGCCTGCTGTGTGCTATGATAAGAAGGGCTTTCGTCTTGGTTACGGCAGGGGATATTATGACAGATTTTTAAAAAATTACATTTCAAAATCTGTGGGCTTATGCTATAATGAATTGTTAGTAGATGACTTACCTGTCGAGGATTACGACATTCCTGTAGGCAGTGTAATAACTGATTAGTCAGTTTCGGAGGATAATATGGATAACGAGGAATTAAAAATTGAGGAAGTAGGTATAAATCCCGTCAGCACTGCAGGCGAGAGCTCCGACCTGTATTTTTCCAATGTTTCCGGACAGGAGGATGAGAAGGAGAAACCGCAGCGCGACACCTCAGTATCTGACACTAAGAAAAAGCCGATGAAGAAAAAGGATAACAGCGTTAAGGGTACCTATATGTTTTTTATTGTTGTTATCGCTCTTTCAATGCTTTGTTCCGTTTATGCTGTTTTCTGTATGAACGATGTGCTTGCTATTACAAAAACAAGCTCAAATGTAACTGTAAATATTGACGACAGCGTTAACACTACCTCAAAGGCTGTTGATGTTTTAGCTGATAACGGACTTATTAAGTGTAAGAATTTCTGTAAGCTTTTTGCAAAGTTCAGAGAAACCTATGTCGGCGCTCCGTATGAGCCCGGTATTTATTATCTCAACGGTAAAATGGGACTTGAGGGTATGCTTCAGGCAATGCACGGCAATGCTACAACCGCTGAAACCGTAAGGCTTGTTTTCCCTGAGGGTCTTACTACTCCCGAAATTGTGGACAAGCTTGCAGATAACGATGTATGCGGCAAGGCTGCGCTTCTTTCCGCTATTGAATCCGTTGATTATTCGTATTCGCTTGTAAGCGATCTTGAAGCAAGCGAGGAAGTTCCTTACAGGCTTGAAGGTTATCTTTTCCCGGATACCTATGATTTCTATGTGGGTGAGAGCGCTTCCTCCGTTATTAAAAAGCTTCTTGACAACGGCGACACTAAGATTACCAAGTCTTACAGGGAAAGAGCGGACGAGCTTGGTCTTTCAATGCATGATGTTATCATTATTGCTTCTATTATTCAGATGGAGGCGGGTAATGAGGAGCAGATGAAAGAAATATCCGCAATTATTCATAACAGACTTAATGATTCTGTTAACTTCCCGTCGCTTGGCTGTGAGTCCACTAAGGACTATATCAATAATAAGGTTGCGCCTTCATTATCCTCAACCTCTGCGCACACTGCTGATTATTACCTTGAATATTACAGCACGGACGCAAGCTCGACTGTTGTCGGACTTCCTGCAGGACCTATCTGTAATCCCGGTATGGCGGCAATTGATGCTGCGCTCTATCCTGCGGACAGTAACGCATATTACTTCTTCCACGACAATAACGGTAATATGTACACTGCTGACACTTACGCAGAATTTAAAGAAAAGGTTTCGGTTTATGCACCGTATTTAAACTATTGATGAGAAATATAGAATTACTTTCACCCTGCGGTGATTATGAAAGATTTAAGCTTGCAATTAAGTTCGGCGCTGACGCTGTTTATCTTGCAGGTCAGCAGTTTGGTATGCGTACCAACCCGAATAATTTTGATGCGGATGAACTTAAAAAAGCAGTTGAGTTAGCTCATTCAAAGGGTAAAAAGGTATATATAACCTGTAATACACTTCCAAGGAATAACGAGCTTTCCGAGCTACCCGATTTCATTAAATATGCCGCGGGACTTGGTGTTGACGCCTTCATAATTGCTGATATAGGCGTTATGGCGCTTGCAAAAAAGCTTGCTCCTGAGGTTGATATTCATATGTCAACTCAGGTCGGAATTGTTAATTATCAGACAGCTAACACACTTTACGAGCTTGGTGCTAAAAGAATTGTTACAGCAAGGGAGCTTTCTCTTGATGAGATTAAGGAAATAAGGGACAATACTCCTCCCGAGCTTGAGATTGAAACCTTTGTACACGGCGCAATGTGTATGAGCTTTTCGGGCAGATGTATTCTCTCCGATTATATGGTCGGCAGGGACCCTAACAGGGGCGACTGCGCACAGCCCTGCAGGTGGAAATATCATCTTGTTGAGGAAACAAGGCCCGGTCAGTTTTTCCCTATAAATGAGGAGGAGGACGGCACATACATTTTCAATTCCAAGGATTTATGTATGATTGACAGGATACCCGAGCTTTACGCAGCGGGCATTGACTCCTATAAAATCGAAGGCAGGGCGAAAAGCGAGTACTATACCGCCATCGTAACATACGCATACAGAAACGCTATTGATGAGTTTATGAAGAACCCTTCTCCTGATTTCAGACCTTCGCAGTGGATTCTTGACGAGATGGAAAAAATGAGCCATCGAGAATATACTCACGGCTTTAATTTCGGTAAGCTGAAAAACGGTCAGGTGCTTGATTCAGGCGGATATATAAGGGAATGGGATGTCTGCGCACTCTATAATGATTATAAAAACGGCAGACTGTATGTTGACCAGAGAAACAGGTTTTATCAGGATGAGGAGCTTGAGGTTGTCGAGCCGTATAAAAAGCCCTATAAGATTGTTGTAAGGGATTTATATAACGAAACGGAGCAGGCTTCAAGCGATGTTGCAAATAAAGCTACTAATTTGTATTCCTTTGCCTGCGACACACCAGTATCTCCCGATGCGATTTTCAGAAGAAAAAAATAGTATAATAAAAATCCCTCTGTTTAAAATAAACAGGGGGATTTGATTTGGAGAAAAGATTTAAATGCGCGCTGTTTTCAATACTGTTCGTTCTTTCCGCTGTTATCGGCAGGTGCGCTTACATTTCACTCGATAAAAGCTATGCTGTATCCGATTCGTATAACAGCTATACTCTCACGCTCGGTACTCTTTATACAAATATTTATGACAGAAAGGGAAGCAGGCTCAATAATTGCGCTAAGGCAACCGTAGCCATTATTCCTCCCAATGAAAAAGCCCTTGCCGAGCTTGAAAAGCTCTTTTCCGATGATGAGTGTAAAAGCATCAGGGAGGAGCTTAAAAAGGGGATACCCGTTACAAAGACGGTTACAAAGAAGGCTGACACTGCACATATAAAACAGTATGAAATAATAATTGAAAATACCGATGATATGCCTGCACGCCATATGCTTGACAAAATGTGCGGCGGGCTTGAATACTATACTGATGAGGAGATAGGAAGTCTCTGCGTAAATTTTCACAAGGACGCCACGGGAAGACTTCTTGAAAGCGAGAGCTTTGAAGTAATTGATGACGATTACAGTTCTAACGAGGGTATTATTGTATCTCTTGATAAAGATATTCAGCATATCGCTGAAGCAGCTTCAAAGGGCATAAAAAAAGGTGCGGTTGTAGTTATGGATACAAATACCTCGCAGGTGCTTGCAAGCGTAAGCAGGGGGGATGATTATATTAACCGTGCGGTATATCCTTATGCTGTCGGTTCCGTTTTTAAAATCATCGTATCCGCCTGCGCTCTTGAAAATAATATAAATCAGATATATTACTGTAACGGTTATACCGATGTTGGGGATACGCGCTTTCATTGCCTTAATAACAAAAAGCACGGAATTCTTGATATGAAAACCGCTCTTGAAAATTCCTGTAACTGCTACTTTGCAAAGCTTGCCCTTAAACTCGGTGAAGATAAGCTTCTGAAAACCGCTAAGGATTTGGGTTTTGGAAAGGAATTTCAGATATACGATAATTTTGTATTATCTGCAGGTTCGTTTCCTTCTTTACAGGTACTCGAGTCCGACGGTCAGCTTGCGTTGACAGGCTTCGGACAAGGCGCGCTGTCGGATAGTCCCGTTCATTTTGCAAGCGCTTTGAGCGCAGTTGTAAACGGGGGCTATTACAATCCGCCGACGCTTGACATATCGGACAGCAGTAACAACAGAGTATTAAGCGAAAATTCATCTGAAAAGCTCAGGGACTATATGACATCCGTTGTGAGAAACGGAACGGGCGTTAACGCTAATTATAAGAATCTGACCGGAGGGAAAACTGCAACCGCTCAAAGCGGTATATATATTAACGGTAAGGAAGTGCTTAACACTTGGTTTGCAGGTTTTTATCCTGCTGATAAACCCGAGTATACAATTGTTGTTATGACGGAGGGCGGAACAACGGGCTCTGAGGACTGTTGTCCTGTTTTTCGTACCATTGTTGAAATGCTTGAAAAAAAGTAGTATAATCACATTGAGGTGATTATATGCAGAATTCAAAATTAAAAACATTATATGTATATCAGCTTCTCAATAAATACAGCGATGAAAATCATCCTGTTTCAACAACTGAGCTGATTGAAATGTTAGCGCAGAAGGGGATTACCTGTGAGCGCAAGTCAATTTATGCGGATGTTGAGGCTTTGCAGGAAATAGGCGTTGATATAATTTCGGTTAAATCACCAAAAAGAGGGTATTTTATAGGTTCGAGAACCTTTCAGGTGCCTGAGGTTATGCTCTTGATTGACGCAGTAACAAGCGCAGGATTTATTACGCCTAAGAAAACAAATGAGCTTATCGAAAAGCTGAAGACTCTTGTTTCGGATAATGAAGCATACTCAATGGTGAGCCAGGTTTATATGGACTCAGAAACGACTAAATGCGACAATGAGCAGGTATATTATGTTATAGACAAGCTTCATCAGGCTATAACAGAGAAAAACAAGGTTAAGGTTGTATATAAGCGAAGGGATATTGACCTTGTAAATAAAACGAGATTTAAACAGAAAACGCACACCGTTTCACCCTATGCGCTCATTTGGAAAAACGACCATTATTATTTAGTTTGTAATAATGATAAGTATGATAATTTAATGCATCTGCGCGTTGACAGAATTAAAAATCTCGAGGTGCTTGATGATGCGTCAAGACCCTTTAGTGAGGTATCAAAGTATACAGAAAACTTTGATACTCAGGATTATGCTGCAAGGATGTACAATATGTTTTCAGGTGAAATATGCAATCTTACAATCGAGTGTGATATCTCACTTCAGGAGGAAATTCTCGACAGGTTCGGCAATAAGACTCCGCTGAGGCCTGCCGAAAACAATCATTTTATTACAACCGTTGAAGCAACTCTCAGCGACGGTCTTGCTTCATGGATAATGCAGTACGGTAATAAAATCAAGGTTCTTGAGCCTGAGGCTCTTTCAAAGCATATTTTACAGAAAGCGAAGGATATAGCCGAGATTTACGAATAAAGTAATCAATCGTATGAACTTAGCCTGAATCAGAACGCCCCGACAAAGTAATCTGTCGGGGTTGTTTTGTTTAAACAATTTGTTAATATTGTAAATCTTATGTTAACAAAACCTTGACCGTTATATTATAAGTTACTATAATAATTAATAAATAAAACTGAAATAGTGAAATACGAGTTTTATTAAGGAGAATAAAAATGGTTAAATCTATGACAGGCTTTGGCAGAGCGGTAAAGGAGCTTGACGGTTATGTGATTTCCGTTGAGATAAAATCTGTCAATCACAGGTATTTTGAGTTTTTCTCACGCTGTCCGAGACAGTACGGATTTCTTGATGAAAAAATCAAATCCTATGTGAATTCAAGAGTTTCAAGAGGCAAGATTGAGTGTTACATATCAATCGAGGCGCTCAACACTGAGGCATGCGATGTTGCTGTTAATAATACACTTGCAAACGCATATGTAAAGGCGCTTCGCGAGCTTGAGGAAACTTACGGTCTTAAGGAGGATTTCGGTGCCGCTGCGATAGGTAAGTTTCAGGATGTTCTTGTTGTTCGCAAGAGCGAGGAGGACGAGGATAAAATATGGGAAATGGTAAAATCGGTAGCTGAAACTGCAGTCGATAAGTTCATTGAAATGAGAATTGCAGAGGGTAAGAAAATGTACGAGGATGTGTATTCCCGTACGCAGATTATTCTTGACACTGTTTCATTTATCGAGGAGCGTTCGCCACAGACGGTTAAGGAGTACAACGATAAGCTTGTTGAGCGTGTACACGACCTTATCGGCGATGTATCGCTTGATGAGGGAAGGATAATTCAGGAGGTTGCTATCTACGCCGATAAGGTTGCGGTTGCCGAGGAAACAGTAAGGCTTCGTTCCCATATCGAGCAGCTTCGCCGTTTCCTTACATCTGATGAGGCTATTGGCAGAAAGATGGATTTTCTTGTTCAGGAGATTAACAGAGAAACAAATACAATCGGCTCTAAGTGCAGCGATGTTGAGATTGCAAGAAAGGTTGTCGATATGAAATCCGAAATTGAGAAAATCAGAGAGCAGATTCAGAATATTGAATAGTACAAAACAGGGTGATAATATGAATTTTGTCAATATCGGTTTTGGTAATCTTGTTAACGCGGACAGGGTGATTTCGATTGTTTCGCCCGAGCCTGCACCAATCAAGAAAATAATCAGAGAAAGCAAGATAAACGGTACGCTTATTGACGCTACTCACGGAAGGAAAACCGCAAGCGTCATTATTACGGACAGCGACAATGTTGTTTTATCCTATATGGATTTACGGCAGATTGCGCTGAAATTCGGTACCGATATCGGAGATACAGAGGATGAGTAACAGGGGAATGGTTGTTGTTCTTTCCGCACCGAGCGGATGCGGTAAGGACACTGTGTTTAAGGAAATATGTAAGATGAGAAATGATGTTGTCGAGTCGGTTTCGGCAACTACAAGAAAGCCTCGCGTAAACGAGGTTGACGGCGTAAATTATTTCTTTCTGACAAATGAGGAGTTTGAAAACCTCATTGAAAGTAAAGGTCTTATTGAGTATACCTGCTTTAACGGGTGTTATTACGGAACGCCTGTAAAGGGTGTAAAGGACGCAATAGATAACGGGAAGATTTGTTTTCTTATTATCGAGGTTGAAGGCGCTCGGAATGTTATGAAGCTTTTTCCTGAATGTGTTTCAATATTCCTTCTTCCGCCAAGTCTTGAGATACTTGAAAAAAGGCTGAGAAGCAGAGCAACTGATTCCGAAGAGGAAATAAATAAGCGTCTTGAAATCGCTGTCAGTGAAATGTCCAATATGGATATGTATAAATATAAGGTTATTAACGATGACCTAAGGGTATGCGTTGATGAAATAAATAAAATTCTTTGCGATGAGCTTGAAAAGCTTAACGCATAATGTTAAAGGAGATTTAATTATGTTCAATCCGGATTTAAACAAGCTTTTAAACGGCTGCCAGAGCAGGTATTCAATTGTTACCGGCGTTGCCAAGAGAGCAAGAGAAATCAGAGAAGAAGCTATTGAGCGCGAGGAGCCCGTTGATGTTAAGACGGTATCGACGGCAATGGATGAAATCCTCGAGGGCAAGTATGTTATCGAGGAGCCTGAGGAGATAGCTAAGGACTGATGAACAAAACAGTTGTAACTGTTGCGGTTGAAAAAACCTTTTTTAATCCCGACTCGGATTACGATTACTATGTACCCGACGCATTGTCTTCAAAGGCGAAAATCGGTATGAGAGTAAAAGTACCCTTCGGTAACGGCAATAAGCTTCGCGAGGGCATTGTATTAA
>CADAUV010000041.1 GCA_902791235.1 Oscillospiraceae bacterium
ACCAGTGGGAAACCGGAGTCATCGGCTTCTAAAAAGGGCATAACCGCGACAAAGTATTACGGTTATATACCTGCTTGTAGTGGCGGATATCATCAGCAGAATAACTACAACAAACCAACCATTTAAAAACGCAGAGGGTAAAACCTCTGCGTTTTTGTCGCTTTCCGTTTTTTGCTCGCTGGCAGTACCTTTGTACAGCTCCCGCTCGCAAGAAAACGAAATTCTGCACCTTTTTTAAGGGCATAACCCTATAAACAAAACACCGAGGGAAACCTCGGTGTTTTTCACTATTTACTATTCATTTAAAAAACCGTGGTTATTCCGCGGTTTTTTCCATCATCATTCTTGCAACTTTATATATATCTCCGCATCCGAGCGTGATTACCAAATCGCCGTCCTCGGCATGTGAAAGCACATAATCGCATATTTCCTCAAAGGTATCAAGCTGTACCGAGCCGGGTACCTTATCCGCTAAATCCTTTGCCTTAATTCCGATTGTGTTGACCTCTCGGCTGCCCATAATCTTTGAGATTACGCACTTATCGGCAAGCTTCAGCACTTCTGCAAAATCATCAAGCAGGAGTGATGTTCTTGTATAAGTGAAGGGCTGATGCACCGCCCATACATTCTTATAGCCCATTTTCTTTGCTGCTTCAAGAGTAACCCTTATCTCGGCAGGGTGGTGGGCGTAGTCGTCTGCAAAGGTGATTCCTCTGTGCTTGCCGAGAAGCTCAAATCTCCTTGCGGCACCGCCGAAGCTTTTAAGCCCTTTACATATCTTTTCTACCTCGGCGCCGCTTTCAACACACGCAACAAAAGCGCAAAGTGAATTAAGCACATTATGCTCGCCAGGTACGGACAGCTCAAGATGTGTAACAAATTCGCCGTTGTGGTAAATATCGTAGTCGATATGAAAACCGCCCGGAACATTAATGTTTTTAGCTACCCATTCGTTATTGTCGCTTGTGCCGACGGAAATAAGCTTTTTGCCCTCAATTCCCCTGAGAGTATCAACGGTGTTCTTATCGTCGCCGTTATAGATAATTGTCCTTGTGGTCTTTTCCGCAAATTCACGAAAAGCCTTCTTGATGTTGTCAAGATTTTTGAAGAAATCAAGGTGGTCCTCGTCAACATTGAGTATCACGGCAACATCGGGATTCATATGAAGAAATGTATTGTTAAATTCGCAGCTCTCGCAGACAAAATTCTCACTCTTGCCGAATCTGCCGTAGGCGTCAATCACGGGGAGCTTACCGCCGATAACTGCGCTCGGGTCAAGCCCTGCCTCAAGCAGAGCCTGAGTAATCATCGAGGTTGTCGTCGTCTTGCCGTGAGTGCCGCACACGCCAATGCAGTTTGTAAAAAGTCTGCTCATAGCGCCGAGAAGCTCAGCCCTTTCAAAGCAGGGGAAATTAGCCTTGGCGTAGTCAAGCTCCTCATTACCTGCAAGAATTGCGTTTGTGTAAATTACAAGCTCAACATCATCGGCGATATTCTCCTTTTTCTGACCGAGGAAAACCTTTGCGCCCTCACGCTCAATTTTTCTGAAGGTCTCCGTGTCGTTGTTGTCGGAGCCCGTAAGCTCATATCCGAGCGATAAAAGTATCTCAGCGCACGGGCACATACCTGCGCCGCCTATACCTATAAAATGTATCTTTTTAACCTTTTTTAGTAATTCGTCTATTGTCATATAAAAATCTCCACTGAAAATTTAATAATTATTATACTACTATTTCTTATTATAGTCAATCACAACTGAAATGATTATTCATAATATGTAAAGAGGTGAAAAAATGAAATATTTTTCAAACCCCTTTACCGAGGATAAAAGAATGTACTATGCCGAAAAGGAGCTTGAGCGCCGCGGCTTTGTCAGAGTGAATGACAGCGGCAATGCGGATTTTGTCATTCTGCCGATACCTGCAAAGGCTTATATGTTCGAGGGTCTTGAGGGTAAGACAGTGTTTTACGGAGCAGGCGATTTTAACGGCATTGATTATAATAAAAATGAGCTTTTTCTTCTTGAAAACGCCCATCTTACCGCAGAGGGTGCGCTTGCACTTATTAAGGAGGAATGTGCGTTTGCAATTAAAGACAGCAGTATTCTTATTACAGGCTACGGCAGAATTGCAAAAGCTCTTGTACGCCTTTTAAAGCCCTACGGGGCTGATATCACGGTCAGCGCAAGAAATAAGCTCTCTCGCCTCGAGGCTGAGCTTGACGGCGTCAATACGGATACTCTTGAAGCTCTGCGCCGCGAAAACAGTTATGACATTATAATTAACACGGTACCCCATATTCTTTTTACAAAGCCTGAGCTTGACTGCTTAAAGCAGGGTGCGGTGATTTTTGACCTTGCGTCCTTCCCGGGCGGCGTTGACACGCTTTATGCAAAGGCTAAAAACATCCGTCTTGTAAACGGCAGGGGACTGCCCTCGCGCTACTGCGAGGAAAGCGCAGGCGTTTTAATCGGTAAAACTGTTTACAATATAATAAAGGAGGAACTCTCTTGAAAACAGGCTACTGCCTTACAGGCTCCTTTTGTACCTTTGACAAGGCTTTTGAAACCATAAAAGGCCTTGTGAAAAGCGGTAACAGCGTAACGCCGATAATGAGCGAAAATGCATTTACTACCGATACGCGCTTCGGTACGGCTAAGCATATGCAGGATACTCTTGTGGAAATAACGGGAAACAGCATTATCCACACTATTGTGCAGGCTGAGCCGATAGGACCAAAAAAGCTTTTTGATATTCTTATCGTTGCGCCCTGCACCGCGAACACTCTTGCGAAGCTTGCAAACGGTATCGTTGACACAAGCGTTACCATGGCTGTGAAAAGTCATCTGAGGAATAACAGACCTGTGTTAATCGGTGTTTCTACAAATGACGCTCTCGGCGCTGCCGCAAAGAATATCGGCGTTTTGATGAATACGAAAAACTACTATTTTGTACCGTTTAGTATGGATAATTATGAGAAAAAGCCCAAGTCAATGGTTTGCGATTTTACACAGATTGAGCAGTGTGCCAAGCTCGCTCTCGAGGGCAGGGAAATAAGCAAAAAAATATATTGACTTTTATATAATATTATTATATATTTTGATTATGGCTTTACGCCAAATCGTGTTAATAAAATGAGGATGTGTATATTGGAAAAGATAATCGACCTTAAGGGTATCACCGTAAAATACGGCGATAATGTTGTGCTTGACAAATTGAATTTATATATAAACAAAAAAGAGTTTATAACGCTTCTCGGACCTTCGGGATGTGGTAAAACCACGACTCTTCGTGCAATTGCGGGCTTTATTGAGCCTGACGAGGGGGATGTTATATTTGAAGGTAAGAGGATAAATGATGTTCCGCCTCATAAGAGGAAGCTGAACACCATTTTTCAGCGTTATGCTCTTTTTTCTCATTTAAATGTTTATGAGAATATTGCCTTCGGCCCTCAGATTCAGAAGATGCCTAAGGAGGAAATTCGCAAGACCGTTGCGCAGATGCTTGAGCTTGTTAATCTTAAAGGCTTTGAGAAGCGTACAATTGACTCGCTTTCGGGAGGTCAGCAGCAGCGTGTTGCTATCGCAAGGGCGCTTGCGAATAATCCTCATGTCCTTTTACTTGACGAGCCTCTCGGAGCGCTCGATTTAAAGTTGCGTAAGGATATGCAGAAGGAGCTTAAGGCTATTCAGAAAAGGCTTGGCATAACCTTTATCTATGTAACCCACGACCAGGAGGAGGCTCTTTCAATGTCGGACAGGGTTGTTGTTATGGATAAGGGTAAGATACAGCAGATAGGTACTCCCGAGGATATCTATAACGAGCCCGTTAACGCCTTTGTAGCCGACTTTATCGGCGAGTCAAATATAGTTGACGCCGTAATGCTCGGGGACTATCTTGTTTCCTTCGGCGGCGTAACCTTTGACTGCCTTGACAACGGCTTTGAGGAAAATGAATTTGTTGAAGCCGTTGTAAGACCCGAGGATATTCAGATAGTAAAGCCGGGCGGAAAGGATGTCCTCCCCGGTACAATTACAAGCGTTACCTTCAAGGGTGTTCATTTTGAAATCCTTGTTGATGTAGGCGGCTTTATATGGATGATTCAGACTACACAGCATCATAAGGTCGGCGAAAAAATCGGTATGTATATCGAGCCCGACGCAATCCATATTATGAAGCGCAGTGAATACAGCGGTGAATTCGGCGACTATTCCTATTTCTCCGATGAGATGGACCATATCTCCGATGCGGATTATAACTGGGAGGATGAAAATGAAGAGTAAGCTTTCAACCCTCCTTGACAAGCCCTATCTTGTCTGGACGGCGCTTTTTATCATTGCTCCGCTTCTTATGGTTGTGTACTATGCGCTGACTGACAAAACGGGCGCTTTCTCGCTTGAGAGCGTGTCGCAGATTCCGTCGTATATTCCGACGCTTTTGCTCTCCGTTTTATACGGACTTGCCGCAACAGTGATTTGCCTTATCCTCGGCTATCCCTTTGCGTATATCTTTTCAAAATTCTCCAAGAGGTCGCAGCGTACCGTTGTGCTTCTTGTTATGCTTCCTATGTGGATGAATTTCCTTATCAGGACATATAGCTGGATGACAATTCTCGGCGATACGGGTGTTATCAACAGTCTTTTTGGCGCTGTCGGTCTTGAACCGCTCAAGCTGATAAATACGGGCGGTGCGGTAATTCTGGGTATGGTTTATAATTTCCTGCCATATATGATATTGCCGATTTATTCCGTTATTTCAAAGATGGACAGCTCGCTTGTAGAGGCTGCGCAGGACCTCGGCTCCGATAAGCTTTCGGTTTTCAGAAGAGTTATTCTGCCGCTTTCCCTTCCGGGTGTTTTAAGCGGAATCACTATGGTTTTTGTTCCCTGTGTTTCAACCTTCTATATTACCCAGAAGCTCGGCGGCGGTCAGATTGTCTTAATCGGCGATGTAATCGAAACTGAATTTCAGAGCGCAAATAATTATAATCTCGGCGCGGCGCTTTCGTTCGTGCTTATGATTATGATTCTCATATGCCTCGGTGTAATGAATTATTTCGGCGCCGATGATGAAAACGAGGGAGGCGTAATTATATGAAAAAAACTTCACCTCTTTCAAAGTTCTACTTCATGTTAATCTTTGTTTTCCTTTATCTGCCGATTGCGGTGATGACGCTTTTCTCGTTTAACTCGACCACAAGCACATATGCCTTCGGCGGATTTTCCGCTCACTGGTACAGTGAGATGTTCGCTAATTCCGCAGCTATGGACGCACTGAAAAACACAATTATCCTTGCAGTTGTTACCTCGCTTGTGTCAACGGTTATCGGTGTAATGGCTGCCGTAGGACTTTTTAATTCAAAGTACAAGCTTTATAAAAGAGCAATGATGACGGCGACAAATGTGCCTATGATGAACCCTGAAATTGTAACGGGTATCGCTATGATGCTCCTGTTCGTATTTGCAGGCTCGCTTGTCCATCACTCGCAGGTTCTCGGTTTCTGGACCCTGCTGATAGCTCATGTTACCTTCTGCCTGCCGTATGTAATTTTAAATGTGCTTCCCAAGCTTCATCAGCTTGATATTCATATTTACGAAGCGGCGGTGGACCTCGGATGTAAGCCCGTAACAGCCTTCTTTAAGGTTGTACTGCCCGAGATTATGACGGGAATTATAACGGGACTTGTAATGAGCTTTACTCTTTCACTTGATGATTTCATCATAAGTTATTTTACAAACGGTCCGAGCTTTCAGACCCTTCCCATATATATTTTCTCACTTACAAAAAAGAGGGTGAAGCCCGATATGTTCGCTCTTTCAACCCTTATGTTTGTTGTTATCCTTGTGCTTCTTATCCTTATGAATGTCGCACAGGCGAGAGCCGATAAACGCGAGAGGAGGGATCAGAGATGAGAAAGCTTACTCTTTTTGCGCTGTGCCTTGTCCTCATATTGTGTACCTTTCCTATATGCGTATTTGCAGAAGAGGATGAGTACTTCACCGAGGAACAGATTGAATACTATCAGAATCTCGGGCTTCAGGGCACAACGGTTAATGTCTACAACTGGGGAGAGTATATCTCCGACGGTTCCGAGGGTAGTATGGATGCTGTCGCTGAGTTTGAAAGACTTACGGGCGCAACCGTGAATTACACCAACTTTGAAACAAATGAGAATATGTATTCAAAGCTTATCGGCGGCGGCGTGTCCTATGATGTAATAGTACCGAGTGATTATATGATTGAGAGGCTGATTGACGAGGAACTGCTTCTGCCTCTTGATTTTGATAATATTCCGAATATTAAGTATATCGACCCTCAGTTTCAGAATATGTATTATGACCCCGAGCAGAAATATTCGGTGTGCTTCAATGTCTGCACAACAGTGCTTATTTATAACACCGAGCTTGTCGAGGAGGAGCCTGACAGCTGGGAGGTGCTATGGGATGAGCAGTATCGCGGCAAGGTGCTTATGTTCAATAACTCAAGGGACGCCTTCGCAATCGCTCAGTCTGTTTTAGGACAGGATTTTAATTCAACGAATGAACAGGACTGGATTGAGGCCGCTCAGCTTCTTGCAAAGCAGAAGGATGCAGTAAGCCCTGTTTATGTTATGGATGAGGTTTTCAATCTTATGGAATCGGGCGAATACGCCTTCGCTACTTACTATGCGGGCGATTATCTCCTTATGATTGAGAACAACGAGGACCTCGGCTACTGCTTCCCGAAGGAGGGCGTAAACGACTTCTACGACGCCTTCTGCGTGCCGACCTGCGCTCAGAATAAAAAGGGCGCGGAGGCGTTTATCAACTTTATGCACGAGCCGCAGGTGGCGTTTGAAAATGCCGAGTACATTTTCTATCGCTCGCCGAATATAACGGTTGAGGAGAACGAGGAAAGCTCTTTTTATCAGAGTGAGATTATCTACCCCGAGGGAATTAAAACTCAGGCTTTCAAGAATCTTCCTCAAAATATAATCGAGCTTGAAAACCGTTTGTGGACCGAAATTAAAAGCGGTAAGCTCTCGGTTGATAATCACGACAGGAATGTCCGTATCTATACGGAATGTGCTGTGATAGGCGGCGTTGCCGTTGTCGTAATTATCGCAAAGCTGATTTCAAATAAACTAAAAAGCAAAGAACAGGACTTAACGGATTTATATGACTGAATGTGCAATGTTTGACCTTGACGGCACTCTCGTAAATACAATTGATGACCTTGCAAATGCCTGTGAGTATGTGCTTGGCGTGTACGGTTATGAGAAGCGCTGGAGTATTGAGGATTATACCTCCTTTGTCGGTAACGGCGCTAAGAAGCTTGTCGAGCGCGCCTTTGAGCATACTTTAAGTGAAAACGAGCTTAACAGCGCTCTTGAGCTTTTTAAGAAAAAGTACGGCGAAATACTGCTTGATAATGCATATGTATACGACGGGGTAAAGCAGTCCCTTGACGCTGTCAGGGCGAAGGGAGTCCGCCTTGCCGTAGTTACGAATAAACCTTATGCAGCCGCAGTTAAAATGGTTGAGTCGCTTTTCGGTAAGGGCTATTTTGATTTCATCCTCGGCGCAACTGAGGATAATCCCAAAAAGCCCGACCCGTATATGCCGACAAAAGCGCTTGAGGCAGTCGGCGCAAGAGGGGAGAATACCGTATATTACGGGGACAGCGATGTGGATGTTCTGACGGCGCGCTCTGTCGGCGCAAAAGCCGTTGCCTGCAGCTGGGGTTTTCGCAGCCGTGAAAGCCTCGAAAACGCCCATCCTGACGCAATTATCGACACCCCTGCGGATATTAAAAACTTTTTTTAAAAAAGTGTTGACAAATTAAGTCGACTTTGCTATAATTCTATTCGTTGAGCGAGAGTGGCGGAATCGGCAGACGCGCACGTTTGAGGGGCGTGTGGGGCGACTCGTACGGGTTCAAGTCCCGTCTCTCGCACCAAGAAAGCCCAGACAACATTTGTCGTTTGGGCTTTTTTATTTTATGTAATATTATTTTAATTTTTCTTATCAATTCTAACGATTCTATAAATTTCTGAAATTGGTTTATTGTTGAATTGTAGTAATTGTTTTAGGAGATTATAAATGATTTTTTTTATTAATTTTATAAGGTTTCTAGCATCATGCTTTATAACAAATGCCCATTATATCGGTATTTATCCGACTGACTATATTGCTCATGGCGGAATAATTGGAAATATATTATTTTTTGCTGTTTCGGGTTATTGTTTGTATAATATAAAACTAAATTTTTATAAGTGGTATTTAAAGCGTGTTTTTAGAGTATATTATCCTATAATAATTATTACAATTATTTATTCTTACATCGGATACTATAACTTAAGCGATTCAGGATTTATTTATAATTTTATTTATCCTACTAATTACACATTCCTTTCTGCAATTGTGATTCTTTATATCCCTTATTATTTCTTTATAAAACTTAAAAACAGATTCACATTCATTTCAAATGATAAATATTTAAAACTTTTATTTTGTTCTTTATTTATAGCTTTTATTTTAATATATATTTTCTTATTTGATAAATCCTATTACCATATTGATGATGTTAACCAATTGAGTGTCTTACCGCTTTATTTTGAAAGCATGATTATTGGAGCATGGTTTAGAGAAAATGAGAATAAATTCAGGAATAATTCTAAAAGAATATATTTGCTAATCATTTTAATATTATTCCCATTATACTTTGCTTCTAAATACTTTTTTAACAGGCATCAGGAATATTCATACTTTCAAATATTTAATCAGTTAATTGTTTTTAGTATAATGTTCTTTATTTTTAGGTATGTAATGGGAATAGATTCTAAATTAGATAATTTACCTAAGCTGCTAAAAAGCATTATAAATTATATAGCTAAAATAACTCTCGAAATATATGTTGTTCAACATTGTATTATTTCTTTTTTTGTTTCAATCAATTTGCCGTTCCCAATTAATTGGATTTTACTTACACTTTCTATTATTGCTGCAGCAAGTTTGTTACACTTCTTTATAGAGCTCACAATTAAAATATTCAACACATTATTTAAAAAAGCAAAAAATAAAATTAAAGGAAATTATTAACCGTTTATTACAAGCATAAACATTTGTTTTTTTCTTGCGACATTTTAATGGGATGGATTAAGTTGTATTAATCCATCCCATTTATTTATAATATTATTCATAAATTAAATACGGTGCTCTTTGTTTTTTGAATGACTCTATATCCGATTGCCAGGAGGCTTCAATTTCCTCTGCGGTTTTTCCGCTTTCAATCATAATGCGAAGCTCGTCTGAGCCGCTGAGTTTATCAATCCAGTACTGCCCGTTATCGTCTGGCGTTCCCCAGAAGGACTTATCAGGCGAGGTTGACATAACCGCATTATATGCGCTGACAAGGTATTCAATGTTAATGCCCTCGCTCCATATGCTTTCTATCGGGACAGAACGAAGGTCAACGCCGAAACATTCCTCGTCCATAAACGGTGGCTCAAGTGCGCCGGTCATACTCTTGGGAGTAAAGGAATAGTCAAATCCGTTAACACCCTTGAGATACGGACTGCCGTATATTTCAAACGGGTTTTCCGTGCCTCTGCCGACGGAAACAAGAGTGTTCTCAAAAAAGCAGGTCGAAGAATAAAGATATACCGCACGCATATCCTTGATGTTTGGCGACGGATTGCGGATAAGCGATGTTTTTGTGTCGTGAGTATAATTTTCGCAAGCAATAACCGTCAAATCACAGGCGTTCTTTCCCGTGGTCAGCCAGCCTTCGCCGTTAATCATCTGTGCAAGCTCACCCCATGTCATACCGTAAACAACGGGAATCGGAAGCTGTCCTACATTTGATTTGTAGTCGTCGTGAAGTATGGGACCGTCAACATAAAATCCGTTTGGATTAGGACGGTCAAGTATAATTACCTGCTTGTCGTGGGCGGCACAGGCGTCCATAAGATAATACAATGAAATATAATATGTGTAATAACGCAGACCGACATCCTGCATATCAACGACAAGTACATCAAAGCTTGCCATATCCTCCTCGGCAGGTGAGTGTGTTTCGTCGGAAGCGTAAAGGGAAAGAAGCGGAACGCCTGTTTTTTCATCAACTGAATTGTCTATCTGCGCTCCTGCGTCCTCGGTGCCGCGAAAGCCGTGCTCGGGACAGAATATTGCAGTAACATTCACATCGTGTGAAATGAGCGCGTCAAGAATATGCTCGCCGTAAGTGATTTCGTTACCTTCGCTGTCAAAGCCAAAGTGTATAAGGCTTGCTTCATCCGTGATATCTGTTACCTTCCCGGTTGAAGTCTTATCGCCTACAATGCCTGTGTGGTTTGAAAAAAGAGCAACCCTCTTTCCTTCAAGCAGGGGAAGGTATTTATCAAATTGTTCGTCGCCGAGTATTACGGCTTTTTTCTGCGTGCTGTTATCTGACGGCTCTTTGCTGCAGCTTGTCAGCACTATTCCTATAAGTACAAATAAAGCGATTAATAATACTGATATTTTTTTCATTTTTGCCTCTTTCTGCACCGTGGGGTGCGTACTTTAATATATTATATGCGTTAAAAGCAATAAAACAGCAGATACATAAATATAACAGCAGATACATATTGGTAAGTATCTGCTGTTTTTGTTTTAATTCTCAGGTAACGCGTTGCTTGATTCGTTAAAGATATCGGCTATTCTCGGACCTATAATTGCAAGGGCGACAACCGCGACAATTGCAATAAGCCCGATTATCAGTGCGTATTCTACCATGGACTGACCGTTTTCATTATAGATAAAAGCCATAATTATTCTCCCCCTAATTCTCCCTCAATCACATATTATCATAAGTGGTAAATAATTACAAGATTTATTTTTTGTATAAGTTTACAGTATTCAGCAATTGCGCTGTTGAATTATATTTTTATATGTGTTAAAATTCAATCTGACATTTGTTAAGGAAGGAGAAAACCATGGACTTTCCTGAATATATAACTCATATCCCGTCAGTTGATAATGACTTTGAAAGCCTTTCAAGCGATGTATATGTAATTAAAGGCGAGAGATATAATTATCTCTACGATGTCGGCAATAACGAAAAGGTAGCTGAAGCTCTTGAGAAAATACCGAATAAAATTGCGGTCATATCGCATTTTCACCACGACCATATATTAAATCTCGACAGAATAAGTACTGAGAAAGTAATTGAGGGCAGGCTTACAAAGGAGTATACAAAAAGGGGAAGCGTGCTTGAGGGCGAAAGGACAATAAACGACGGAGTAACAATTCGCCTGTACTATCTCAAAAACAGTCATGCCAAAGATTTTATAGTGCTTGAAGCAGGGGACTTTCTTTTCCTTTCCGATTCCGTTTACTGCACTGTAAAAAACGGAAGAAGAGTATATAACGCATCTCTTCTTAATGAGCAGATTAAGACGCTTGAAAAATCGCCTGCAAAGTTTTTTGTGGTAAGCCACGACAAAAAACAGATTTACGCAAAGAATGAAATTATTGACAGGCTAAAGGATATATACAGCAGAAGAAATCCACAAAATCCTTATATAGATGAAAAGCCGGCAGGGGATTAACCTCTGCCGAATTTCTTTTCATATAGCTTTATTGCAATTATAACAACGGTGAAGCTTATTACAGCGCCGACGGTTATATCGCTTAAATAGTGCGCACCCATAATAAGCCTTGTGAATCCCACCGTGCAGGTGTAAATAAACGGGAGAAAAAAGCAAAGCGCTGTTTTCTTTCTCCATTTTTTTGAAATATAGGGAAGAAACATCATTGTAAAGCTCATTCCTGCACCTGCAGTATGACCGCTCGGGAAGGATTTGTTACCGTTTATTCCGTTTGGATGATACCACGGTGTGAATGAATCATAGCTTCCTGCTTTCAGTAAATCCCTGAATCTCACTCTGCCCCATAGATATTTTGAGCCTTCGATAATAATTATCTGTGCGAACATAACAATTATGCAGATGACTGCAATTCTGCGAAGCGGCGCAGCCATTGCTTTCGGAATATGTATAAGTCTTATGACCATTAGCGTTATTACGCCTACGCCTATTCCGTATAAAATACCGAAGGCTATATCCTCGGGCTGCATATGATTTTTGTCGGCAGCAAAGAAGTATTGCGCCATATGGTAGCCGAGATATGCGCTGCCGCCCAAACATATAATACAGCCGCATAGTTTTTGGATTTTCTTTTCACAGGTTTTAGCAAGCACTGCGCCTGCCAATACGGGAATAAGCCTTGACGGTATTTCACCCGTGTTGCGAAACCATATTGCAAATAAACTGTCAGGATTGTTTAGCTTCATATCAAGCGGTAAATCCCACGCCGACGCACATATGAGAGCGATAACAGCAAATACATAAAAGAATATAATAAAAGGTCCGTATCTTTTAATGCTCATATAACCACCTCTTAATAATTTTATCATTAATAAAAATCATTTGCAATATAAAAAAGTATTGCCTTTTTAACGCATTATGTGTAAAATAGATAAACAGTTTATTTACAGAGGTATACTATGGTTTATAATAATGTACTTGACGCAATCGGTCATACACCCATGATAAGACTCAATAAAATGGTGGATGAAAACAGCGCTCAGATTCTTGTTAAATTTGAGGGGCTGAATGTCGGCGGTTCTATAAAGACGAGAACGGCGTATAATATGATTTGTGATGCCGAGGCAAAAGGACTTATCAATAAGGATACGGTTATTGTTGAGCCTACAAGCGGTAATCAGGGAATAGGACTTGCTCTTGTCGGCGCAGTCAGGGGATATAAGACAATTATCATTATGCCCGATTCGGTAAGCCGTGAGCGCAGAATGCTTGTTAAGCACTACGGCGCGGAGGTTATTCTGATTCACGACGCAGGCAATATCGGCGACTGTATCGAGGAATGCCTTAATACAGCTCTTCGTATGAGGGAGGAAAACCCGAATGTCTATATCCCTCAGCAGTTTGAAAATCCTGCAAATCCCATGGTGCATCGTCATCACACCGGACTTGAAATTCTCGAGCAGGTTGCAGGACCAATCGACGGCTTTTGCTCGGGTATCGGAACGGGCGGAACAATCACGGGTATCGGCGAGGTGCTCAAGGCGCAGAACCCTGATATAACAATCTGGGCTGTTGAGCCCGAGAATGCCGCAATCCTTGCCGGCGGTACCATCGGCACTCATAATCAAATGGGTATCGGCGACGGTGTAATTCCCGATATTCTTAATCAGAAAATTTATGAGGATATCTGTATCATCACGGATGAGGAGGCAATTCAGACCTCGAAGGACCTCGCAAGACTGGAAGGTCTTATGTGCGGTATCTCAAGCGGTACAAATGTTGCCGCTGCAAAGAAGCTTGCAAAAAAGCTCGGCAAGGGTAAAACGGTGGTAACCGTTCTTCCCGATACAGCTGAAAGATATTTCTCAACACTGCTTTTTGAAAACGATTAATTATGATTACTGTAACACCTGATTATTATAAGGATTTCAAGTGTATCGCAGGCGACTGCCCCGACTCCTGCTGTCAGGGCTGGGAGGTCGACGCGGATGAAAAATCGCTTGAATATTACAAAACTCTGGACGGAGATATACGAAAACGGATTGATTCTGTTTTGTCTGCGGATGAATTCGGAAATACGATTTTTACTCTTGCGGATAAAAAGAGATGTCCTTTTTTAAACAGCGAAAACCTCTGTGATATGCATATCGCAATAGGCGGCGAACATACGCCGTATACCTGCCGTATGTTCCCGAGGTTTATTAATTCCTTCGGTGCAACAAGGGAGATGGGGATTTCCTTTTCCTGTCCTGTTGCAAGCGATATGATGTTTGCTCTCAAAGAGAGAGCGGAGCTTGTAAGCACTGCCGACAGCGAGCTGCCCGAGCTTAATGAAATTGACGGCGAGGTTTACTATTTTCTGAAAAAAGCAAGAGCAAAGGCTTTTGATATAATTTACGACAGGTCGATGCCTGTTTCAAAAAGGGCTGTAAAGCTTCTTGATTACGCCGCTGAGCTTCAGGCTGAGCTTGAACCTTACGAGGAGGGCAGCGAGGAAATTGAATTCTTTGATGTCTTTAAAAATCCCGAGCTGATAAATCCCGAATGGGAGGAGAAGGTTTTGCACGGCAGCCTGAAGCCCGTGCCTGACGACTATTATAATGAAAGCATAATGGCGTATTTCGTTTACAGATATTTTCTCACTGCTGTTTTTGATTTTGATATTCTGTCTAAGGTGAAAATGGCAGTAGTGGGAATTCTGATACCTGCATGCTTCGGCGCTGATAGCTGGACTATGCATCTGTGGAGCAAGGAAACTGAGCATTCGCAGTATAATATGGACAGGTATAAGGATTTGCTGAAAAATGCAAAGTGCTTAAATACAGAAAAATTAAAGGAAGCAGTTCAACTAAGCTGAGCTGCTTCCTACTTAGGCGAGGTGCGGTAACGAAGGATAGGTTTTGACTTTGTTTGACTCTAAAACAACAAAAAATCCGCTGAATACGGCAAGTATGTAGCGGATTTTATTATTGCCTTATAGCCTAAAAATACTTTGTCAAAACTGCTTTGCATCCAAAATCAACAGATTTTTTGTCAGAACAATGAATAAAAGTC
>CADAUV010000042.1 GCA_902791235.1 Oscillospiraceae bacterium
TCTAACAAAAAATAGGCTGATTTTAGGGTGCGAAGCAGTTTTGGCAAAGAGATTTTAGCTCATAAAGGGATTACAAAACCGCCTGTATACTTGCGTATTCAGACGGTTTTTAATGTCTTTAGGGGCAAAAGGTCAAAGCCAAAACCTAACCTTCTTTGCGACAGGTGCCCCTTTAGCTGTCCTTTATATATTGCTGTTATTGAATTAAGCCTCTGCTTCCTCAGCGTCATCCGCTTTCTTTTCCTTGAGGAGTACGAATTTCTCCATCGGGAAGAGAATAACCATCTGGATAAAGCCTGCTGCAAGACCTGCAATTGTTCTTGCAAGACCGTTGAGCCAAGCCCAAGGAGCCTTAGCGATAACGCCTACAAGCCAGCCCTGGAACCATGTTGAGAAGAGGATGAGAGCAATCATAAGTACAATGTAGATTGCAAAATTGTACCAAGGTGCGTCCGACTTGAAGGTTGTCTTCTTGTTCTGATAGAAACCGTAGATGTTAGCAATAAGGTTTGAAAGGAAGAACGGAAGAAGGTAGCCCCAGGTAACAACACCGTCAACAACATACTTTCCAATCTGCTCGGCGCCCTTAGCTGTTGTAGCGTCGAAGATTACATCGGGATTGAAGATACCCTGAAGGAAAGCGGGAAGCGTTGCCGTTAAACCGTCAAAAATAAACGGAAGTACATTTGCAAGTACTAACTGGATGATTGTTACAAGACCTGAAACAACGAGGAACTTTACAAGCTGCCACACAGTCTTGATAAACGAGCCCTTTTCCTCTGCAGCGCCGTCAATGCCGCCGAGAGAAAACTTTTTCTTTTCATCTGCCATAAATTTTTACTCCTTAAATAAAATATTTGCAAAACCATTATATCAATTAAAAAGCTATATTGCAACTGTTTTTTGTCAAAACAGTAAAGCAAGCGCTCCTGCTCCGCCGACAGCGTGGATAATTGCGATTATTGCCCATACGATAAGTGCGATAATGCCTGCAACTACTGCGAGAAGCAGAATTACGAAAAGTATGATAAGACAAAGGATGAGCGGACCCTTGCCGCTTTTCTTTACGGGGTCGATAAATTCCTTTTCCTCGAACATCTCAGCAGGAGCGGGGTTTTCCTCGTCAAATACAGGGTAGAGGGGAAGCGTAGCCTCGGCGTCGCAGTAGCCCGAATTCCAGAGAAGCGGCTCAACAAGCGACCTTACGGAAGTTGCGCCCTTGAGGAATTTTCCGATTGAGAGGTGAATGGTGTTAAGGAAGCTGTCAATAACATTGAGGAAGCCGCAGGTGAGCTTGTATTCCCTTGTGTCGGGACCGTAAGGCGAGTCGCCGCAGTAGAGATTCTGCACAAGCTCAAGGATGAAATCGGTTACCTTGTTGTCGGCGATATCGGCGATATCCTCCTTTTTAAGACCTGATTCCTTCTTGCAGAGCTTCCATATTTTTTTGAAGGTGAGCTTGTTGAGGAATTTTCCGAGCGGTCTTAATACCGGCTTGAGCTTTCTCGCCTTGTCGGGACTGATTGAAAACGAGCCTGCCATATCGACAAAACGGTCGTAATCGTTTGCAAGCGCGTCAAGCACGCCGCCAATCATACCGAAGAAAAAGCCCTTCATATATTCGTCAAACGGCTTTCCCTGCGTGTCAAGACCCGGTACCTCTTTAATTAGGATTGTTTCAACCTCAACCTTTGCGTTTTTAGGGTCGAGGGTTATATTTCTCATTGCAGGCGGACAGCCAATCATTGCGCCGCAGGCAATGTCGTAAAAACGGTTGCCCTTAGGCGTCGTTATGTAGCCGATGTCGTGTACATGGGTGTGGCCCGTGAGCATAACCTGAAGTCCGTTATCGGCGAAAATCTCACGCGTGGTTTCGTGATTTCTCTGCATATCGCCGCTTCCGATAATTGAGTAAAACGGCGAGGGGGAAACCATGGGGTGATGTGTCATAGCAATGACGAACTGGTCGTTTTTGTGCGCGTCCTCGAGCTGCTCCATAATCCATGCCATACACTCGTCGGAATAGCCTGAGCCCCTTTCTCCCTCAGGCTTTTCGTTAGTGTCGTCGTTGAGCGCGAAAAGGCGGTAGCCGGGCGCAAGCTGAACGACATATGAAAGCCCTTCCTTAAAGGTAGCGATAGCCTCGCTCGGACCGAAGTCGTAGTACATATCCCAAAGGTCGTGCCTGTCGGCAACTGTCGGCACCTGAATTTCATTATCGCCGTCGTAGCCCTTCGTATAGCCCTCGGTTCTGAAGTCGTGAGTAGCCGTGATTACATAGACTCTTTTACCTCTTTTTTTGAGGTCGTAGAGCATTTCGATGAATTCCTCGTGCGAGGTGATTTCACCGTCCTTGGTCGTGTCGCCGGCAAGAACGATTATATCCGTCGAGGTATCCTCACAGAGCATATCAAAGCCGGCTTTGATTGCAAGGTCGGAATCCTTGATGAGCTTCTGCGACTTTGATTCAGCTCTTTCGTAAGCCTTGCCCTCGGTACCGTTTTTTCTTGAGTAATAATGAAGGTCGGTTATGAATTGCAGTTTAAGCGGTTCATTATTACTGCCGTAGATTTTTTCAGACATTTTAAATCCCCCTGATTTCAAGCACGCCCTGTTTAACATCACCTGTGAGGGTGAATTCAAGGCAGCCTTTTTTTCTTTCGTTATATTTAATCTTTTCACCGTTCAGGAACGCTTCATACTCACATTCATCTGACAGTGTTACAACCATTGTGTAGCGCTCGTTTTCCCCGTAGTATTTAAAGCAAATTTCAGCGCTTTTGTCATCCGTTTTCTGATAGTCCGTCCAGACATCAAAGCCCGTTGTTACGGTTTGCGGCTTATAATAGCAGTCAGCCCATATGCAAATCGGCGCCGAAAGTCCGCCGAAATTATGGAACCAGCCGCCGCGCCTTGTCTTTATACCGAAACATTCATATGTATTATATGAAAAATCGGTTTCCGCCTTCCACATTTCAAGCGCCCTGTCCGCAATATCAAAGGCGAAATCCGCCTCGCCGTTATCGAGCATAGTTTTCCAGATATACCACTGATGGCTCATCCATACATTGCCGTTCCAGTAACCGTCGTCAAAGTAGTAGGAGGCGCTCATATCAACTGCGCTTATGCCTGCGGGCGACCACATCTCATCGGGATTTTTAATGTGGTTTATAAGTCTTTGCTTTCTCTCGCCCGTAACCGCGCCTGCGATAAGCGGATATATACCCTCAATACCCTTGTTGAAATTCTCGCCGTCGTCGGTGCGCAAAATATCAATTTTATTCAGCTTTTCATCGTATACCGTGTAGCCGAAATAGCCCGATTCCTCGTCCCACGCAAGCTCGTTTAACGCTCTTTGCGAGTACTCGATATCAGCGTCGTATACCTTGATGTCCTCGTCATAACCAAGGTATGAGGCTACCATTTTAAGTATCTTTCCTGCGCGGATTGCGTGCGCCGTTGTGAGCGTCGGACAGGTGCGCTCCTCAGCCCTGCGCCTTATCATTTCAACCTGTACGGGCAGGTCGTCCATACCGCAGTGAGAGTACCAGTAGTCGTAAGCGGTAAGAAGTCCGTTATTGAATTTCGCGAAGCTTGACTTGTGAGTTCTGCCGCGCAGAAATTCATAGTAATGCTTCATTTTACCGTAGAGAAAATCAAGCGCGTGCTTGTCCTCGGTTCTTTTTAAAAGCTCGAGATATTCGGCAAACTGAGTCGGTACAAGCGAGCCGTGAAGCAGAAAAGCAAAATCCTTGTTGCTTTCATCACAGAGGTACATATCAAGCGCATATTGACATAAATCATTTGAGCTTTCAAGAAGCCCCATTCCGATGAAGCCGCTGTCCCATGTATAAAAGCTGTCCCATCTCTTACCCGGGGTGTGGTGAATAACATTTTCGCCGTGTCTGTAAACGGGATATACCGTGTTTGTGAGAAGGGTTGCGCGGAGTATTGAGGTTGAAAGCTCATAACGCTTTCCGTCAGCATTATAGCTCTGACCGCTGCCGCACTGAGCATTCTGGTAAATCCTTTCGTACTCGTCCTTTTCAAGCGGCTCGTATTTATAATTTGATACGACGATATATTCAGTATGAGTGCTGTTTGGCTCGATGAAAATTGACTTAATCAGCGGATTTACAAAAAATCCCTCGTCGCTCTTCTTTCTCTCAAATGAGCCCGAGAAGGTCTCCGTCAGGTCGTCGTAGGTGTGGTCGCCGTTTGAAAGACGGTTTATCAGCGCGTCCTCAAGGCTCCCCGATTCAAGCGTTCTCTGCCTTGTATTTTTGTTGTGGGTGAGTATGTAAAACTTCTTTGAAACTCCCTTGTAATCAAGTGAGAAGCGCATACCCTCGCCGCATTTTTCGCTGTGTATTTCAGGCGTGAAATCACGAAGGCACATCTCGCAGAAAAGCTCCTTCTCGCTGCCTTTTTCAAGCACAGCGAGGAAGTCAAGCTCAACGCCTGCGCCGCCGAGGCTTTCAAGCGTAAGAGTGTCCGAATAGGGGAGATAGGCAAAGCAAAGCTCGCTGCTTTCTGCAAGCGTAAGCTCGCCGCTCTCGCTTTCAAAATGAGCGTTTCCTTCTGTTACGGTGCGGTATCTGAGCGCGATTACGGGATTTTCTATCCCCTCGCGCGACAGCTCAAAGCTCACCCTGTCGCCCGCTTCACAGCCGAAGGGCAGAAGTCCGAGGTAATGAACATGCCTGTTGTCGCATCTGTCGCCAAGGCCCTTCCCGAGCCAGAAGCTCTCATCGGAGAACATACCTCTGAACATACCGTCGGGCGTTTCCTCATCCCACGGTCTGTATTTTGCATAAGTGAATTCTTTATAGTCGTTTGCTTTTTTTACAATACATCCGTCGGGCTTTGTCAGTCTGCAGTAATGCTTCTGCGGAAATTCAAGTGCGGCAAAGGTGTTGAGTATACAGTTTTGCACAAGCTCCGTATTGTTGTGAAAATCACAGCGCAGGAGATATGCGTCGCTGTCGAGCTTTGTAAAGGAAACATCGGTGTAAACCCTGTCCTTCCACATAAGCTCATATCTGTACGAATAGAAGCTGTAATCCTCGTTACACTGCCATAAATGGTAATTTGAGGGCACGGTAACATTCGGAACGGGCGTTGCGCTGTTCCAGAGTGTGGGATGCGCTATGAAGTCAAAGCGCGTGCCGATATCCCTCTGTTCGTCAATTATTTTTGATATGCCCATATACTTTTTGGAGTAGGGACCCCATAAGGGCAGTGTGATTGTCTTTTTTGTATCCGCCATTTTCTTCTGTTCCTTAAATTTTATCACTTTATTATCTACTATTTTCAAACTTTTGTCAATATTATAATTATTAATATTATAATAACTGCCATTGACAAATCATTGACAAAATATAATTAATAGGGTATTATAATTATTAAGCGTTTATTATATTGAGTGGAGAATTTTTATGAATTTAGATGCAAATGTACAAAACATACTTAATCTTGTGCTGAAGAGGTGGAAGCTTATTTTAATTGTTGCTCTCATCGGCACAATGGTTGCTTATTTTTATACGGCGAATTTTGTTACGCTGACTTATACCTCGAATGTTGAGTTTCTCGCGTACACCGCTGATACCGACCAGGAGCTGAGGGATTCCTCAACCGCACAGCAGACCGTCAGCAACACAAGCCGTATGAACTACGCCATAAAGATGTTAAGCACATATCTTGAGCTTTTACAGACAAATGAGTTTTATCAGGATGTTGCGGACGAGCTTAATAAGGAAAACGGACAGGATTATTCCGCAGCCGCAATTAAGAACGCTGTTACAATCGAGGCTGTAAAGGATACCGCTATGTTCAAGGTTACTGTTACAACCGAGGACGCGGATACCTCTTACCAGATTGCGAAGCAGCTTGAAACAAGCATTCCCGAAAAGATGGACAACAGTAATAACGGCCTTGTTACCGCTTCCGTTGAGGACTCCGCAAGGAAGGCTACAACAAACGAGAAGCTCGGTTATCCCAAGAAGTGCGCAATCGGTTTCCTTGCAGGCGCTGTTCTTGCGGTTGCTTTTGTAATTCTTCGCGACCTTCTTGATGTAAGAATCAAGGCTACGGACGAGCTTTCGGACAGATACGGTATTCCTATTCTCGGTACAATTCCCGAGTTTGAAATCAGGACGGGCGCCGCAGGCAGAATTTCAAGCGTTGCCTCTGTGCCGAAGAGCAAAGAGACGAAGGAGTATGAGGAGTACCGGTACGACAAGGATAAGGAATATAAGTACGACCTTGAAAAGCCGTATAAATACGATAAGAATAACAAGGAGGGTAAATAATGGCAATGAAAAAATCAGGCAAAAAAAGCAAAGCCACGACGCAGGTATCCTCCCGTTACATTCTGAGCGATGCGCCTATTCAGCCTGCGCTTAAATTCAGAATTGAGGAATCTTATAAAACAATCCGTGCAAATATTATGTTCTCCGTTATGAAGAAGGGCTGTAAGATTATCGTTGTAAGCTCCTCCGCTCCTAACGAGGGAAAAACCACCACAACGGTTAACCTTGCGGTAACAATCGCTCAGGCTGACCAGAGAGTGCTTCTTATCGACGGCGACCTTCGTAAGCCGAAGATTCATCACTATTTTTCAGTACCCAACTCACCCGGACTTACAAATTACCTCGGCGATGTTATCTCGGGTAAGAGAGCGGATTTGTTCAATGTTATTCACGCAACCGAGTACGAAAATCTTTCGGTGCTTACCTCGGGCTCAATTCCGCCTAACCCTGCAGAGCTTTTGGGCTCCGACCTTATGTCGGGCTTTCTTACCGATGTAAGCAGGGATTTCGATTATATCATCATTGATACGCCGCCTGTAAATGTAGTATCAGACGCGCTTCCGCTTATCAGGGAAAGCGACGGCGTTGTGCTTGTTGTACGCTCAAATCAGTCAACGCATCCCGAGCTTCAGAGGGCGCTTTCCGCTCTTGAATTTATCGATGCTAAGATTCTCGGCTTCGTTGTTAACTTCGTTGAGTCCAAGGCTTCCAAGTATTATTCAAGAGGCTCTTACAGCCATTACAGCAGGTACGGCGGCTACGGCAGATACGGCTACGGCGGTTACGGTTACGGCGGCTACGGCTACGGCGGTTACGGTTACGGCGGTTACGGCTACGGCGGTAATTACAGCTATGGCGGAAGCTACGGCTACGGCTATGACCCGAGAAGTTAAGAGGTAAGATATGTTTATCGAAAATATGGTTGAAACACACTGCCATATATTACCGCAGATTGATGACGGGTCAAAGAGCGTTGAGATGAGCGCCGAGATGGTAAAAAGACTTCAGGAGCAGGGTGTTAGCTCAATTATTCTTACGCCGCATTATTATTCCGATTCGATATCCTATAACGACTTTGTGGCTCAGCGGGATAATGCTCTTGCAAGGCTTAGGGAAGCGCTTCCCGATGACGCGCCGAGGCTTATACCTGCCGCAGAGGTCTATATTACGCAGTATCTTTTTAATTATGATAATCTCGACGCACTCGCAATCGGTAATACCGAGTATGCTCTTATTGAGCATCCGTTTTCATGCGATTTCGGCGAAAGCACTTACGACAGACTTTTAAATCTCTATTATGAGTATAAGCTGCGTCCGATACTCGCGCATATAGAAAGATATCCTGCGCTTATGAACAGCGCCGACCTTCTTGACGATTACATCAATATGGGATGTCTTGTTCAGGTGAATGTAAGCTCCTTTGCAGACGCTCACAGAAGCATCAGGAAAAAGCTTTTCAAGTATCTTGAAACGGGCAGAGTTCACCTTATCGGCTCCGACAGTCATAATCTGACAACACGCCCTCCCGAGTACGAGGCAGGAATTAATGAGATTATTTCCCATTGCGGAAGGGAAGCCCTTGATGTCCTTGAGGATAACGCAAGGTTATTAGTGAAATAGAATATAAATATTTAAGGCGGAACGCTATGCGTTCCGCCTTTTTCAAGTTCTGATTAAGTTTGCCTTAAACTCCTGAATAAGCATTAAATCCGCCGTCGACGGGAATGTTTACGCCTGTAATAAAGCCTGAATATGCTTCGTCGCAGAGGAAGAGGAGCGTACCGTCAAGCTCCTCGGGCTGACCGAAGCGGTCCATAGGCGTTGCTGCAAGGATTTTACCCGTTCTCTCAGTCGGAGAGCCGTCCTCGTTCCAGAGGAGAGCGGCGTTCTGCTTTGTTGAGAAGAAGCCCGGTGCGATTGCATTAACCCTTATTCCCATAGGTGCGAAGTGAACTGCCATCCACTCTGTGAAATTCTTAACCGCGGCTTTTGCAGCCGAGTATGCAGGAATTCTTGTGAGAGGTCTGAAGGCGTTCATTGATGTAATCATAACGATACAGGTGTTTTCCTTTTCAACCATATCTCTTGCAAAAACCTGAGTCGGAATAAGCGTGCCGAGGAAGTTGAGATTGAACACGAAGCTTATACCGCTTGGGTCGAGGTCAAAGAAGGTCTTGATATTCTCGTCCTTCTGTACAAGGTCAATTTTTTCAAGCGTATCCTTTGTAGTTGTTCCCTTCGGGTTGTTACCGCCTGCGCCGTTTAAAAGTATATCGCAGGTGCCGAGCTTTTCGTTGATTATATCCCTTGCCTTCTGCATTGATTCAAGCTCAAGCACATTACAGCCGACAGCGATGGCTTCGCCGCCGTCAGCGTTAATCTCGTCAGCGCATTTCTGTGCAGCTTCTTCGTTGAGGTCCAGCACGGCTACCTTAACGCCCTGCTTTGCAAGCGTTTTTGCGAATGCGCCGCAAAGTACACCGCCGCCGCCTGTTACAACCGCAACTCTGCCCTTTAAGTTCTCGTGAGTCATTATTTTTCCCTCCTTGACTTTTCAACAGCTTCCCATAAGCCGTTTAAGTAGCATACGCCGAGCGCTCTGTCATAAAGGCCGTAGCCGGGTCTTGCGACCTCGCCCCATATCATTCTGCCGTGGTCGGGACGGATGTATCCGTCAAAGCCGACCTCCTGAAGCGCCTTGACAATTTCGTACATATCAAGCGAGCCGGCGCCGCTTTCGTGTGCGGTTTCGTTAAACCACTGCGGATTGTGCTGTACATTCCTGAGGTGAGCAAAATAAATCCTGTCGCCTGCGGCTTTTATAATGTCAACTATATTGTTGTCAGGGCTTGCGCCAAGCGAGCCTGTGCAGAGAGTAAGTCCGTTATATTTGCTCGGTACCATCGTGAGAAGTCTTTCGACAGCCGCTTTGTCCGTTATTATTCTCGGAAGTCCGAAAATGCCCCACGGCGGGTCGTCTGGATGGATTGCCATTTTGACATCACATTCCTCGCAGACAGGCATAATTGCCTCAAGGAAATATTTAAGGTTTGTCCATAAATCCTCAGCGGTAATGCCCTTGTACTTTTCAAAAAGCTCTTTGATTTCGGGCATTCTCTCGGTTTCCCAGCCCGGCATAGCGTAGCCGTTTGAATTGTCGTCTATCTCCCTGAACATATCCTCGGGCGACTTGCCCTCCACCTGCTTGCCGTCGTAGCAGAGGCAGGTTGAGCCGTCGGGAAGCGGCATATATAAGTCGGTCCTTGTCCAGTCGAAAACGGGCATAAAGTTGTAGCATATCACCTTTACGCCGACCTTCGCAAGATTTCTGATTGAGGTCTTGTAGTTCTCGATAAGCGCGTCCCTTGTCGGCAGTCCGAGCTTTATATCCTCGTGGACATTAACGCTCTCAATACATTCCATTGTAAGTCCTGCCGCCGTGATTTCGTCGTACATTTTCTGTACATCCTCCATCTCCCATGCCTCGCCTGCCGGAAGATAGTGAAGTGCAGGCACAACGCCTGTAACATTCGGTATCTGTTTGATTTGCTCAAGGGTAACCGTATCCTTGTCCTTGCCAAACCAGCGGAAAGTCATTTGCATAAACAAACCTCCTGTTCGTTTTTATCCTGTTTATTTTATCATATATATAGATTCCTTGCAAGAGTTTATCTGTATCTGAGTACATAATTTCCCTGCGCTTTTGCACTGCTTTCATCAATGCTTGTGTCGTAGCTTGCGCTGACGATTTCATATTCGTCAAGCTCGAGTGCTTCAAGGTCTTTGAGTTTTTTCATCACAAGGGCTTCAAGCTCCTCGTCGTTTAGCAGATAGCTTTTGCTTTCAAGGCTCTGTTGTGTTGTTACCGTAACGCCGACGGGTAATTCCTTTGAAAGTATTTTGATGTTTTTTGTGCTTGACGCCGTTATGTCGCCACGGCGCATATTTGTGTATAGCGGTATTTTCAGCATAAAGAAGCTCAGCGTGTAATAATCACGGCTGTTTGCAAGGCTTATACTGCTTTGCTCGCGCTGTGCCGTGGTCTCAAGAGTTTTGCGAAAGGCGTTAATCCCCTCAAGTATGTTTTCGTCGTATTCCTCCTGCGGTGCTTCTGCTTCCCTCAGCTCAACAACTGCGTGCGCGCCGTTCTTGTTGATATGCGCCCATGAAAGCGAGTCAAAGTCGGCAAGCATCTGCCACGCGATTTTCTCCCTGTCAATAACGCCCCACATTGCGCCCTGCGCCAGTCCGTTTTGTTTCAGGTAATCCTCAATTGTCGCCTCGCTTATATTCTCACAGCCGACAATATCAACATTCCAGACAAAAGAGCTGAGAAGCGCGATTATCATTACAAATGCGAGCGCGCCCGTGAAAAATCCGAGCCTTCTGTTAAAGACGGGCAGGATGAACGGAAGCCCTGCCTTACGGTATATTTTTGTTACGCCTCCGCTTGTTCTGACCAATCTGTGAAGCCTTTTATAAGTCCTGACCGAGCATACTGCGCACAACCCGTCCGCAAGCCTTCTCACACGCCAGAGATGTATGTTTTCCTCACGGCAGAGGTTTAAAAAATCCTCACAAAAGCCCTTTGTATAGGTGAATTTTACATATCCGAATAAAAATCTGAAAAGCCTCAGCATCAAACCACCTGCGAGGAAAATTCCATTGAGATTATATCGCCCTCAACAACTGCGCCTTCCTTTGTAAAGGAATTTATCCTCAGGTCGTAGCCGTTAAAGGTTATTCTCTGCGAGCCGAGGGATACAATGATTCGGCTGTCGGAATATTCAAGTATGCTCTGCAGTCCGTCAACAAGACATTCGCGCCCCGTCATCTCGAGCCTCGGCTGACCGAAAAGCTTTTCGTAATCGTATATTGCCTCGTCGCTTTTTATTCTGAGCTTTTTCATTTTATCACCCGTAATATATATGCGAAGGGGCAATATATAATTACGCAGGATATGATTTAAACACAACTGACGGACGCCCAAGAACATAAAAAAACCGACTCACCCTGTGAGTCGGTTTCGCTTTTAATTAATATTAGCCGTTTACCTTCTTAGCAAGATTGCTCTTCTTTCTTGCAGCGGTGTTCTTATGGATGAGGTTCTTTGAAGCAGCCTTGTCGATAAGCTTTACTGCGTCCTTAACAGCCTCTTCCTTATTATCAGCGTTATTCTCGATAGCCGCATTAGCCTTTTTGATAGCTGTCTTAAGAGCTGAATTACGAGCCTTGTTATTAGCAGCCTTAGCAGCGTTTACCTTAACTCTCTTCTTTGCTGATTTGATATTTGCCATGGTTTTCACTCCTTTATATAGGTCGATTAAATGTATGAGGGTATGCTCCCTCTTGTTTTTATGCTTTTGTATATTAGCATATCTATTTTTAAAATGCAAGTATTTTTTTATTTTTGGGCATACTTTTATTGAAAAAGCATAAAAAATGGGGTCGTTTCTTGGAAAATCATACCGATTTAGCAGTAGAATGTTATGAATCTAAAAACAAAACAAAGCTTGAGGGAGTCAAGGTCAGCGAAGAAAACGGCGTTACAACCGTAGAGGTTTTAAATGAAAAAGGCGCGCAGGCGATAGGCAAGCCTGTCGGGAGATATGTTACCTGTACGGTGCCGTCCTTCGTTAACGATACCGATATATTTGACGGGCGGCTTGAGCGTACTGCAGGAATACTTAAAACTCTCCTGCCTGAAAAGCTCAGCTCCGTGCTTGTCGCCTGTATAGGAAATCACAGCATAACCGCCGACGCCCTCGGGCCTAAGTGCAGGGATTACATCCTCGCAACGAGGCATATTATAAACGACGGCACGCTTGATTTTTCAAAAAAGCTGATGAGCGTATCCGCCGTCGCAACAGGTGTTCTCGGAGATACGGGTATCGAGTCCGCGGAATTTATCAAGGGTCTTGTTAACGAGGTGAAGCCCTCCTGTGTGATTGCAGTTGACGCGCTTGCCGCCTCGTCGCCCGAAAGGCTCGGCACAACAGTTCAGTTCTCCGATACGGGAATTATCCCCGGCTCGGGCGTGGGAAATCATCGGTATGAAATCTCGCCATCTACTCTCGGAATTCCCGTTGTGTCGGTAGGCATCCCGACGGTTATTTCAAGCTCGCTTCTCGGCAGCGGCGGCGAGCCGATGTTCGTAACGCCGAGGGAGATTGACAGGGTAACCGAGCAGGGCGCAAAGCTTATAGGTATGTCGGTAAATGTCTGTCTGCAGAAGGGCTTTTCGGCGCAGGAGCTTTTCTCCCTCGTGGGATAATAACCCCCTGTAACGCATATATATTTATTACTATTATTATATGCGGTGAGAATATGAAGAAGGATATACTGTCGCTTTTTATCAATTTTACGGCGGTAATTTGTATATGCGTGCTGACGGTCAGGGCATTGCCGTTTCTGCCCGGGGACACGGGCGAGCTTTATGCCGAAAAAACCGCGCAGGCGTCAATGCTTTACAGAAATATTTTTGCTGATAATTTTGAAAAAGCGGAGAACAATAATAATACCGCAGAGGAGGACGCTGAGGAGAGTGAGCAGGTAATACAGAGGGAGGACAGCGACCCGTATTCGGATATTGCTCAGACTCCGAAGGATATTGAGGCTCTTATGGAAGCGGAAACTAAGGCGATAGAGAATCAGGAGCAAAAGGGTAAAACGAGCGAGGAAGAGTATTTTGGCGGGGGAACGCTTGTCTCCCACGGTAATGTTGAGGTGCAAAGCAAAATACCCGACTCGTTTTACGCTCTTGATATAGAGGCTCTGCTTGGTGAAGGCGCAGACCTCAGCATTAAGGATTACTCTAAGCCGACAGTTCTTGTTTACCACAGTCATACAACGGAGAGCTACACCCTTCTCGATGCGGGTTATTATACGGAGTCCTTTGACCTGAGGTCTGAGGACTCCGGTAAAAATATGATACGCGTCGGAAACGAGCTTTGCGACTACCTTGAAAAGCAGGGAATAGGCGTTATTCACGATACCGAAATCCACGATTCAAGCTATAATGACTCCTATAATAATTCCCGCCTGAGCGTTGAAAAATACCTTGAGGAGTACCCGTCAATTGAGATAACGATTGACCTGCACCGCGACGATATTACATATGAGGACGGAACAAAGGTTAAGCCGACGGCAGTGGTAAACGGTAAGAAAGCCGCTCGGATGATGCTCATTGCGGGCTGCGAATACGGAAGGGTGGAGAATTTCCCCGACTGGGAATACAATCTCCGTTTTGACCTTGCGGTACAGAAAAAGGCGGCGGATATGTACGAGGGCGTTATGCGCCCGATTCTGTTTTCCGAGCGTAAATATAATATGTTTGAAACTAAAAATTCGTTTTTGCTTGAGATAGGCACTGACGCTAATACTCTTGACGAGGCTTGTTATTCCGCAAGACTTTTTGCAACTGCTCTCGGCGAGGTGATTAAGGATTATACAAAGGATGACTAAAATGAAAAACAGTTTAAAGGTATTTCTTATTATGCTTTGTGCGTTTGTGATATTTTGTTCGGGTACCTGTATTGCCTATTACAATACAAGGGTGTACGGCTTTGACACTCAGGCAAGCCTTGTAACAGTGGGAGAGGAAAAAATAACTTTTATGGATTTTGAAATCTATTATTCCTCAATTGAGGAGAAGGCAGAAACTATTAAGAAACTGTTTTCCGACAGGTCGTATACTGTTTTATCGAAGCCCTGCTTACAATAAATTGTGGTACATATATAATGTATATAATATATATTGTGATAAAAGACAAATTATAAAAGATATATCTATATTTAGTATAAGAAATGGAACACTCGGCGCAGTGTAACAAAAGTTGTGAAAAAATCAAAAAAAGGGTAAAAAAAGTGTTGACAAGGGGAGATGAATGTGGTAAGATTGCAAAGCACTCTTGAGAGGGGGAGCGAAAGCGAGGCCTTGAGAGAGGGCGAAAAGAACCTTGACAATTAAACAACGACGATGAAAAGGAACCCGATAAGATTCAAAAGAGTTTTATCTGTACTCGTGTATGAAAAGATACACAAAGCAGTAATTGCGAACTACTAGTGTTCAAAAGAGCATAGAGTTCTTAGACGATTAGTACGCTGAGGAATCGGCGTGTTGATACAATTGTTTTAAGAGTTTGATCCTGGCTCAGGACGAACGCTGGCGGC
>CADAUV010000043.1 GCA_902791235.1 Oscillospiraceae bacterium
AATCCGAGCGCCTTTGCGGCAGCCTTGGCTATTGTTGATTTGCCTGCGCCTGCAGGTCCGTCAATCGCAACATTAATCATAGTAACACTCCTTATAAATTCTCAGCCGCAAGGCTTGCGGTGGAGAATGCAATCTGTAAATTAAATCCGCCCGTATAAGCGTCAACATCAATGATTTCGCCGGCAAAGCTGAGATTTTCAACAAGCCTTGAGCGCATTGTTTTCGGGTCAATCTCCTTAACCTCAACGCCGCCCGAGGTTACTATTGCCTCCTCGACAGGTCTGAAGCCGCTTATGTTGACGGTAAAGCCCTTTATCAATCTCACAAGCCCGAGCCTTTGCTCACGGGTAATCTGATTAACCTTTTCATCGGGCTTAATTCCGCTTCTTAAAACTATAACAGGAATTATTTTTTTAGGCAATAGTTTTGAAAGAGAGTTTATAAAATCTTTATTTATTTGCTCCGAAAAATCGCGTAAAAGTCTGTTATCAAGGGTCTTTTCATCAAGCGCAGGCTTGAGGTCGAGGCTGACATAATAGTTGGCGTCCTGCATATTTCTTATATGACTTGAAGCCGAAAGCACGACGGGACCCGACAGTCCGAAATGGGTGAAGAGCATTTCACCGAAATCAGCGTATATTTTCTTGCCGTTTTCAAAAAGGGAAAGCTCAATGTTTTTAAGCGACAGACCCTGCAGGTCGGGTATGAAAGCGTCATCGCTGACAAGCGGTACAAGGCTCGGCTTAATCTTAGTAACAGTATGTCCGACTGAGCGCGCAAGCGCATAGCCGTCCCCGGTTGAGCCTGTAAGCGGATAACTCCTGCCCCCCGTGCAAAGCACAACGCTGTCGCAATTAATCCTTGTTTTATCCTCTAAGATAACGGCTGTAATTCTGTTTTCAATGCGCTCAAACGCCGCCGCTCTGCCGTTTACAAGCTTTACGCCGTTTGACTTCGCGTAATGCACAAGCGCGTCAACAATGTCAACCGCCTTATCGCTGACAGGGAAAACACGATTTCCGCGTTCAATTTTAAGCGGTACGCCAAGCTCCTCAAAAAGCGCCATTGTATCATAGGGCATAAAGGAAGAAAAGGCTGAATAAAGAAAACGGGGATTCGTCGGTACATTTGAAATAAGGTCTTCAAGCTCAAAGGCGGCATTGGTAACATTACATCTGCCCTTGCCTGTAATCATAAGCTTTCTTCCGGGGCGCTGCATCTTCTCAACAAGGGTTACATCAAATCCCCTCTCAGCCGCCTTTGCCGAGCAGAGAAGCCCTGCCGCGCCTGCACCGATTACTACAACTTTTTTACTCATCTTCACTGTACTCCTCAAGCTGCGAGGAAACCTCCTCCCAGCTTTCATAAAGGCTGTCGCGCTTATCCGTTAACCTTACAAGCTCCTCGGTAAGCGCCATAAGCTTTTCATAATCCGCCGTTTCAAGCTCAGCCTCGGTGCCTGCTATAAGCTCCTCTGTCTGCTCAATTTCCTCCTCGAGCTTTTTGCTCTGAGTTTTGAGCTTTCGCGCGGTACTGCGGCGCTCCTTTTTCAGCTTATAATCGTTTTGCACAGGAGCCTTTTTTTCCTTTTTCTCAGCCTCTGCGATATATCTTTTCTCGGCGTAATCATCATAATTTCCGAGGAAATTATTACATCCGTCAGGAGTAAGCTCAACAATTCTTGTCGCAAGCTTATTGATAAAATATCTGTCGTGCGAAACTATGAGCATAGTGCCCTGATAATTAAGGAGGGCATTTTCAAGCTCCTCTCTTGAAAAAGCGTCAAGATGATTCGTCGGCTCGTCAAGAAGCAGGAAATTATAGCCGCCGAGCATCAGCTTCAAAAGAGCTACCCTCGCTCTCTCGCCGCCCGAGCAAAGGGATAATTTTTTAAACACCTCGTCGCCTTTAAACAAAAATGCAGCAAGCGCATTCCTCACCCTTGTTTCAGTCATAAAGGGATAACTTGTCCACACCTCTTCAATAACGGTTTTACTCAGGTCAAGCTTGTCCTGAACCTGGTCAAAATAGCCGGTCATCAGGCTTGAGCCAAAGCGGAAGGTACCGTCGTCGCGGCTGACATCGCCCATCAATATTTTGAATATCGTTGTCTTTCCGCTGCCGTTATCGCCGAGGAGAAAGACCCTTTCGCCCCTCTGAACATTGAAGGAAATGTTATTGAATACCGTCTTTCCGTTATAGATTTTCTTTAATCCGTCGACCGCAAGTACATCCTCGCCCGAAACGCATTTCGGCGTGAAATCAAAACGGATTTTCTCAACCTTGCTGTCGGGTATTACAAGCTGTGCCTTTATACGCTCGATAACCTTTTCCTTGCTTTCTGCGGTCTTGATATTCTTTTCCCTGTTCCACTGGCGCTGCTGAATGATTATGCCCTCAAGACGCTCAATCTCCCTTATATCGTTTTCATACTTTTCCGCAATCGCCTTCTGCTCAGCCTCTTTTTTCTTAAGGAAAGTTGAGTAATTACCCGTGTAGGTGCGGCATTTTTTGTTCTCAATCTCAACAGTTTTATTGGTAACCCTGTCAAGAAAATACCTGTCATGACTGATTATCAGGCAGGCGCCTTTAAACGAAAGCAAAAAATCCTCAAGCCAGCTTATAGCGCTTATATCAAGATGATTTGTCGGCTCGTCGAGAAGAAGCAGGTCAGCCTTTGAAAGAAGAAGCTTTGCAAGTATCAGCTTTGAACGCTGGCCGCCTGAAAGCTTTGAGGTCGGCTTGTCAAATTCCGCCTCGGTAAAGCCGAGTCCGATTAGCGCAGAACGGGTCATTGATTTATAAGTAAGTCCGCCGTTTTGCGTAAATGTATTTGTAAGCATATCCTGACGCTCTATAAGAGCAGAATCGGGATTTTCCGTAAGTCTGAGCGCAAGCTCCTCAAGCTCGCGTTCCATAGAGATAAGGTCGTCAAAAACGGAAATTATTTCATTCCAGATAGTTTTATTATCCGAGCAGGTGTGCTGCTCCATATAGCCGAGCTTTGCATTTTTTGAGATAAAGCAGCTTCCGCCATCAGGCGTATACTCCCCTGTAACAAGCTTGAAAAGCGAGGTCTTGCCTGCTCCGTTCACGCCGACAACGCCCACCTTCTCGCCGTCCTTAACATCAAAGGATACGCCTGAAAAAAGTGAGCTTTCGCCAAAGGATAATGATAAATTCTGTACATCAAGTATGTTCATAAGCACCTGCCGTAAAAACATTTAATTTATTTTACAACATTTTTTGTTGAATGTATAGTATAAATTTGTTATTATATTAAAGAAATATTTGAGAAGATTAAGGTGATACTATGTACATAATGAAACTCAATCCTGTTTTCAAGGATTATATCTGGGGCGGAAACAGGCTTCGCGAGGACTTCGGCTTTCAAAGCGAGCTTTCAAAGCTTGCTGAGGGCTGGATGCTTTCCTGCCATAAGGACGGTATGAACACCGTTTCAAACGGAGAGTATAGCGGAATGACTCTTGACGAGGTAATCAGAAAAACGGGAAAGGAAAAGCTTGTAGGTACAAGGGCGCTCGACTTCCCCTACTTCCCCGTGCTGATTAAGCTTATTGACGCAAAAAACGATTTGTCAATACAGGTGCATCCCGACAACGAATATGCTAAAAAGGTCGAGCACGAATTCGGCAAAACGGAAATGTGGTATGTACTTGATGCAACCGAGGACGCAAAGCTTGTATACGGCTTCAAAGAAAAAATAAGCCGCGAGCAGTTCAGGAAAGCCATTGAGGAAAACACTCTTATGGAGGTGCTCAATCAGGTACCCGTTAAAAAAGGAGATTTATTCTTCATTGAGGCAGGCACTGTTCACGCTATCGGCAAGGGCACGCTCATCGCGGAAATACAGCAAAATTCCAACAGCACTTACAGGGTTTACGATTACGGAAGGCTCGGCGCTGACGGAAAGCCGAGGGAGCTTCATATAGATAAGGCTGTCGATGTATCCGTTACAGAGCCTCCGAAATATGAAATCAAGCCCTTCGGCGAGCCTGAGTGCTTCGACGGTTACACTAGCGTACTTCTCACAAAATGCGATTTGTTTACCGTAATGCATTATGATGTAAAAAAATCCGTTACGCTTTTCACTGATGAAAAAAGCTTTAACCACATACTTGTTGTTGACGGCAGTGGCAGCATTAACGGCGAGGCTTTGAAAAAGGGCGACAGCCTTTTTGTTCCGGCAGGCTTCGGCGAGTACACGGTCAGCGGCGAATGTGAGATAATTGTTACAAGCATTTAATTTTTAATAAAGATGTATAAAAGTTCACTCATAGTGTAATACTATGGGTGACTTTGTTTTTGAGGTGATATTATGAGAATTTTAAACAGAGTTGCATTAATCCTTACAATCATCGGCGGCATCAACTGGGGTCTTGTAGGTATCTTCAAATTCGACTTGGTAGCATGGATTTTTTCAGGTCAGGACTCGGTACTTGCAAGAATTATCTACACACTTGTCGGTCTTTCGGCACTTTGGTGTATCAGCCTTTTATTTAACAACAGAATGATTGAGGATTAATGAAAACGGCGTGGGCGCGAAAAAATGCGCTCACGCTGTTTAATTATACTTTTATTGACATTTTTTTACATATATGATAAAATTAGACACTATTTATTAGGAGGAGAAATTATGTTAAGAAACAGAAAGTCCCTCCTCGCTGTAATGATTACAATACTTATGCTTGTATTTTCACTCAGCACATTCGGCGGAGCAATCACCGCTTTTGCTGAGGGTTTCGAGACGGATGTAATCGCACTTGACGGCGAGCAGGCAGACCTTACCGAAAGCCCCATAATCCCACCCCCGCCGATTGAAAACAATACCGTAACGGTTGATGTTGACGGCGAAGTAACGGAATACGACCTCAGCACTTATTCATCCGAGGATATTGCAGGCGCGCAGGACTATGTTGACAGCTACGCCGACAACCTCACAAACGATGAAGGCTTCGAGGAGCATATTAAAACGGCTCTTGCAACAGTAAGAGAAGAGATAAAGGCATACGCTTCTGTATGGTCGCTTCTTCCGCCTGTTATCGCAATTGTGCTTGCACTTATTACCAAGGAGGTTTATTCCTCGCTTTTCATCGGTATTCTTGCAGGCGGAGTGATTTATTCCAGCTTTAACTTCGAGACAACAATTGTTCATGTATTCAAGGACGGATTTATTGACACTGTTGCCGACAGTTATAACATAGGTATTATTATCTTCCTTGTGCTTCTCGGCGCTCTTGTAGCTATGATGAACAAGACGGGAGGCTCGGCAGCCTTCGGCAGATGGACTGCAAAGCATATTAAGACAAGAACTGGCGCTCAACTTGCTACAATCGCGCTCGGCGTACTTATCTTTGTTGACGACTATTTCAACTGCCTTACAGTGGGCTCGGTTATGCGCCCTGTAACGGACAAGAAAAACATTTCAAGAGAAAAGCTTTCCTACCTTATTGACGCTACGGCAGCACCCGTTTGCATCATCGCGCCTATCTCATCATGGGCTGCGGCGGTTGCAGGCTTTGCAAAAGGCGCAGGAGCTGACAGCGGTATGTCGCTTTTCATTCAGGCAATCCCGTACAATTTCTATGCAATTCTTACAATTGTTATGATGATTTTCCTCGCAATTTCCAAGTTCGACTACGGTCCGATGAAGAAATTTGAGGCTGCCGCAATTGCAGGCAAGGCGCTTGAGGAGAAGAATCCGTCGCACAGTGATGAAATCAAGGCAAACGACAAAGGCAAGGTTGCCGACCTCGTTGTTCCGGTAATCTTCCTTATCATTGCCTGCGTAATCGGTATGATTTACTCGGGCGGCTTCTTCACTGCCGACTCAGGTTACTACCATGATTTCATCGGCTCATTCTCACAGAGCGACGCGTCCGTAGGTCTTGTATTCGGCTCGTTTATTACAATCATCTTTGCTGTTATTTACTTTGTATGCAGAAGAGTTATCAGCTTCAAGGATTGTATGGAGGCAATCCCCGAGGGCTTTAAGGCAATGGTACCTGCCATCCTTATTCTCTGCTGTGCATGGACTCTTAAGACAATGACCGATTCTCTCGGCGCAAAGATTTTCATTTCTCAGATTATTGAGGGCTCGGCAAGCGGTTTACAGCACTTCCTGCCGGCAATCATATTCCTTATCGCAGTAGGTCTTTCCTTCGCAACAGGCACCTCATGGGGCACCTTCGGTATACTTATTCCGATTGTACTCAGTGTATTCAGCGGTTCTGACGGACCTATTACAATCATCGCAATCTCTGCTTGTATGGCAGGCGCGGTTTGCGGCGACCACTGCTCACCCATCAGCGATACAACAATTATGGCTTCGGCAGGCGCGGAGTGTAACCATGTTAACCATGTGTCAACACAGCTTCCCTATGCGCTCACTGTTGCAGGCGTATCCTTTGTATCATATATAATCGCAGGCTTTGTATCATCCGTATACATCGCCCTTCCGATTGCACTTGTTCTTATGGTGGCTTGCCTGTTCATCCTGAAGACAACGCTCGGTAAGAAAAAGGCATAAATAATCATATAAAAAAGGCATTAATAATCATATAAAAAGGCTACTCTGACGAGTAGCCTTTTTTTACGCAGAAAGGATAGTAAGCTGCTTGCGGAGCTTTTCAAGTATTCGCTTTTCAAGTCTGCTTATGTAGGACTGAGAAATCCCCATACTGTCGGCAAGCTGTTTTTGAGTCATCGGCTCATTGCCGTATAGCCCGAAGCGCATTGTCATAAGCCTTCTTTCCTTTTCGGGCAGGGTGCTTACAACGCTTAAAAGCAGTCTTTTTTCATCGTCATACTCAAGCTCGTCATAAACATCGTCGGGCTCAGTGCCGAGAACATCGCGAAGGGTAAGCTCGTTACCGTCCCAGTCAACTGACAGCGGCTCGTCAAAGGATATTTCGCTTTTCATATTATTAACCTTGCGCAAGTGCATAAGTATCTCGTTTTCAATGCAGCGCGAGGCATAGGTCGCAAGCTTGATATTCTTATCAGGGTTAAAGGTTTTTACCGCTTTCATAAGTCCTATTGTTCCGATTGAAACAAGGTCCTCGGTTGTTGCGCTTTTACTTTCAAACTTCTTTGCTATGTAGACAACAAGTCTGAGATTGTGAATGATAAGAAGGTCGCGGCTTTTGTCGTTACCCTGTCTCAGCTCGTCAAATATTCTCTGCTCCTCCTCTTTGCTGAGCGGCGGCGGAAGAGTTTCGGGACCGTTGATATAATAGCAGTTCTGCCTTCTGAGTCTTATTAATAATGCTTTTATTTTTTTTATAATCTTTTTCATATTGCACCTTCATATATTTAATAATTCTGCATTAAGGATTGCGGAAAAATCCTTGCCCTTTACCTCGGACAGCGCGATATAGACCTCGCTGCTTTCAACCTTAGTTTTGCCGCAGGATATAACCACCCTGTCAGGCTTGAATGCCTTAAGCATACCCTCACCTCCCACTGTGTTATAAGGTATAAATCTGTCGCACTCGGCAGTCAGCGCCGAGCTGTCGGCGATAATTACGGGATAATCGGAAAACGGCTCTCTGAGACGGTTTCCGCTGTCAGCAAAGGCGAGGAGATTATACTCGGCGCCGTCCTTAAAAATTTTCAGATTATATATATCGTGCTTTGAAAGCGTACGGTTACTTATCTTAATCACGGCAAAGGAAACTGCATAGGCGAGTAAAGCGCTGAGAATGAGAATCCTTACGGGTATATCAAAATAGGCTGTTCCGTTATTAATCGCCACTCCTTCGGGCTTAAAAATAAGCCACACGCCGATTATCACGCCGATAAAAACAAGGTTTGAAAAATAGAAAATGAGAAGGGTTTTTAAAAATACCGCACCCCTTTTAAAGCCGAAGGCGACAAGGACGAGAATAACCGAAACAAAAAATTTTCCGAAAAGCGATACAAGCCACATAAGACTTTCCGCGAAAATCACAAGCGAATAAAGACCGCCGAGGAAGGCTGATAAAATAAGCCTCAGCGTTTTCGTTTCCCGTTTTGCCAAAGCCTTTGTGAGAAGCAGCAAAAGATATGTAATAAAGAAATTCAGTGCGAAAAGCACATCAACATATACGGTCAAAAAAATCCCCTCCGCTGATAATTATAATCAACGAAGGGGATTTAATTTGTCAAAACTAATCATCCGGAGTGTCCGAAATTACAATTGTTTCTATCACAACATCATCAACGGGCTTATCGGACATTCCCGTGCGTGTTGAGGCGATATCCTCAAGGACCTCAGCTCCGTCAAGAAGCTGGCCGAAAACCGTGTGATGAAAATCGAGCCACGGCGTGCCGCCCACCTTTTTATAGGCGTCGATAACCTCCTGAGGATAGCCCCTGTCGGTAAGTCCCTCCATCTGTGAAATCAGGCTTTGAGGAACCTCCTTTGCCTGTACAATGAAAAACTGGGAGCCGTTGGTGTTTGGTCCTGCGTTAGCCATTGAAAGAGCGCCGTAAAAATTCCTTGCGTCAATTGAGAATTCATCCTCAAAGGAACGACCCCATATGGACTCGCCGCCTGCGCCCGTGCCTGTCGGGTCGCCGCCCTGAATCATAAAATCCTTGATTACTCTGTGAAAGATAAGTCCGTCATAGTAACCGTTTTTTGCGTGTGTTGTGAAGTTCTCAACGGTCTTTGGCGCAACATCCTCGAAAAGTACGAAGCTCATATCGCCCTTATTTGTTTTAATTGTCGCCCTGATACCGTCTTTTCTGTCAAGCTGTGTCATATTTTATTCCTTTCAGTATTTTACTTTTCTGTTTATTTCCTGCAGAACTTTAAGCTCAATCTTTTCAACCTCACGGTCATATGTCAGAAGGCCGTTAAGCTCATCCTCAACATCGGTAACCTGTGTGTAAACAGTAGCTGAAAGACCGTCTGCAATCTGAGGTATAATCGTTTTGTTAAAAAGCCTCTGATAAGCCTTAGTAAGACTCTGCGGTGTTCTGTAAATCTTATAGCCGAACATCTTATCGTTGAAGGTGTGGCCCTTAACCCTGTGGCTGAAACCGCCAAACTCGGACAGGACATACGCCCTGTCGCCCGTCTTAACCTTAATGGGTGTGAAATAGATATGCTTTGATATGACATCGCTTACGCCCATATCGTGCCAGCCTGAGGCTGAGTCAACAAGCCTTGTAGAATCAAGCGCCTTGATTTTCTCATACGCCTTGGCGCTGTCAAACTGACCCCAGCCCTCATTGAAGGGCACCCACATTGCGATACAGGGACAGTTATAAAGGTAATCAATTTCCTCCTCAAGCTCCTGCAGGTAAAGCTCCCTGCCCTCAGCGTCCTCACGGTGAAAGTTCTTATAATTCGTGTCGTCAAGCTTAATGCCGACAAAGGGAATTGCGGAAATTTCAAGGCCGTAAGCACCGCCGCCGTTAACCATATCCTGCCATACGATAATTCCGTTTATATCGCAGTAATGATACCAGAGGAGAGGCTCGATTTTAATGTGCTTGCGAAGCATATTGAAGCCAGCTTTTTTTGCATACAGCACATCGTTTTCCATAGCCTTGTTACTTGGCGGAGTCAGAAAGCCGTCGGGGTAATAGCCCTGGTCAAGAAGTCCGTTATGAAAATACGGCTTATTGTTTAAAAACAGTCTTTTGATACCGTTTTCATCCACGCCGACGGAAAACTTGCGCATACCGAAATATGACTTAATATTCTCGCCGCAGGCAGTGAAAACGACTTTATAAAGGAAGGGCTCCTCGGGACTCCAGCTCTTAAAATCGGGAAGCTTTACTACATTTTCCCTGCACTCGACAACAAGCTCGTCGCCGTCGTAAATTTTAAGATAAACATCGTTTGTACCCTCGTAATCAAAGCGCACCTCGGACCTGTCGTAATCAGGCATAATCTTAACCGATTTAAGAAACTCCTTCGGTGTTGATTCAAGCCAGACGGTCTGCCATATACCGCTTTGCGGAGTGTACCAGATACCGCCGCGCTTAGAGCGCTGCTTGCCCCGTGAATAGGGCTTTGCCTCGGTATAATCAAGAACATCGACCACAAGCGTATTTTCGCCGTCCCTGAGCGCCTCTGTAAGCTCAAGCGTAAAAGCGGTATAGCCGCCCTTATGCGAGCCGACGCACTGCCCGTTTAAATATACTTTTGCAATCTGGTCAACAGCTCCGAAATTTATAAACACCCTGCCCTTATTGAAATTCTCAGGCAGCGTAAAATCCTTTTTATAAAAGAGATGCTCCCCTGCTCTGAGCATTTTATGCACGCCCGAAAGCTCAGTTTCAGGTGAAAAAGGAACAAGTATTTTTCCTTTGAAATAATCAGGAATCCTGTCATTTTCAGATACGGTGAAATCCCACTCACCGTTCAGGTTAAAATAGCTGTCCCTGACAAACTGAGGGCGCGGGTATTCGCAAAGCGGTGTTTGTGTGAGCGCTTCGTCAGTCCATCTTGTCTTTAACATCCGTAACCTCCGTTATTTTTGAGTCGATTATCTGAATATGCCTGTTGCAGATTTTAAGCGCCGCCGTCTTATGTGAAACGATAATACAGGTTACATCCTCAAGCGCTCTTAAATTCTTAAGAAACTGCAGCTCGGTAGCCTCGTCAAGAGCTGAGGTTGCCTCGTCAAGAAGGAGTATCGGCGACTTTGCAAGAATTGACCTTGCAATAGCAAGGCGCTGAATCTGACCCTCGGAAAGACCGAGTCCCTTCTCGCCTATCACGGTATCAAGACCCTCGGGAAGCTCTTCGATAAAGCTCTTGGCGCAGCTTACTTCTATTGCCCTTTCAATCTCCTCGTCAGTTGCGTTTTCATTAATGAAGGTAAGATTATCGCGGATAGGTCCCGAAATAAGCATATTGCCCTGCGGCACATAGGAAAAGAGCCTTCTTGTGTGCTTATCAGCCTTGAGCGCGCCGTCATCCGTATGAATCAGTATCTCGCCGCTCTCAGTCTGATACACGCCTAAAAGAAGCTTTAAAAGCGTGCTTTTACCGATACCCGAGATACCCATAATAGCGACAAAATCACCCTTGTTAATCGTGAAAGAGGTATTGTCAAGAATTATATCCCTGTCATATCGGAAGCTGATATTCTTAAAATCAATTGAATTAAGCTTTTCATATGTTTCCGACGGGTCAACATACGCTTCGTTAAGGTCAAATTCATCCTCAAGCTCATCAAGCTCAATAAGCCTTTCGGCAGAAGCTATAAGCGTGAAGTACTGCGGCACAACATTTGAAAGCGACGCAAACGGCGACTGAATCTGATTTACAAGCTGAATCATAGCAGTAACCGTACCGTAGGTTATATTATTATAAATTATGCTGTACGCGCCGAAGGCAACGGCAAAGATTGAGCCTACATTAAAAGCAGCGCCGAGACCCGTATTTGCAAGGATTGAAAAATTCCTGCGCTTCATCTTTGCGCGGAAATTATTATTCTGAAGCTCCGCAGTTTCCTTCTCGACCTTATCCTCAACCGAGAAAGCCTTGACTGCAAGAAGGCTTGTAAGCGTTTCCTGCACAAAGGAGCGTGTTGCGCCCTCCGTCGCCTGAACCTCTTTATGAAGCCTTTTGAGTGTTTTACGGAATATCCTTGTTACCGAGAAAACAAAGGTACCGCCCACAAGAAAGACAAGCGCAAAAAACTTGTCTATAACAATAAGATAAATAAACGAGGTTATAAGCCTTGTAATAAAATACGCAGCCTGCGGTATTATTGAGGTAAAGCCCCCTGTTACAACGCTGACATCGTTAAAAAGCCTGTTCTGAAGCTCGCCCGTATGATACTTTGTAACGCTTGCATAATCCTTGTGCATAACAGTTTTAAGTATATGCTTTTGGAGAAGGATTGTGAGCTTTCCGTTGGAGAACTCCACAAGCGCATTTTTGGAAAGGTTCAGTATCATCTGAAACGCAACTATCGCAAGAAGCGCAAAGGCGTATTTAATTACTACCTGTATGTCGTTTGCCTCGGTTGCGCCGTCGATTGCGCTTTTTGAAAACTTAGCGATAAACACGGCGGTCGCACCGTGAATTATGTTAAGAATTACAATAATAACAAGCACCGGAACCTGAGGCCTGCACACGCCGTAAATCCACTTGATAACGGGGATATCGGATTTACTGATTTTTTTCTTACTCTGCAATGTTATTATCCTTTCTCTCAAAAATATGTCTTCTGAGATAATCAATGCATCTGTTTGCAAAAACAAGCACGGGCTTAACGGGAACAAGCGCAACCCATATTCTTGAATAGAGCTTATATGCCTTATTCGTCTTCAGGTCAATATATTTCTTACCCCTGCGGTAAAAGCCGACAAGCACGCCGACAATCATATCGTCGGTAACATACTCCTTCTCGAGTCTGTTGTCGCCCATTATAACATAATGGTCGTCCTTTACCTCAATTATCCTGTGCATTATATACTTGCCCGAGGGCATAAGGTAAACGGGTATATCGTATTTTTTCAGCCTGCCCTTATTTTTGACAACGATAATATTATCCCTGCCCTGATAAAGAAGGGGCTGCATTGAGTTGCCGCGCGTCAGACCTGTATAAGTGCCCGACTCGTCAAGGGCTTCTTTAATCGAAGTATACTCAGCCATAAATTCACCATAGATTATAATATATTTAACTTAATTATTATAACAGATATAAATAGTCTTTGCAAGAAACATTAGGGAATTGACAACGGGTTTAATATATGTTAGAATAATATGCAATAGAGAAAGACCGCTATTGCAGCGGTCTTTTTTGTTGCGCAAATATGTAATGCTATGAAAGAGGAATCAAAATGGATTACGATTTAATAATTGTCGGCTCGGGTCCTGCAGGTATATTCACCGCACTTGAGCTTATCAAGCTTAAATCAAACAAAAGAATTCTGCTTGTTGAAAAAGGTAGACCTGTTGAAAAAAGGCATTGCCCCAAAGCCGAGGTAGGCTACTGCGTGGGCTGTGAGAAATGCTCGATTACAACAGGCTTTTCAGGCGCAGGCGCGTTTTCCGACGGTAAGCTCTCCCTCTCCTATGAGGTGGGCGGTGATTTGCCCGAGCTTATCGGCGAGGATTTTGCGCAGGAGCTTATAAACTATACCGACTCAATTTACCTTGACTTCGGCGCTGACACAAAGGTTGAGGGCGTAGGTACGGCGGACGCAATCAAGGAGATACGCAAGAACGCCATCAAGGCGGGACTTAAGCTCGTTGACTGCCCAATCCGTCATCTCGGCACGGAAAAAGCTCAGGAGCTTTACTATAAAATTCAGTGCTTCCTTCAGGAAAACGGCGTTGAGATGATGTTCAACACCGAATGTAAAAATCTTATCATCGAAGGCAATAAGTGCATGGGCGTGATTATTGAGGACGGCGGCGAGGATAAAATTATCAGCGCTGAGGAAGTTGTCATTGCAACCGGCAGGCGCGGCGCCGACTGGCTTGAAAAGCTCTGTATGGAGCATAAGATTGCGCATAATCCCGGCACTGTTGACATCGGAGTAAGAGTTGAATGCCGTAATGAAATTATGGAAAAGGTCAACGAAGCGCTCTACGAATCAAAGCTTATCGGCTATCCTAAGCCGTGGAAGAACAAGGTACGCACCTTCTGTCAAAACCCGGGCGGCTTTGTTGCGCAAGAGAATTACGACAACGACCTGGCAGTTGTAAACGGACATTCGTTTAAAGACAAAAAGAGCGAGAATACAAATCTCGCAATCCTTGTTTCTCATAATTTTACAGAGCCTTTCAACCAGCCGATTGAATACGCACAAAAGGTCGGCGAGCTTACGAATATGCTCGGCGCAGGCAGAATACTTGTACAGCGTTTCGGCGATATACTTGACGGCAAAAGGACATGGCAGCACGAGCTTGCAAAGAGCAATCTCAAGCCGACGCTCAAGGACGCCGTTGCAGGCGACATCACCTCGGCAATGCCCTACCGTGCAATGACAAACATCATTGAATTTATCAAGATGCTTGATGAGGTTGTACCGGGCTTCGCTTCAACGGAAACGCTGCTTTACTCACCAGAGCTTAAATTCTATTCAAACAAGGTAAGAATGGACAAAAACCTCGATACGAACATAAAGGGACTCCACTGCCTCGGCGATTCGTCAGGCTGGACAAGAGGACTTATGATGGCGTCGGTTATGGGCGTGCTTATGGGCAGGAAGCTTAAAGAGAAGGAATAATTGTTACTGATAAAAGGACTTGCTGAGCAGGTCCTTTTTTATTGAGGC
>CADAUV010000044.1 GCA_902791235.1 Oscillospiraceae bacterium
ATCACACAGATACAACAAGACCATATGCAAATAAGAGCATGCATTTTTATCAAAAGAGATAAAAATAGCATACGGACATTGTTGCTGAAATATTCATTTGTGATAATATTTGGCACTTTCATTTTATCATTATTAGGTATATAAGTCAAGAAAAATGTCATATACTGTTGCGAGCACAGAATTTGTAATAACAAATACTGAAAAGAAAAAGGCTTCCCCTTGAGGGGAAGCTGTTGAGCGAAGCGAAACTGATGAGGTGGAAATAATCAAGAACAATTAAAATTTACACCTCATCCGTCTTGCCTTCGGCAATCCACCTTCCCCTCAAGGGGAAGGCTTATTATTTACCTTCTTTGCGACGGGTGTCCCGTTTGACGACCTTTTTTAGAATTTTATTAAGTCCTCTATTCTGAATTTTTTGAAGCAGATAAGGGAGCTTGGCTGTGCTTCGTACAGCACGCCGATATGGTCCTCGTCAATCTGCGCCATACAGGAATAGCCGAAGTATCCCGTGTTGATTTCGCTGTCGGCATACCAGTCAATACCGACTGTCTTACCGCCCGAACGCTTAAAGCGACCGATTGAGATTACTCCGTTTTCCCTTGTTCTCTCGCTCGGATGAGAGCAGAAAACATAGTTAGCGATATTCATAACGCTTTTCTGACATTTCGGAGCAAGTACACCTGTCGGTCTGCACTTTTCCCAGTGCTTTGCATTATCATACGAAATTGAAAGAGGGGTTTTATCAAAGCCCTGCGCCGTGCCGAGAGCAAGAATTGCGCCGTCGGGTGCAAGCACTGCCTGCCACTCCTCGGTATTACTGTTATAAGGCTGCTGTGTCATACGGTGCCACGACTCGCCGTCGTCAATCGAATATACCGATACGGACTGCTTATTCTCAGCATAAAGTGGCATAACAATTCTGCCGTCGGGCGTGGTTATTGAACTGCCCGGAGAAACAGCGATAAAGGTACCGTCCTCTTTAATTAAAAAGTCGCTCGTAACATCAACGGGGTCAGACCATGTTTTACCCTTATCGGAGCTTCTGAGCATATAGATATAATTTCTCTTGGGCGCTTTAAGGGGCGCGCCGAAGGTCGTATGCTCGGTAACCTCGCCTGTTTTACCGTTGAGAAAAATATTGCCGACATATTCCTCCCCTTTATAAAGAGAGCCCTTCCAGTCGGTAACTTTATAAATGGTTTCATGCTGCTTATTATTAAGGACTACGCCGTCCTCCCTTATTATGTAAAACTTACCGTCGCGGTCATATAAAACGGGACGCATCCTGCGCTTATAAGAAGCGTAGGGTATTTTCTTTTTATCAAAAAGCTTATTGCCCTTCAAGTCCTTACTCTCGGGATAAAAGTCAACGAGCATAACGATATCTCCGTTTGGCGCAACTGCCATACACGGATTTACAAAATAAGCCGAGCAGTAGCTGTTAAGCCCCTCGCCCGTCATTCTTGCGGGAGGCGTCGCAATGCTTTCAACCTCGCTCCAGCTTTCTCCGCCGTCATCACTCCTGCGCACCGCAAGCTCGATATAGCCGAAGCCCTCGCCGACAGTCTGTTTACACACAACCGCAACAAGCGTTCCGTCGGCATTAACCATACTCGTAAGACGGAAGGCTGAGCCTCCGTTTGTCGAATCGGAAAAAGCGATATATTTTTTATCAAGATATCTTTCGTCGTTACCGCAGAAAAGAATTTTACCAAGTCCCATAAAATCAACTCCGATAAGTTTATATGTATACTATAACATATTAAACAAAATTTTAAAATAGTATTTTATCAAAAGACTTGAAAATATACATCTAAAGATATAAAATATAAATGACTTATTTTAAGTAAATTCTGAGAAAGGAGGAATAATAATGCTCTGGACAATTAAAAAGTGCTGGTACAGATTTTACCAGAAGATGTTTAAGGTTGCTATGGTATTTATGGACTGGTCATCACCCGAGCTTTTAGAGGGCGCAGGAAGCATTTTAAAACTCCCTGAGCTTATCAGGAGCAAGGGTATAAGCAAGGTTTTAGTTGTTACGGATAAGGGCTTAATGGGACTTGGTCTGCTTGACCCGATGTTCAGAAAGCTTGAAGAGGAAGGCATCGAATACGCAGTATATGACGGAGTACAACCTAACCCGACAATACCCAACATTGAGGATTGTAAAAAGGTGTACGAGGATAACCACTGTCAGGCGATTATTGCATTCGGCGGCGGCTCTCCGATGGACTGTGCAAAGGCTGCAGGCGCAAGAATTGTTAAACCCAATCAGTCCGTAAGAAGCATGCGAGGTCAGCTTAAGGTTCGCAAAAAGCTTCCGCCTTTCTTTGCAGTTCCCACCACGGCAGGCACCGGCTCGGAGACCACTGTTGCCGCAGTTGTCAGCGACCCTGAGACTCACGAGAAAAACGCCATTAACGATACCTGCTTAAGACCTAAATATGCAGTTCTTGACCCTGAGCTTACAGTCGGACTTCCGCCTCACATCACCTCTACAACAGGTATGGACGCATTGACCCACGCTGTTGAGGCTTATATCGGTAAGAGTAACACAAAGGAAACTCTTGCTGAGGCTGAGGAGGCTACCAAGCTCATTTTCGAAAACATTGAAACCGCATATAACGACGGAAAGAATATTGAGGCAAGGGGTAATATGCTCAAAGGCTCCTTCCTTGCAGGCCGTGCATTCACACATGCCTATGTAGGATATGTTCACGCAATTGCACATAACCTCGGCGGACTCTACGGTACGCCCCACGGTCTTGCCAACGCAGTTATCCTTCCGTATGTTCTTGACTATTATGCGGACGCCGCATATCCTCAGCTTGCAAAGCTTGCTGACATTGTAGGTATCGGCAAGGGTCTTGATACCGCAGGCAAGGGCAAGGCGTTTATTGAAGCTATAAGAACACTTAACAGGAATATGAATATCCCCGAGAAATTTGATTTCATCAAGGAAGAGGATTTACCGCTTCTTGTTAAGCGTGCGCTCAAGGAAGGAAATCCGCTCTATCCTGTTCCGAAGATTATGGACGCGAAGGATTGCGAGGCGGTTATCCGCACCTTTATGGCTTAAATACATAATAAAAAATCATAAGGTGGCTGAGTTTTGCTCAGCCACCTTTTTTGCTCAGCCACCTTATTGTAATAAATGACAGTCTTTTTTATCGGAAGGATATGCTGAAATCGAGGGTCGGTATTTCAAGGGATATCAGTGAATTATCCTCCGACTGCAAAAGTATGAAATCCCCTGCCGCGACTGTTCCCGTATACCTGAAGCCGCTTTCGGTTTTAACCGCAGATGCGCCGTCGCTTTCAAGAAGCGCAAAAACCTCGTACAGAATTATGACGGGATTAGTCCTTTCAAAATTTTCGGCAGGAAGCGTGTAATCAAAGTCGGTATAGGAAAACATCAGGTCCGCTCCGTCATAGGTCATTTTAAGATTTTTGGCGTTTGTATCAAGACAGATAAGCTCAAAAACATTCTCATTTCTGCATATTTCGCACTCAAAATCAAAAGCCCCGACAGATACCGTAGCCGTTTCATCAAAGGCTGAGGGAATCGTCGGGGTATATTCTTTTACACTGCAGGAATTAAGAAAAATCATTATTAGTAATAACGGCAGTACTCTTTTCACACAATCAGTCCTTATTCAAAATCGGACATCACTGCGCCTAACACGGATAGCATATCGTTAACGGTCATACCTCTTTGCGAAAGCTCGCTTGCAGCTACATCGCCGCAAACGCCATGGATATAAACCGCGCATTTTGACGCGTCAAAAATATTCATACCCTGTGCGGCAAACGCACCTATCATACCTGCAAGCATATCACCAGTGCCGCCCATCGCCATACCTGCGTTGCCTGTGGTGTTGATAAACACCTCGGAGCCGTCGGTCAGAACCGTATTTGCGCCCTTGAGCACAACGACGCAGCCGTTCTCCTTTGCAAACGCCTTTGCTACCTCCACCCTGTTTTCCTGAACATAAGCAGCGCTTTCGCCTATAAGCCTGCCCATTTCGGCAGGGTGAGGAGTAATAACAAGGGGTGCGCTTCTGTCCGATAATATATCTATGCCGCAGGCACATACATTTATGCCGTCAGCATCCAGAATAAGCGGAACTTCACAGGTTTTAAGCACCTGAGCGGTAACAACCTGAGTATCGTCATTATTGCCGATACCGCAGCCTAAAACGACTGAGGAAGCCCAGCTAAGCTCCTCGGTTATATCGTTTAAAGCGCCTATTGAAATTGTTTTGCTTTCATTTTCACATAAAGGCTTAAAAAGAGTCTGAATGAGATGGGAGGTCATAACGGGATAAACTGACTTCGGGAAGGCGCATTTAACGAGCCCTGCGCCGCTTCTCAAGCCTGCATTTGCCGCTATAACCGCAGCACCCGGCATAAAATACGAGCCGCAGATGTTAAGCTGATGACCGAAGCTTCCCTTATGGGAATTCTTAGCTCTCGGCTTAAAGCAGGCTTTTACGCTTTCCTTGGTAATTGTCTGAGCATAGCCCGAGGCATAACAGCTTTCGGGTATACCGATATTGACGCAGACAACCTTACCGCAATACTCATTTGCAGGCGGTAAAACATGGGCATATTTAAGAGTTGAAATTGCTATTGTGAGGTCAGCTCTTACTGCGTTTATCACTGCACCCGTTGTTGCGTCGGTACCGCTCGGAGTATCTATGCTGACAACGGTGGCAGGACTTTCATTAACTGCGTCAAAGACCCTGTCAAAAGGCGCGCGCGGCTCGCCGTGAAAGCCTATTCCGAAAATGCAATCGACGATAATATCGCAGTCATAGGCGTAGTCTTCAAAAGAAAAAACCTCAACCTCACTTTCAAGAGCTTCATTATAATAAAGGAGCGGCTCGGGAAGCTCGGGCGCTTTATCAGCAAGGACAATATGAGCATTCGCTCCGACCTCCTTTAAAAGCTTTGCTATTACAAAGCCGTCGCCGGCATTCTTACCGTTACCGCATACAACGGCAACAGTTTTACCCTCAACCTCATAATATTTCAGCATTTTTCTGAAGCAGGCAGTGCCTGCGCTTTTCATAAGCTCTTCCTCGGTAAAGCCGCCTGAAAAAGCCTTGTTTTCAACTGCTCTGATTTCCTTCGCTGTTAATATCAGCATAATATCACCCTTAAATTATAATTGTAATGCTTTCCTTACCAAGTCTGTTTTTCCTGTACTCCTTTGTCGGAGGAGGACCGCAGGCAGCGGAGCCTGCGCCAAGCTGATAGGAGTCAAAGTGAAGATATGTAAAACCGCTGTCCTCAAGCTCATTACGGTGCTTAGCGGCAGCACACTGCTGTGATGTATACCTGTCAGCCGAAAAAATCACATTGCCGCCATAAGTGTAAAAGGTAAGATTTTCAAGGCTGTTACCGCTGAGCGTTGCGTACCTCACGCCGCAGCGCATTGACGCCTCCTGCGGCTTGATATAATTTTCCCTCATTTCAGACACGCTCTGAGTGTATACACCCGGAAGCGCGTGCTCCTTAAAATCAGGGAGGTTTACGCTGTCGCCGAGACCGTAATACTCAACCATATCATAACCGCCGTCAAGCTTAACGGTCATACCAAAGCGCGGAGCGAGGGGTATAAGTCTGCTTTTAAGGCAGGTAAGTGTTACGGCAAGCCTGCCGTCTTTTCTTTCAAAGTCAAATCTCACACAGGCAAGCTTTTTATTATCTCCCGAAAGGAGATTATAAGTATAGGAAGCGCCTTTATTTTTTTTTTTTTTTTAATGCTCCCCTCCAAGCTTTAGCTTTTCCCATAGCTTATCGGGGTGCCTGTCATTATCAAGCGGCGCGCGGTAAACGCTTGCGCCAAGGCGCAGCTCTGAGCCGTTTACAAGAAGAGTTATTCCGCTTTCATCGGCTGTGATTTTATATTCGCTCTCCCCTGCTTTTACCTCAGGCTTATGCTTTTTATCAAAGCCGAAACATTCACCTGCCAGCTCTGAGCCGTCCTGTGTATAATTAATCACAAGGCAGTCATACTCGGATGAACTGAAGTCAAAATCAAGGACGGCGCTCACGCTTTCCTGCGGCGCAATGTCAAGCGGGATATCCTTACGGTAAATCTCCTTGCCTTCAAAATCGAGTATCCTGCATTCGGCATTTGCAAGTGCATTAGTAAAATAGTTAATATTTCTGAAGGTAAGAGTGCTGCCGCTCAGGCTCGCTCTAATCGGTCGGTAACAGTTTTTCATCTGCTTTGCGCCTGAATGGGGAGTCCTGTCGGGGAAGAAAAGACCGTCAACGCAGAAATTACCGTCATGCTTTTCTTCGCCGTGGTCGCCGCCGTAAGTATAGCTTCCGTCCGAATGAAGCACGGCGTGGTCGGCAAATTCCCAGATACATCCGCCGAGCATATTATCAGCGCTTAAAAATGCGCTTACATAAGTTTCAAGCTCGCCTGCACCGACGCCCATAGCGTGAGCATACTCGCACATAAAGTATGGCTTATCGTAATACTTTTTTGCAAGCCCATGCCCCTCGGCAAGCTTTTTAATCCTGCCTTGCCACGGGTACATCTGCGATATAACATCATAAGCCCAGCGCCTTGTTCTGCACACGCCTTCATATTGAATCGGTACATCGGTCAGTTTCTTTAAAGCGGCGTAACAGGAGTCCTGATTTTTATATCCCCAGCTCTCATTACCAAGCGACCACATAGTAACCGACGGATGATTCTTATCACGCTCAAACATCTTTAAAACACGGTCAAGATAATGCTCCTCCCACTCGGGATTATGGGAGCAGGCGCCCGGCTTTTTAAGCTCGCTGAAACAGCCGTGTGTTTCAATATCAGCCTCGTCAACAACATAGATTCCGTACACATCGCAAAAATCGAGCATAAGCGGGTCAGGCGGATAGTGGGAGGTGCGGATGCAGTTGACATTGTAATTCTTACATATTTCCACATCTCTTTTAATATCCTCGGGGCTCATCGCATAGCCCTTTTTCTCGTCGGTGTCGTGATGGTTGACGCCGAGAAGCTTTATGGGTTTGTTATTAAAATAAAAAACATTACCCTTAATCTCAATATGCTTAAAGCCGACAAAGCGCCTTATACACTCGCAGACCTCGCCCTCTTTACTGAGCATTAAAACAAGGTCGTAGAGATATGGCGACTCCGCGCTCCACTCGTTAACCTCAAGCTCGCCGAAGTCAAGAGGGGTGATAACGCCCTGTCCGACATCTGCGGAAACGGACGCGACGCAGTTACCGTCGTCATATAAAAATGCGGTAAGAACGCAGCTATCACTGAGCTTTAACGCAGGCTTCACCTTAAAAGAATACCTGTTTTCAGCGATGTATTTTATATCGTTTTCAAAATCATAAATGCTGTTTTCAGCGGTTTTTATGAGCAGCACATCACGGAAAATACCGTTATTTCTGAACATATCCTGACATTCAAGATATGTCCCGTTAGACCATTTATAATTGACGATTACAAGCTCGTTTTCACCGTCTTTGAGAAAAGCGTTAAGTTCAAACTCAGCCGTATTATGACTGCCCTCGTTATATCCTACAAAGCTTCCGTTAAGGAAAACATCGTACGCGCCTGCTACGCCGAGAAGACTCAGGGTGTAAATATAACCGTCGGCGCTGTCAAGCTCAAAGGTTTTTCTGTAAACGCCTGCAGGACAATCAACGGGAAAATTCGGCGGGTCAGGCTTGAACTGATAGCGTGTATTAAGATAATACGGCTTTTCATAACCCGTAAACTGCCATACCGACGGAACGGTTATCCTGTCAAAAGAGATATCGGCTGTATCAATTTCCCTCTGCAAAGCCGTACAGTCGGGATAATAGGAAAACTCCCATTCGCCCGAAAGGCAGCAAACCCTGTCAGACGAATAGCGCTCTGAAGCAAAGTCGGACTCAAACAGCTTTTCCGGCGTGCCGAAGGGAATGAAATAAGAACGCGGCACAAGCTGATTTACACTGTATGTTTTAAAGTTTTTATAATTATCCGTTTTAAAATTATACTTCATTTTATCACCAAATTATATTTCAGTAAGGAGTAAAGGGAGCTGTGAAAGAAGCGCAACCTCATAATCAGGCTTGATGTCGGTGGTATTTGCACTGCCGCCCGGATTGAACCACACGGTTTTAATCCCTGCATTAATTCCGCCCTGAATATCCGAGGTAAGACTGTCGCCGATGATAACGGCGTTTTCCTTTTCAAAGCCGTCAATATCGGCAAAAACCTTATCGAAGAAGAGCCTGCTCGGCTTCTCCACTCCGACAAGCTCGGAGATATAAAGACCGTCAAACACGGGCTTAAGCCCTGCCGAATCAAGTCTGCCGTCCTGAACGCGCCATGTTCCGTTTGAAACAAGATAGAGCTTATACTTACCTTTAAGGCTTTCAAGCAGGCTTTGTGCACCTTCAAGAAATTTATGTCCCTGCCTTAAAAAGTCCTCATAAATATCGGTAGCATCAGCGGGTGAGGCGTCGATATTAAACTCATCAAATAAAATACGGTATCTCCCCTCCTTGACCTGCTGACGCGTAATCTCCCCTTTTTCAAGTCTTTTCCACTGGGAAAGGTTAATCACATTATACCTGTCAAGCATTTCCTCGCTCGGATTTACGCCGAGAGCTTCAAGGGTTCTTGAAAGAGCATTTCTCTCAGCCCAGTTGAAATCAAGGAGCGTATTATCAAGGTCAAGAAATACATATTTAATCATATTTTATACACCTCAGTAATAATCTGTATACTATTATAACACAGGTTTCGTATACTTGAAATATTTTTTTACATCTGCTATAATATTTTCAATAGCTTTGAAAGGTGATGCTTATGAACATACATGAATCAGCCGAAAACTATCTTGAAACAATACTTATGATTAAAAACCGTAAAGGCGAGGTGCGTTCGATAGACATTGCAAACGAGCTTCAGTTTTCAAAACCGAGCGTAAGCGTTGCAATGAAGAACCTCAGGCTTAACGGCTATATAGAGGTTGACGAAAACGGGTATATCTCGCTTCTTGACAGCGGCAGGGAAATTGCTGAAAGAATGTATGAAAGGCATACGAAGCTTTCTCAGTGGCTCATAAGTCTCGGTGTACCCGAGGACATAGCCGTGGAGGACGCGTGCAGGATTGAGCATATTATAAGCGTTGAAAGCTTTGAAGCAATTAAAAAACTAATTAAGGAATAATAAAACGCTGCAGTTTACTGAACTGCAGCGTTTTGTTATTCAATCCAAATCCTTTAAAACCTTATAAAGTATTTTATAAAGGAACTGAGCTTCTTCAGCGTTAAGGTGAATACAGCCGAACATCTGCTGCGGCACCTCTACCGCCTCCTCCTTAAGCGCATCGCCCTTATCGGTAAGGGAAACTATAAGCACTCTTTCATCCTCAGCGCTTCTCTCTCTTTTAATAAAGCCCTTCGCCTCAAGCTTTTTAAGCACGGGCGTAAGAGTACCCGAGTCAAGATAGAGCTTTGCGCCAAGGTCCTTTACATTGATTTTTTTCTTCTCCCACATAACCATCATTGCAATATACTGCGTATAGGTTAAATCAATTTTATCAAGAAAGGGCTTGTACTGCTTTATTATGCCCTTTGCGCAAGCATAAAGCGGGAAACAAAGCTGGTTGTCAAGCTTTAAAGCATCATATTTATCCGCCATTATCACACCTCAAAAATACCTTTAATTACAATTAAATTGTACACAATATTAACAGTTTTGTCAATACCGCGGTTGACAATTATTCAACTTTTTCTGCATAATGTGTTTATTTATACGAAAATAAAAAGATATTTTGCAAATAACTATGCAAAATATCTTTTTTTATACTATTTTTTCTCAAGCTTGGCATAATTTGCCATCATCTTTTTAGTGCCTGCCCTGTCAAACGCGATTTCCATAAGCGTATCTCCGCCCATGGGATTAAGCGAAAGAATTGTACCCGTGCCAAAGCTCTTATGCAAAACGGTGTCGCCGACCTTATAATTGTTTGAAGAGGTATTTGCCTGCGCCTTAACCTGACCGAAACTGCGGTTAACGCTGCTTGATTTGGTTGCGATACCGAATGCGGTTTTTGACGGCATCTTATATTTCTTTGTTGAAACCTCCTCCGTAACGGACATAGGTATTTCCCTGATAAAGCGCGAGGGACTGTTCCTCGAGGTTGTGCCGTATAACATTCTCTGCTGTGCGTTTATAAGGTAAAGCTGCTCCTTTGCTCTTGTGATACCCACATACGCAAGACGGCGCTCCTCCTCAAGCTCCTCATCCGAGAACATTGACTGATTACCTGGGAAAATCCCCTCCTCCATACCGGGTATGAAAACTACGGGGAATTCAAGTCCTTTGGCGGAATGAAGCGTCATAAGCACCACAGCGTCGTCGTCCTCATTATAAGAATCAATGTCGGTGATGAGTGCAACATCCTCAAGAAAATCGGCAAGCTCGGGCTCCTCGCTCTCATCCTGATACTTAATGAGCATCGAGGAAAGCTCCTTGATATTGTTCATTCTGTCCTCATAGCTTTCAGGGTCCTCGGAAAGATATTCGGGGTACTTTGTAACCTCCAATACCTCCTGAAGCAAATCGCTTAAGCTCATTCCCTCCTGAACGCAGAGCTGAAGCTGCTTTATCATATTTGTAAAGCCGATAAGCTTAGCGGCGCCCCTTGAGGTTTTTTCAAACTCATCAGCGCGCGAGCAGACCTCAAACGCCGAAATGCCGAGACCTGTCGCAATCTCCATAACATGGGAAAACATTGTATCGCCAATCTGCCTTTTAGGCACATTGATAATTCTCTGAAGTCTTACATTGTCGGCAGGATTACTTATTATCGCAAGATAGGAGATAATGTCTTTAATTTCCTTCCTGTCAAAGAAACGGTGTCCGCCGATAATCTTATGCGATATGCCGTTTTTGGTAAGCATAATTTCAAGATTTCTTGACTGGGCGTTCATACGGTAGAGAATTGCAAAATCGCTTAAATGCCTGCCGTTTTTAACGCCTTTAAGTATTTCATCAACTATGAAAGCTGACTCATCGGACTCATTCATAGCAGTATTTAATATTATTTTTTCGCCGCTGCCCGAATTAGTATAAAGAGTTTTGCCCTTACGGTTTTTATTATGTGAAATAACTGAGTTTGCGGCATCAAGAATATTCTGTGTTGAGCGGTAATTTTCCTCAAGCCTTATAACCTTTGCACCCTTGTACTGATGCTCAAAGGAAAGGATATTTTCAATCGTCGCGCCGCGGAAGCGGTAAATACTCTGGTCGTCATCACCCACCACGCAGATATTCTTATACTTATCGGCAAGAAGCGAGGTAAGAACATACTGAGCATGGTTTGTGTCCTGATACTCATCGACCATAACATAACGAAACTGAGTCTGATAAAGATTTCTTACCTCTTCGTTATCCTGAAGAAGCATAACGGTATTATAGATAATATCGTCAAAATCCATTGCATCAGCCTTTTTAAGCTCGCGCTGATATGCCTCATAACACTCGGCAATCTTGGCTTTTCTGAAATCGTTTGCCGAGGCAGCCTTATACTCTTCAGGTGAAATAAGGCTGTCCTTCGCCCTGCTTATTTCATTCAAAATTGACTTATGGTTTAAAAATCTGTCGTCAATGCCGAGATTTTTCTGCACCTGCTTCATAACACGGCGCGAATCGTCGGTGTCATAGATTGTAAAATGGCTTGTATAACCTATATATTCGCCGAAGCGGCGCAGAATTCTTGAACAACAGCTATGAAAGGTATAAGCCCAGATTGACTCAGCCTCGGGGCCGATTGCCCTGACAAGTCTTTCGCGAAGCTCGCCTGCAGCTTTATTAGTAAATGTAATTGCAAGCACTTGCCACGGCTGTGCAAGCCCCTCCGATATTATATGTTCAACTCTGTTTACAAGCACAGTGGTTTTGCCTGAGCCTGCGCCTGCAAGGACTAAAAGCGGCCCTTCGGTTGTATTGACAGCCTGCTGCTGCATTTCATTAAGCGGCATAGATTACTCCTTAAATTAACAATTCAGATGTCTAAAAACGGGCGAACTGCGTCGCCCGAATTTTAGTTGTTTTTCAATTATTTAAGCAGGGTTAAAAGAATACCTGCTGCTACGGCTGAGCCGATAACGCCCGAAACATTCGGACCCATTGCGTGCATGAGAAGGAAGTTTGAAGGATTTTCCTCCTGTCCGACCTTCTGACTTACACGGGCTGCCATAGGAACTGCGGATACGCCTGCTGAGCCGATAAGCGGATTAATCTTACCCTTAGTGAAGATGTACATAAGCTTACCGAAAAGCACGCCCGAGGCTGTACCGAGTGCAAATGCGATAAGTCCGAGAATGACAATACCGCCCGTTTTAAGATTGAGAAACGCCTCAGCCGAAGTTGTTGCGCCGACTGATACGCCGAGCATAATTGTAATAATATTCATAAGCTCGTTTTGCGCCGCCTTGGCGATACGCTCCGTCTGACCGCTCTCTTTAAGAAGGTTACCGAGCATAAGCATACCCACAAGGGAAGCTGCGTCGGGTAAGAGAAGCGATACGATAACGGTTACCATTATGGGAAAAAGAATCTTCTCAAGCTTTGATACAGGTCTTAAATTACCCATAACAACCGAACGCTCTTTCTTTGTTGTAAGCGCCCTCATAATCGGAGGCTGAATAAGCGGTACAAGCGCCATATACGAATACGCCGCCACGGCTATCGGACCGAGAAGCTCGGGCGCAAGCTTTGATGTAACAAAGATTGCGGTAGGTCCGTCAGCACCGCCGATGATAGCAATTGAGCCTGCCTGCTGAGGTGTGAAATGAAAGAATTTAAGTGCGATTGCACCGATGTAGGTAAAGAAAATACCGAACTGTGCGGCTGCGCCGAGAATAAAGCTCTTCGGATTTGCGATAAGCGGTGAGAAATCCGTCATCGCGCCGATACCGAGGAAGATAAGCGGAGGATAAACGCCCGCCTTAACTCCGAAGTAAAGGAAATCCATAAGACCCGGTGTACATCCCACATATTCTCCCCTGCCTTTAAGCAAGTCAAAGAAGCCTGCAAGGTCGTGATACTGAACCGCAAGGTTAGCACCCGGAATATTCGCAAGAAGCATACCGAAGGCAATCGGTATCATAAGAAGCGGCTCAAAGCCCTTTTTGATTCCGAGATAAAGGAAAAGGAAGGAGAAAAGGAGCATTATTAAATTCTTTATTCCGCCGTCATGAAAGAAATACGCATAGCCTGAATTTGCAAATATGCTCTGGATAACTTCCCAGACGCCCTGTAAAATTTCCATCTCTGCTCCTCCTTAAAACGATTTTGTATTATTAATCTGAGCTGCCTGCGCCCAAGGATTTCTTGAGCCGACATCCTTTTTCTTAACAGACCTGATAACAGCGCCGGGTCCCTCGTATGCGGCAACCGCGCCTGCGATTACTGCAACGACCTCATCGGGTATACCGTCCTCGACAACGGGCGCCTTAGGTACGGGAATCTTAGGCATTGGGATTTTTTCGTCTTTTTTATCGTCGACTTTTTTTGCTTTAGCTCTCGCCTCAGCGCCGGAAACAAATTTTCCGAAAAGGTCAAAAACAATAATAAGCAGTACCAGAACGCCGACAACAATAACGATGCCTGAGATGACAACTGTCGCCGTGAACATAAATGAATCATCGGGTACTATATCACAAAGAATCGGGCTCATAACAAATTCCCCCATTTTAAATAATAGAATTAATACGATTATTATATTATATATCCTCTTAGTTTTCAATCAAAAAATCAGATTATCACAAAATATGGCAATTTGTATAAAATTACTTGATTTATTCGCAAAATAGTATATAATATTATTATAAATGCGATATGCAGGAGGCATAATTATGAATGAAAAAACCTTGA
>CADAUV010000045.1 GCA_902791235.1 Oscillospiraceae bacterium
CAAAATCAACAGATTTTTTGTCAGAACAATGAATAAAAGTCCATTTGGGCTGGCGCCCTAATGGACTTTTTGAAGCAGTTATGGCGGAAAAGATGTGAGCTTTGGACTAACCTTCGTTACCGCACCTCGCCTTAACAGTACGCTTTGCTTTTATCTATTTTCAATTGCGCTTTATTTAATTTTATACAACCTATTGAATTTTTAAAGCATCTGTGTTATTATAATTATACCAAATTACGGAAGGAGCTTCCTATGAAAACCAAGCTTAACAAATATCATCTTTTATCGCTTCTTGCGCTTGTTTGCTTAGGCGTAATTGCCTTTGTGTTCAGGGGTACGCCTGCCACAGTTGAAGAGGGCTTTCAGCCTCAGGTTTACGCAAGCGTGCTTTCGCTTCTGCCCCCCGTAATCGCAATCGTTCTTGCTCTTATTACCAAGGAGGTTTACAGCTCTCTGTTTATCGGAATTGTTGTAGGCGGACTGCTTTATTCTAACGGTAATCTTGAGCTCGCGTTTAACACTGTTCTTTATAATGAAGAGGGCGGACTTGTCAGCAATATTGCAAACAGCTCCCACGCAAGTATACTTTTCTTTGTTGTGCTTCTCGGCGCGCTCGTTGTTCTTATGAACCGCTCGGGCTCGGCGGAGGCTTTCGGCAAATGGGCTTCAAAGCATATTAAAACAAGGGTCGGCGCACAGATTGCTACGGCTATTTTAGGTCTGCTTATCTTTGTTGACGACGGATTCAACTGCTATACAGTGGGTCTTGTTATGCGACCGATTACCGATGAGCAGAAGGTTTCGAGGTCAAAGCTCGCATATCTTATTGACTCCACGGCGGCGCCAATTTGTATTATTGCGCCTATTTCAAGCTGGGCTGCGGCGGTTTCGTATTCCGTACCCGAGAGTATGGATGTAAACCCCTTCCAGCTTTTTCTTAAAACAATTCCGTATAATATGTATGCGCTTGTAACAATAGCCTTTGTATTTATGATAAGCGCTATGAAGTTTGACTTCGGTCCGATGAGAAGACACGAGTTAAACGCTCTCAAGGGCGACCTCTTCTCAACCGACGATATGCCTTATGAGGACAAGCTTGAAACCGAGGTCAACACTAAGGACGCCAAGGTTTCAAATCTTGTTATCCCCGTAATTTTACTCATCGTAAGTTGTATAATCGGTATGGTTTACACGGGCGGATTTTTCTCGGGCGCAAGCTTCTCCGAGGCGTTTGCAAACGCCGATTCTGCAAGAGGACTTGTGATGGGCGCAACCTTCACCACGGTTGTAACCTTTTTCTTCTATCTTTCAAGAGGCGTCGTTACCTTCAAGGAGTTTTTTGACTCACTTCCTGCAGGCTTCCGCAGCTTCTGTCAGCCAATGATTATTCTGATTATGGCTTGGTCGCTCGGCGGTATTACGGGTATGCTCGGCGCAGGTGAGTTTATCCGTGAAATTATGGATAAGAGCGCGCAGTCGCTTCAGATGTTCTTACCGTTCATTATCTTTGCGGTAAGCGTCGGACTTGCTTTTGCAAGCGGTACCTCGTGGGGTACATTTACAATTCTCATCCCGATTGTTTGTAATGTTTTCCCTGCCGGCAATCAGTATGAAATGCTTACCATTTCAATCGCTGCCTGCCTTGCTGGCGCAGTGTGCGGCGATCACTGCTCACCGATTTCGGATACAACGATTATGAGCTCTGCCGGCGCAAAGTGTAACCACATTAACCATGTGTCCTCGCAGCTTCCGTATGCGCTTACAAGCGCGGGAATTTCGGCAGTAGGCTTTCTTATTGCAGGTATAATAGGATTTTATACCGAAAATTCGCTTGCAATTCTCGCAACACCGATTACAGTACTTCTTACCTTTGCAGTGCTTGCGCTTGTGCGTAAAAAGGTCGGTAAGCTTGAAACAGCATAATACATTATTAAAAAAGGACTTGTGCAGCCGCACAAGTCCTTTTATTTTTTTTATTTACTTTAATGCTCTTTCAAGCCATACTGCGCCGAGGTCAAGGGCGTTGAAAAGTCCGTCCTTCTCGCTCTTTTTAACAATCTTTTCTTTAAGCGGTACCTCAGGGTCGGTATTGATAAGCTGTACCGTAACCTTGCCCGACATCTTGATATCCTCAAGTTCAGTGCTGTCTTTGATGTTAAGGCAAATTACATACGGGTCAGCCATACTGCCGTAATAAACAGTGTTGCCGCTTCTTACAAGCGGTCTGCCCTTGTATTCAAGAAATTCCTTTTTTGCTGCCAAGGATATTACCTCCTTTATTAGTCAAGATAAGATTTTACCATAGCTGCAAGCAGCTCATCTCTGTCAATTCTTCTTATAAGGCTTCTTGCATTTTTGTGGGTGGTGATATATGTCGGGTCCTCGGAGAGAAGGTATCCGACAATCTGGTTAATGGGATTATAACCCTTTTCTTTAAGAGCGTCGTAAACCTCGGTAAGAGTTTCCTTCATAATATCCTCTTTTTCATCACCGATTTTAAAGGTCATGGTTTTATCGGACACGGTAATGCACCTCCTGCTGATAAATCTTTAAAATATACGAAAATATTATATACATAATTCAAAAAAATTACAAGTCTTTTTTGAAAGTTTGTTAACTGCAGCACGGTTATTTATCGCTTTTTTCATAAAGATTGAAGTAACCGCAGTCATATATCGTGTAATTTTTGCTGTCAATTACAGAATGGTCGTCATCCGATATAATCAGGTACTTATATTTTTCGAGGTTACCGTTATCCGTTTCAAACAGGATTTTCCCGTTATCCGTGCAGGATACAGCTTTATTTTTGTCTTCAAGAGTTTCAGCTATTTCCTCGCGTATGTTTATGAAATCATATCTGTCATAATAGTAACATCTGCAGAATACGCTGATTCTCGTGAAATATGTGTTATCCCTTTGGTAAACGGTTACGGATTCGGCAGGGCATTCATCAAGCTGTTTAAAGCATTTGTATAATGAGTCGCCGTATGTTACATTGTTAATCTCTTTTGTCTGTATTGCATATTTGCCAAAGAATTCAAAGTTGAAAACTGCGAGTGAAACAATAAGGTAAACGGCAATCACTTTTTTTATGTCTGTATTTTTCAGCCTCTTAGCCAGCGTATACAGTCCGATGCCTTCAAACGGAATAAGAAAATATGACAATACACCGTAGCGGTAAACAATATCACTGTAGTTATTGTTTTCAACAAGGGTGATAAAGCTTATTGTGCCTGCAAAAACAGAAAGGGCAAAGACCTTTTGCGTGAAAGAAAAGCGATTTTTGTAACTTTTTTTCAACAATGCTTTTGCGAAGACGAGTATGCCGCATAAAAGGAAAATACCGCCAAGCGCGTTTCCGTACAGAAAAATATTCTCACCATTAAACAGAGCTGTTATATCAACCATGCAAAAGTCAATGAAAAAAGTGAGGGTAAAGCTTCTTACGGCATTTAAAAGGGTTTCGCTTAAATCATTTCTGAAAATCGTTTCTCTGTAACGCACATATCCTTCCATTTTCTGAAATGTAAATCCGAATAATTCAAAAGGCTTAATCACGCCTGTATTGATTAGCCCGAAAGCAATGAAGGGCAATGCTATGATGAATATGACAATTACGCTTGTTAAAATCTGAGAAATATTGATTTTTTTCTTTAAAATAAGCGTGAGATAAAATACGGATAAAAGTATGGGAATAATGAGTACGGACGCAAGATAACAATACATACTGAGAGCGAAGAACACCATGGAAAGCGCATAGTAGCGAAGCCTTCCGGTGTTCGTTGCTTTTGCAAGGATGAATAATGCAATAATACAGAAATGCCCGAAATAATTGCAGTCAAGCACATATACAGATGAAAAAAGACCCCAGGGACATATACACGCAAGCCACTGAATTGCAAATGATTCAGTATCCTTAAATTTGAGTTCTTTTATCAAAAAACAGAAAAAAACCAATCCCGCTATGCTTATTAAAAGTGCAGGAAGCCTTATCCCGAAAAGGTTAAACCCGAAAGCTTTAACAGTAATAGCTGATAAATATGTGGGAAGCGGCGACTGTCCGCCGTGAACCCAGGTGTCAAAATACACCGGCATTTTTATACCTGATATATCGGTGCCGCTATTAGAAAGCGAGGCGGCGTTAAGGCTCAGCATAGCTTCGTCAATATTTCTTCCGCCGATAAACAGATTGATTATGAAGTAAATCAATCTGAGAAAAGCGCCGAGATAAATCGGTGCATATTCGGTTTTGATAAGCTTTTTACTCATAAGCAACCTCATTGATATTTGTTTAAGAATATATTATCATATAAAGGAGTTAAATTCAACGAAACAAATAAATATAATAAGAAAACTTGACAATATAATTAAAGAGGTTTATAATCTTTAAGATATTAATTTTGGCAATGACTGAGTTTAAGTAGCCTGTTATTTTCTTTTAAGAGAGCGTCGGGGCGGTGTAACGGCGCAGGAGGTATCAGGTGAATTTCGCCTCACGAGCCTCCCCGAGAAATCGGGGCGTATAAACTGCGTTAAGGTTAACGAGTGGCAGTTTACTGCAAGCTGAGTGGTACCGCGGAGTTATGCTTCGTCTCATTATGAGACGGAGCTTTTTGTTTTGTAAAAAGATAACGGAGGTTATTATGGAAAATAAAATTGCAAGCCTCAGGGCTAAATTCGACGAGGAGCTTGAAAAGATTCAGAATCTTTCCGAGCTTGAGAGCATCCGAGTTGAGTATCTCGGTAAGAAGGGCTCTGTAACGGACCTTCTTAAAGGTATGAAGGAGCTTTCAAATGACGAGCGCAAATCCTTCGGCGCCAAGGTTAACGAGCTTAAGGGAGCTGTTGCCGAGAGAATTGCGGAGAAAACCAAGGAGCTTAAGGAGCTTGAGGTAAAGCGTGAAATTGAGGCAATGCCTGAATTTGATGTATCCCTTCCCGCTTCTCTTGACAGGGGCTCTTATCATCCGATTACACTCGTTCAGCGCGAGTGCGAGAGGATTTTTAAATCAATGGGCTTTACCGTTGAGGATTACAGCGAGGTTGTAACGGATTACGAGTGCTTTGAATCACTTAATATTCCAAAGCATCACCCTGCAAGAGATATGCAGGACACCTATTATCTTGAGAACGGTCAGCTTTTAAAGTCGCAGACCTCTGCTGCGCAGAATGCGATTTACAGGAAATATAAGGACGCGCTTATCAATGACGGCGTTCCGATTAAAGCAATATTCCCGGGCAGATGCTTCAGGAATGAAGCAACGGATAACTGCCACGAAAACACCTTTTTCCAGATGGAAGGCGTTATGGTTGATAAGAATATATCAATTTCAAATCTTATCTACTTTATGAAAACGATGCTTTCCGAGGTTTTCCGCAAGGATATCAAGGTAAGGCTTCGTCCGGGCTTCTTCCCGTTCGTCGAGCCGGGCTTTGAGCTTGATATAAGCTGTCTTATCTGCGGCGGCGAGGGTTGTCCCTCCTGTAAGCACAGCGGCTGGCTTGAGCTTTGTCCCTGCGGTATGATTCATCCCGAGGTGCTTAAGGCAGGCGGAATTGACCCCGACGAGTACACCGGCTTTGCTTTCGGTTTAGGACTTACAAGACTTGCAATGATGAAGTACGGCATTGCCGACATCCGTGATTTAAACAGCGGTAATCTCAAGAGCTTATCGCAGTTCACGGACGATGAATAAGAGAGGAGGGATTTGAATGTTTTTATCAATGAACTGGATTTCGGACTTTGTGGATTTCACGGGTCTTGACAAAATGGAGCTTATAAACCGCTTTTCACTCTCAACAGCAGAGGTTGAAAACGAGATTTTCTTTAAGGGCTCCGATATCAGCGGTATTGTTGTAGCTGAGATTAAATCAGTCGAGGAGCATCCCGACTCAAAGAAGCTTCATCTTTTAAAGGTTGATATCGGCGAGGCGGAGCTTGTTGATGTAGTATGCGGTGCGCCAAATGTAAGAGTGGGTATGAAAACCGCTTTTGCAAAGCTCGGCGCAAAAATCGGCGATATTGAGATTTCTCCGAGGAAGCTTGCAGGCTACACCTCAAACGGTATGTGCTGTTCCGAAAAGGAAATCGGCATCAGCGATGATAATTCAGGTATTATGGATATCACCGACGATGTTGCAAACGGCACCGACCTCAAGGATATTTATGAGATTGAGGATATTATTTTCGAGGTTGACAATAAGTCGCTTACAAACCGTCCCGACCTCTGGGGTCATTACGGTATCGCGCGTGAATTTGCAGCGCTTGCAGGCAGACCGCTTAAGCCTCTTGACAAGGTTGATTTATCTGCATATAATTCGCTTCCTCAGGTTGACCTGAAGATTGAGGACCCCCTCTGTCAGAGGTATTCCTGCCTGCAGGTTGAGAATATTGAAAAGAATGTAAGCCCCGTAAATATGCGTATCCGCCTTTTCTATTGCGGTATGAGGGCGATTAATCTTCTTGCCGACCTCACGAATTATCTTATGCTTGAGATGGGTCAGCCGATGCACGCGTTTGACTCGCGCAAGGTTGAGAAGATAAGGATTAAGAGATTTGATGAGCCCTTCACCTTCACAACTCTTGACGGTATTGAAAGAAATATTGATGAGAATACCCTTATGATTTGCAACGATAATACGCCCGTTGCAATCGCAGGTATTATGGGCGGCCTTGACAGTGAGATTGTTGACGATACAACGACACTGACGCTTGAATCGGCTACCTTTGACGCCGTTTCAATCCGTAAGTCAACTGTAAGGCTTGCTCACAGAACAGACGCTTCAATGAGATATGAAAAGTGCCTTGACCCCGAAATGACAGTGGACGCAATCGCAAGATTTGTAAAGCTTCTGACTGACATTGACGGCGGCGTCAAGGTTGTTTCCTCGCTTACCGACGAGCAGGCGTTTAAGTACGACAGCGTTACTCTTGACTTTGATAAGGCGTTTGTTGACAGATATACCGGTATCGAGATTGATAATGACACAATTGTTAAAACCCTTACCTCGCTCGGCTTCACAGTCCGTCTTGACGGAGATGATTTCAGTGTTGATGTGCCGAGCTGGAGAGCAACGAAGGATGTTACAATCAAAGCGGATATAATTGAGGAAATCACAAGAATTTACGGCTATGACAATTTCGATGTTCATACTGCGCAGGCACCGCTTTATCCTGTAAGACCCGACGAGGAAAAGACGGTTGAGGATAAGCTTAAGGATATTCTTGTAAAGCGCTTCTCGCTTCACGAGGTACATTCATATGTTTGGGCTTATTATGACGAGTACAAGGCGCTCGGAATTGAGATTGAGGATAATATAAAGCTTGTTAACGCTACAAATCCGAATATTGAAACCATACGCCGCTCAATCGTTCCCACTCAGCTATGTCAGGTTAAGTCGAATACGGGCTACGGCACGGACTTCGGTATTTTCGAGATAGGCAGAGTTGTAAACGGTCTTAAGGAGGACGGGCTTTGCAATGAGAGTAAGAAGCTTGCTATAACCCTTTTCAGTAAAACCAAGTCGGTTGAAACTCTTTATTTTGAACTTAGGGATATGCTTGCGGTGTTTACTGACGATTTAAGGCATAAGCCGCTTGAATTTGCGAAGGCTGAGTCAAAGCACTCTTATGAGCATCCGAGAAATCTTAATAAAATTATCTGCGACGGCAGCGAGCTTGGCGTTATCGGTATTGCTCACCCGACTGTATCAAAGAAGATTGACAAGAAGGCGGCAATTGTCTTTGCAGAGCTGGATGTTACTGCATTTTCACAGCTTGAGGATGCAGGCATAGTATATGAGGAGCCGAGTAAATTCCCTGCAATTGAGATTGACCTCTCATTTGTAAGCAATTTCTTTGCGCCCATTATGAAGGAGATTCGAAACGCTGACTGCGCACTCATAAAGAAGGTTGAGGTTGTGGATATTTATGCTGATGAAACAGGCAAGTCAATCACAACAAGGCTTACCTTCTCACACCCTGAAAAAACTCTTACAAGAGAAGAGGTTATGGGTGTTGTTGACGGCGTGATTGAAAGACTTGAGAAATCAGGCATCGCTCTTAAGAAGTAAGAAAGAGGTGGACTATGGAGAAGTTATACACAGAGATGACCACGGAGGAGCTTTTAACTGAAAAGGAGGCTCTTGAAAAAAGGTACAACGACTTTAAAGCAAGAGGACTTGCGCTTGATATGAGCAGAGGTAAGCCGGGTGCGGACCAGCTTGACCTCTCAAATGCAATAAATCATATCTCGGATTATGTTGTTAACGGCGTTGATTACAGAAACTACGGTATACTTGACGGTATACCGGGCTGTAAGGAGCTTTTTGCCGAGCTTATGGGCGTTGAGTCAAAGAATGTTATCATCGGACCTAACGCAAGCCTTACCCTTATGTTTGATTACATAAGTCAGTGCTTCACTCACGGCGCGGGAAGCACTCCCTGGTGTAAGCTTGACAAGGTGAAATTCCTCTGTCCCGTACCCGGATATGACAGGCACTTTACAATCCTTGAGCATTTCGGTATCGAGATGATTAATGTACCGATGAACGATGAGGGTCCCGATATGGATGTTGTCGAGGAGCTTGTCGGCGACGAGAGCGTAAAGGGTATGTTCTGTGTACCTAAGTATTCAAATCCCACGGGAATTGTTTATTCGGATGAGGTTGTTGAGAGAATAGCCGCTTTAAATCCTGCGGCTGAGGATTTCAGAATTATTTGGGATAACGCTTACTGCGTTCACGACCTTGTTGAGAATGCGCCGAAGCTTGTAAATATTTTTGATGTTCTTCCCAAGTATAATAACGAGGATATGGTTATAGAGGTTTGCTCAACCTCGAAAATCACTTTCCCCGGCGCAGGTGTATCTGCGATTATTGCAAGTGATAACAATATTGCCGCAATAAAAAAGCGCCTTAATGCGCAGACTATCAGCTATGATAAAATGAATCAGTACCGCCATGTTGCTTTCTTTAAGAATGCCGACGGTATTCTTGAGCATATGAAAAAGCATGCAGCAATTCTCAAGCCTAAGTTTGATGTTGTTATTAGCCACCTTGAAGGTGAGCTTGCAGGTAAAGGAATTGCAAAATGGGTAAATCCTCTCGGCGGTTATTTTATCAGCCTTGATGTTCTTGAAGGCTGTGCAAAGAGAGTGGGCGAGCTTTGCAAAGAAGCAGGCGTAACTCTTACACCCGTCGGTGCAACATATCCGTACGGCATTGACGAGAAGGACAGCAATATCCGTATTGCGCCTTCGTATCCTCCGCTTGACGAGCTTGAGCTTGCCTCCGAGCTTTTATGTATCTGCGTAAGGCTTGCCGCTTGCGAGAAGCTTCTCGAGGTGTAATTATGAAGCTTGGTGCGTCGACCTCCTGCTTTTATCCGCTTGAAACCGAGAAGGCTCTTAAAGAGGTCTGCTCCCTCGGTTTTGACAGGGCGGAGGTCTTTATGAACGCTTACAGCGAGCTTGAGGAAGGCTTTGTCAGGGAGCTTGGTGCTATCGCAAATGACAGCCCGACGGAGATTATCTCCGTTCATCCCTTTTCAAGCTTCCTTGAGTCCACCTGTATCTTCGGCGATTATCAGCGCAGATTTGACGATTTCATAGGTATTTATGAAAAAACCTGCCATGCCTGCGCGCTTCTCGGAGCTAAGTTCGTGGTAATCCACGGAGCAATAGCGAAGCCGAAAATCCCCATTCCCGACGAGAGATATTTTGAGCGCTTTTTAAAGCTTATTGAAATCGGTAAGCGCGAGGGCGTAACAGTCTGTCAGGAGAATGTAAACCGTTTCAAAAGTCAGAGCATTGATTTCTGCAAAAAAATGCGTGATGCCCTCGGCGATGACTTCAATATGGTTTTCGATATCAAGCAGAGCATCAGAGCAGGGGAGGACCCCTTCGCTTTTCTCAACGAGTTCAAATATGATATCAGGCATATTCATATAAGCGACAATACGCCGTGCGACGACTGCCTTCCTCCGTCAAGAGGAAGCTTCGATTTCCTTAAATTTAAGGAGATACTCGACGGCGCTGACTATCGGGGCGACTGCGTAATTGAGATTTATTCAAAGAGCTTTGATGTCAGAAATGAATTAAAAAACAGTAAGGAATATCTTGAAAAGCTATGGCAGTGAGTAACAGAACAAAGGGAATAATATGTATACTTCTTTCCGCATTTTTCTTCAGCGGAATGAGTAGCTTTATTAACCTTTCGGGCGATATACCCACACCGCAGAAGGTCTTTTTCAGGAATCTTGTAGCCCTTTTTATTGCGAGTGCAAGCCTTCTTAAAAACAGGGAAAGCTTTAAGCCTGTAAAGGGCTGTCTGCCATATCATCTTCTGCGCTCGTCAGCAGGGCTTCTCGGCGTATTCGGTAATTTCTACGCCACTACAAAGATGTCCTCAACTGCCGATGCGGCGATACTCAATAAGATGAGCCCGTTTTTTACTCTTGTTTTTTCTGCCCTTTTTCTTAAAGAAAAGGTAAAGCCTAAGCAGGCGATTGCAATCGGAATTGCTTTTGTCGGTTCGCTTTTCGTCATAAAACCCACGCTTTCAAATGTTGAGCTTCTGCCCTCGCTTGCGGGATTTGCAGGCGGAGTGGGTGCCGGCGCCGCTTATACCTGCGTGCGCCATATGGGCAATAAGGGTGAGAACGGCAGGTTCACGGTGTTTTTCTTTTCGCTCTTCTCCTGCCTGTGTACTGCGCCCTATCTGATTTTCAATTTTCACCCGATGACCAATGAACAGCTTTTGTATGTTCTTCTTATCGGCGTGTGCGCGGCGGGCGGTCAGTTTACAATTACAGCGGCGTATACCTTTGCGCCGAGCAGGGAGATTTCCGTCTACGATTACTCGAATGTAATCTTTACGGCAATCAGCGGATATTTCTTCCTCGGTCATCAGGTGCCCGACTTGTGGTCGTTTGTGGGTTATTTTATAATCTGTACAATGGCTGTTTGGATGTTTGTATACAACAACAAGGCACATAATCTAAAAACAGGCTGAAATAATCAACATATTGTTGTAAAGTAAAAATACTTGCATTTTTCTATATCTTGTGTTATAATTACTCTTGTCGATAAAATGACAGGAGGATAAAACTATGAAATGTCCGTTTTGCGGCTATGAGGAGAGCAAGGTAATCGATTCGCGACCCACTGATGAGAATGAGAGAATCAGGCGCCGCCGTGAATGTCTTCAGTGCTCAAAGAGATTTACAACATATGAAACAATCGAGGATGTACCGATTATTGTTGTTAAAAAGGATAAGAGCCGCGAGGTGTTTGACCGTAACAAGATTTTAAAAGGTATGCTTCGCGCTTGCGAAAAAAGGTCCGTTCAGGTTTCCGAGCTTGAGGAGGCTATTTCTGAGATTGAGGCTACGCTTCAGTCGGCGGTTGACAGGGAGGTTACCTCTGTAAGAATCGGCGAGCTTATTATGGAAAAGCTCAGAGTTATAGACGAGGTTGCGTATATCCGCTTCGCTTCTGTTTATAAGGAATTTGATTCGGTTGAAGCCTTCCGCGACGAGATTTCAAGAATGTAATAAATGAATAAATAAAAAAGGACTGCACGCAGTCCTTTTTTATTTGCCGTCTTTGATAGAAATCTTTAAACAGGGAAATGTACTAATAAGAAAAGCTGAACGGCTGACTTGCATATTTCCCAAGCGTAGACCAATCCATTTAAGTTAATCCTGTTTTAAGTTTTCAATAATGTTATCGTCTTTGATTTTGTCCGCGCTGTAAAGCAAGGACAAAAGAATTATTACAAATACTGCAAGAATTGCTGAAAGGTAATATTGCCAGTTTGTTGAAAACGGTATCTGCGTACCCTCTGCGTTAGACAACGCATAGTACATCAGTGCGTGCAGACCGATACTTATCGGCAGTGACCACACCAGTGATTTTGCACCGTATCGCAGGCTCTCAACATAAATCATTTTCTTAAAGCCCTGCGGCGTAACGCCCACGGATTTAAGCATTGCGAATTCCGTTTTTCGCTCATTCATTGAGTTGGAAATAGAGTTGATAATATTGATAATTGCAATAAGCGTAATCAGCGAGATAAAGCCGTAAATAAATACTTTCATAATTTGGAGGACGGCGTTAATCGCTTGAATCTGCGAAGTCGTATCCACTATTTCGCAGGCTATTCCCTTACTTTCAAAATATGACTCTGCAGCTTCCATAGCAGGTTTGTAATCTTTAACGAAAATATTAAACACACAGCCATTTTGTTCAACGGGAAGTGACGAAATAGCATCCTCGGGAAGTATGATTGATGGGTAATTCATATACTTTGGCAAAAACAGTCTGCCATTGTACTCTTTGTCTGTAATAACGCCCGCAGTTACGTTAAAATCACGCTTAATACCGTCTTCACCCGTCTTTTCGTCAATCTGGGTGATATAACACGCAAGCGTTTTGCCCACGGCATCTGGGGGAAACGCCGGATAGCTCTTATGCATTTTACCTGATGCATCCGTAACCCTGTTAAAAATAATCCCTTTTAAGCTGCCCTTGTTATGATAACCCTCGGGTTTTTCGCCAAGCGTTTTGAGATAGTCGTCAAATCTATCGTTTTCCATAACAAAAACATAGATGCTTTTTTCTTCGCTGTTGTAGGCACTTTTTGCGTTTGCAGTTAATAAGTCAGTATTCTTCAGAGTACTGTTTGTCTGCAGATACGAAACGCAGTCGTCAATGTTCGCGCCGTCAAAATATTTCTTTATGGCATCCTTGTCCTCAATTTTTGCGTATACCTGAAAATCGGCGTTCTGCTCGCCCGTTTCAAGCTCTACCATAGAGGTGAAAAGCTGTGAGAAATTAGTAACCGATATAAACAGCACCACGCTCATAACAAGTGCAAAAACTATTGTTCTGCTGCGTCTGCCGTTGCGCTTAAAGTTCTTTACCGCAAGCTCGCCTTCAAAGCCGTAAAGCTTCTTTGTCAGCTTGGAAACGCGCAGGCGCTTTGCCTTCTTAACCTTAACGGTGTTTGTCCCTTTAATTGCGTTAATCGGCGTCGTTTTTGACGCGCGGCGCGCGGGAATATAACACGAAATAAAAATTGTAAGTGCGCTGATTAATACCGTTCCGAGTAAGATATACGGGCTGAAATGCACCTTAAGCGTATCCTTAATCGGTATTGCAAATGTTGACAGGAACGCCTCCTGAATACTACTGAAAGTAATTGCCATACCGGCAAAGCCTGCTGCAATACCTGTAGGTATTGCAATCGCACCGAGTATTAAACCTTCAAAGTAGATTGAGGCACGCTTCTGTCTCTTTGTTGCGCCAACGGATGCAAGCATACCGAGATAGCGTTCGCGCTCCTGATACGATACGGCAAAGGAGTCGTAAATCATAAACACGGAAGCAAAAACGATTACCGCAAGAATAATGCAGGTGAAAATTTTAACCGTTTTTATTGTACTGCTGCCTCTGTTTACGCCCGAATAATCGAGTAAATCGGTATTATAAGAGATATTATTTGCGCCCGTTTCCTTTTGGAGTGCCTCCGTTCTGTCATAAACAGAATTATCAAGCTTGTGATAACTTACCGTTACGTAAACGGGAAAGTCCTTTGGGA
>CADAUV010000046.1 GCA_902791235.1 Oscillospiraceae bacterium
GGATTACTTGACAGATACGGCTCCGCTCTTGACGGCGGAGCAGATAATGAAAATACACAGCAAACCGGCAGCGAGGACAGAAACGCGAGAAATTCCGCGCTGATTCCCGACGACCCTTATGCCGATGTAAAGGAAAGAATTCATAACGCTATTGTTGAAAAGCAGATTTCCGAAGATATTTCCATAACCGACGAGGGTATGAGAAATCTTATCAAGGAATTTGTTGAAAAGCCCGAATACGGTATACCCCGTATCGAGAGGGGCTTAATCGCTGAGGAGCTTTATGACGACATTATGGGCTACGGTCCCATACAGGTTCTTATTGACAGCGATATTTATACCGAGGTTATGGTTAACGGACCTTATCAGATATATGTTGAGTCAAAGGGTAAGCTCTCGCTGACTGATATTAAATTCAAGGATGACGCTCATCTTATGCAGATTATCGACCGTATTGTAACAAAGGTCGGAAGGCATGTTGATGAGGCGAGCCCGATGGTTGACGCACGACTTCCCGACGGCTCGCGTGTAAATGTAATCATACCGCCTGTATCCCTTGTCGGACCGATACTTACCATTCGTAAGTTCGGTAAAACACCGCTTACGGCTGAAAATCTTATAAGCTTCGGTTCCATTTCGCCGAAGATGCTTGAATTCCTTGACGCCTGCGTTAAGGGCAAGCTCAATATCATCGTATCGGGTGGTACGGGTTCAGGTAAAACGACGCTTCTTAACATTCTCTCAACATACATTCCCGAGAATGAGAGAATTGTTACAATTGAGGACTCCGCCGAGGTACAGCTTAAACAGGAGCATGTAATTACTCTTGAAAGCCGTCCTGCAAATATGGAGGGCAAGGGCCGTATTTCAATCAGAGACCTTGTTGTAAACGCGCTTCGTATGAGACCTGACAGAATCATCGTCGGCGAGGTTCGTAGCGAGGAAACCCTCGATATGCTTCAGGCGATGAACACGGGTCATGACGGTTCAATAACAACAATTCACGCCAACTCACCGAGGGACTCCATCTCACGTATCGAGACCATGGTTATGATGTCGGGCTCAGAGCTTCCTTCAAAGGCTATCAGGGACCAGGTTGCTTCTGCTATTAACATTATTGTTCAGCAGTCAAGACTCAGGGACGGCTCAAGAAAGGTTGTTTCCATTTCCGAGATTGTCGGTATGGAGGGTGATGTTATTCGTATGCAGGAGATTTTTGAGTACGAAACAGAAGGTGAAATGGACGCTTCGGGTAAATTCAAGGGTCGTTTCAAGGCAACGGGTATTGTTCCGAAGTGCGTGGAAAAAATCAGAGAAAACGGAGTGAAGGTAAATAATGACTGGTTCAATGCTTAATATTATTTTTGTAACAGTTGCATTCTCGCTTCTCACCTTTGCGCTTGTGTTTATTATCACCTCAGCAATCGGCGCCGATAAAATCGCTGCCGAAAAAAGACTTGAGGAGCTGAATGAACGCGAGGGCGACCCTGCGGATATAGCTTTAGTAAAGCACGAGAGCAAGAAGGAAAAGGCGCGCAGGGAGCGTGAACAAAGAGCTCACAGCAGTGCCTTTGAAAAATTGGGTAACGCCATATACAAGCAGCTTCAGTCCGCTGATATAAAGATGAGGCCTGAGGAATTCCTGATGATATGGATTTTGCTTGCAATAGTTCCTGGCGGTATTATCTATCTTTTCACATTGAATGTTGTCCTTTTCATAGGACTTGTAATTGCAGGCACGGTGCTGCCGATTGTCTACATCAAGTCAAAGCAGAAGTCGAGGGTTAAGAAATTTGATGAACAGCTTTGCGACGCGCTTCTCATAGCCTGCTCCTGTCTTCGTTCGGGTCTGAGCTTCAATCAGGCGATGGAGGCAATTGCGAAGGATATGCCTCAGCCGATTTCAACTGAGTTTGACCTCGCAATCCGTGAGATGAATATGGGCTATTCAATGGATGAAGCGCTTGAGAATATGAACAAGAGAATTGACAGCCGTTTCTTAAAGCTTATGGTTTCAGCCGTTCTTGTTCAGAGACAGACGGGCGGTAATCTTTCAAAGATTCTTGAGAATATCTCCGATACAATCAAGGACAGAATAAAGCTTAAAAGAGAGCTTAAGACATCAACCGCTTCAGGTAAAATGTCGGGTTATATTGTAGGCGCAATGCCGTTTGTAATGGTTTTACTCTTTGCAGTTGTTGCAAACGACTTTATCAAGGTGCTTTTCACCGAACCGAGAGGTTATGCGCTTCTCGCGGGAGCTGTATTTCTTGACGCTCTTGCGTTTATAGCTATCGGTAGAATAACAAAGGTAAAGATGTAGGAGGGCGAATTTATGATACAATTTTTAGTTATTGCGTATGCGCTTTTTGCCCTTGTAATAGTAATTCTTCTCCTTATGACAAAGGGTCAGGAGGAGGATAACAACCTTCGCCGTATGAAGTCGATAGGCTCAAAACAGGTTAACAAGGCGGATTATAAAAATGTAGACACCTCCTTCTATGACAGAATGGTTAAGCCGTTTCTTGACAAGCTTTCCCAGTCGGAAAAATACGGCGAGAATGCTACAAAGTCCGCAAGGAAGAAGAAGCAGAACGAGGAGCTTGCGCTCAAGCTTCGTAAAGCAGGTATACATATGTCTGCAAGTAATTTCAGCTTTTTCAGAACCGCATTTATGGCAGTTATGATTGTCATTGGAATCGGTATAGGCTTTGTTTTATTCCCCATTCTGGAATTAAAAGCGTTACTTATTGCGCTGGGATTCATTGTGGTTGGCGTTCTCGGACCTTCGATTTACCTTGCCAATAAGGTTAAATCGCATCAGGAGGCAATTAAGCTTCAGCTTGCCGATACAATCGACCTGATGAGCGTATGTATGGAGGCGGGTCTGAGCTTTGACGCTTCGCTCGTTAAAATCTCAGAGCGTATGGAGGGTCCGCTCATCGACGAGCTTATGACGGTATTCAGACAGATTCAGCTTGGTAAAAACAGGAATGACGCCCTTAAGAATATGGCTGAGATGTCGGATGTTAAACAGCTTAAAACCTTCGTTTCTTCCGTAATACAGGCGAATCAGCTTGGTATTCCGATTACGAATGTACTTCAGACGCAGGCTGAACAGCTGAGAATGGAAAAGAGCGAGGAGATTAAGGAAACCGCCTCAAAGGTTCCGACAAAAATGACAATTCCCACTGTTATTTTTATTCTCCCTGCAATTATTCTCGTAATTCTCGGACCTATGATTTTCCAGGTTATTGATACAGTTAAGTCAATGTAAGGCAGGAGAAAAATTTGAGAATACTTAAGCTTAAAAAGAACGGTGAGATTATCTGCGACTATGTTGAGGACGCAAGTAATTTCTTTACAAGATTTATGGGGCTTATGTACCGTAAATCAATTCCGAGGGACCATGCGCTTTTGCTTACGCCGTGTGATGAAATCCACACCTTCGGTATGCGCTTTGACATTGATACGGTATCAATTGCCGAGTCAGGCGAGGTGCTTTTTGTTGACAGAGCGGTGAAGCCGCACAAGGTCAGAAAGAGAGTCAGGGGAAGTCATATGGTGCTTGAGCTCAACAGCGGTATGGCTGATGAGCTTATGATAGATGTCGGCGATTTCCTTGAGTTCACGGAATAATACAGAATTTTTTTAGGAGTTGATTATATGAGCGATGTTTTAGACAGGGAAGCAATTCTCGGTGGCACAAAAAGCTATAATTTTGACAAGGTGCTTCGCGGATATGATACGAAGCAGGTCGATGAATTTATCGACAGTCTTGTTAACTCGAACAAGAATGCAACTGAAATCTTTGATTCCAGATTTGCAGATTTAAAAAATGAAAACAGTATGCTTTCCTGTGAGCTTGACCAGGTTAAGTCGGAGCTTAAGCAGATGACGAGCCTGTTTGAAAAGTGCAAGAAGGAAAGAGATGAGCTGAAAGAGCAGGGAACACAGCCTGCCCCGGGCAGTGTTTCGGCTGAGGAAAAGGCTGAGCTTGAGGAAAAGATTGAAAAGCTCACTACGAGAAACAGGCTTCTTCAGGATGAAAATAAGAAGCTTGAGGATAAGAACAGGGATATGCAGAGGGATGTAGCTCATCTTTCAAAGAAGGTTGATAAGAACAGAGCTGAAATTAAAACCCTCACCGAGCAGGTTGAGTCAGGTATGGCTAACGAGGACGCTAAAGCATATTCCGAGATTTCAAGAATTTATGAAAGCGCAATTGATAAGGCTGAGGATTTAATCTACCGTCTTCAGTCGGAGTTTTCTCTCGCTCATTCAAAAGCAGAGGATATTAAGAAATAATATTAGTTTTATATTATATGATACCAAATTCGGAGTGAAGCTCCAAAAGAGGTGAGTGCCTTGAAACGATTTAAAAAATTATTTAAAGGAGAATACGGTGCCATTACAATGATGACCGCGTTGATGCTGACAGTAATGCTCGGCTTTACTGCGCTGACCATTGATATCGGTCTTCATCATTACCTTGGCGCGAAGCTGCAAAACGCAGTCGATTCCGCAGGTACTGCCGTGGCTGCCAACATCGGCTCGATTGACGGCTCCCTTGAGGATGTTGCCTACGATTATCTTGCCAAGAACGGCTATGACCGCAACGGCAAGTATAAGGACAATCTTAAGGTAACCATCGAGCAGAAGGGCGTAATCAATCAGGCGACCATGAACGAGGAGGATTATATCACAACGGGATTTTATAAAATCACCGCTGAGGTAGACGACCAGACTCTCTTCGCAAGGGTGCTTAATATTGACTCGCTCCACCTTGTTAAAACTTCGTATGTAAGGGCGGAGGCTAATTATGTAGAAATGCCGAGAGCTCTTAAATACACGATTTTCGGCGGCTCGACTGAGAACAGTAAGTCAAACCCGACTGTTGATTTTAACGGCAGAACGGGCGACTGGGTAAACGATGTAACCGCAGGCTTTGCTGATTTTATCAACGGTATCAATAATAAGCTCGTTCAGCCTATTATCGGTATTTTCGGCGGTACTCCTAATTATAATAATCTTATTAATATCAATCTGTCGGAGATTATAACCGACGGAGATGTTCACTCCAACTCCAACATAGCAATTGGCGTACAGGCACTCAACGCCAGCCGTGTTAAGGATAAGGACTATACGGGCGACGCTCAGTATGATGAAAATGACCTTGCGTATGACGAGGCACACGAGGATGAAATCAAGGACGACGCACAGGTTAAATTCAATAAAGACACAAATAAGTACGAGTGGCTTAATGCCGACTACGGTCAGGTAACATATACGGCTGCAACGGACATTACCTTTGACAGCAGCTTAAGACGCTCGCATAATGATTCAACACATGTGTATGTGCAGAATCAGCAGGCTCTCGAGGTAACGCAGATTGCCTTGAATATTATCAACACCGTTGATTTTGAGGGCATTACAAGTACATCAACTCTCAGAAGCAGGTACGATACCGCTGCGCAGAATTATTTTATCGACCCTGCGCACAAGAATGTATCCGACCTTGACAAGAACGCTGCAATCGCTCAGAGTGAAAACCTCAGTTATATTGGCGAGGGCGACTATGTGCTTGATAATCAGGAGCAGATTGTTTATAACATCAGCCAGGATACAGCCGAGGATTATCTTAATCAGGCTGAAAATGGCGGTATAAGTACCCTTCAGGGCTATATAAATACAAGCGGTAACGATAAGGTATTTCTTGCAGACCAGCTTATGTATCAGAATGCGGCTGATATGAGCTCTTCGATTAACTATCCTGTTTCGTTTACAAAGCTTGATGAAAGCACAAATGAAATCACGGGCGAAGCTAAGGTTACAGTAAAAGGTACCACGGCAAACCGTGATATAACAAATATTTTAAACGGCAGCGGACATACCTCAATGCGCCCTGAAACCTATGCAGGCGCACGCTATGCCATTGCCCGTACCTTCCAGGAAAACAGCGATTATATCGCAGTTCCTAATATGAAGCCGTACTTCGTCCGTCAGGTTAACCAGTCTATCAGGAACGCAACAAAGACCCGTGCGGAGCTTGAGGAGCTTGATGAGACTGCAGGCGACAGAACAATCAAAGCGGCTGTTGCCGATATGAGCTATGATGTTGACGACATTGTTGAAAACACATCATATGAGGACACAAAGTACGCGGATACAAGTACATATACAAATAAGAATACAACACCGCTCTTTACTCAGTATAAGGAAAGTGCGACAAGCGGCGTAACCTATTACGGCAGCAATGATTCGTATCATACAACCTTTAAGGGTTACAGTCTTTATAATTCAAACAATGTTCTTCGCACACCGTCCGATTTTGTAACGGAGTGGAATTCAAATAACGCTGTGAATTTTGCAAGCGATGCAGTCCAAAATTACGGTAACAGTATCAGCAGCTATAATAATTTTGTAGCCTCAAAGAAGCAGGCAATCACCAACTGGATTAACACGCTTGGATACAGCTATGAGGAGCAGAAGGCTCAGGCAGGCCACGACATCAACAGCATTGTAAAGCCCGATATAACTGCGGGCTCAGGTGATGATACTGCCGCGCAGGAAGTATTTATGACTGCTGCGCAGGAAGAACCGCTTAATCATCCTGAAAATTACTTCCTCGGCGACGGTAACGGCGGAAATGTAAATATTGATGCCACAAGCGGCGTTCGTGCAACATACAATACCGCTATGAACGGTATTACCGCCTCCGGTTTAAATACGGCGGCTACCAGCGCAACACCTAATTACAGTGGCTTTACAAACGGCGGCAATATTACCGGTACTCAGTCGAGTTCTGTAATTGTCCTGAATAATAATTATAAGTACGGAAGGGTTGATAATCCGAATAGCGGTGGATTATGGAAAACATACCGTTCTACAAGAATAACAGCTGGTTACGAGGTTGCAATTACGGAGTATTGGTATCTTGATACCAACCAGGGTAAAGGACTTGATATTCAGGCAGGTACCGCCTCCGACCCGACAATCCTTTATGTAGCAGGCGATGTTACGCTTAAGGGCGATAGTACTTCAAACTATATTAGTATAGGAGATTATGCAACTCTTATTGTTGGCGGTAATCTCAATGTTGACAAGGGTCAGATTAACCTTAACGGCGCTCATTCAAAGCTCATTGTTAAGGGAAACATTAACAGTACAAACGGCGGCAATGTTTATGTTACATCCGGCGCTGAGATATTCTGTAATAATTTCTATAAGAACAGAGGACTCACACTTGAAGCGGGCGCAACAATAAGTTGTGTAAATGAGTTTTCATTAAACGGCGGCTCGGGTAAGGGTATTCTTGAAAACAAGGGTACAATAAGAGCCGGCGGAAATATGAGCATAGTCAGCGATAAGGAGTACCGTACAATAGTTAATACGGGAACGATTTATTGCGGCGGCACAATAAGCGGTCAGTATGCATTCGTTAACAACGGCGGTACGGTTTACTGCCTTGGGGATATTGATATTGCTTCAAGCGGAGGCTGCTCGAACGAAAACGGCGGCAACAGTGATAACGCTTTTTACTTAATAAACGGCTCAAAGACCTATATCCGCGGCAGAATCAGGACTAAGGCAGGACTCCATGTCTATCTCCCGGGCAGCGGAAACACAGTTCTTTCCGTTTTTGGCGTCGGCTATAATGAATGTTTTGACGGAGCTAATCAGCTTTATGTAGCAAATGCTTCTGCAAAGGTTTACCTCGGTAAGAGCGTAACTCTTTCCCATTCGTCAGTTCCGCTTTACAATGCGGGCTCGCTTTATTGCTTCGGCAATATGGGCGCAAATAACGGCGGCGGCGCTACCGTAACCTGTACAGGTGCAGGCATAACATATGTTTACGGCTCGCTTTGGGCTAACACCTCGAATATCAGCGTTACGGGCGGACATCTGCTTTATGCGGATACAGGCTCCGTTGTAGCGGTAAACCTTACGGTTAACGCTTCAAATGTATTTGCGCGCGACCAGATAAGCGCAACAAATATCACTTTGACAAACGGCTCGGTTGCTAACTCAACCACCGATGTTATTTATACAAATAAGTCGGTTGACGCTACCTCGAAGATTGCAGGTCGTGTTACTATTACCCTTTCAGGCAATATTAATTATGCCGACCTTGAAAAGACCTTTACCGGAAATGTAACGGCTAATTCGCTTACACTCAGCAACTTTAAGCTCGTAATTATCGGTAACCTCAATCTTACAGGTAATATCAACCTCACAAACGGCTCACAGGTTTATGTAACAGGCAATCTCATATGCGGCAGTATCACGCTTGATAATTCCGTATTCAGAGTTGACGGTACCGTTACCTGCGGCGCAATTGACCTCAGAAGCAAGTCCCGCTTCCATATCAAAGGAAATGTCAGCGCATCAAGCGCATATGTCGACGATTCGGGACTTTATGTAATAAATCAGTCGCCTCGTATACTGAACCCGTTTAACTGGAGTACCTTCGATGGCTGGTATAAGTCGGATATGACTCTTACGGGTCAGGCGTTCGCAATTTACGGCGGTGAGATTTATGTTGACGGTAACCTCAACTGTAAGAGGGCGATATCAACAGGCGAAAACTCATCAATCCTTACAGGCAGAGCGCTGAATATTACAGCCGATTATTCGCAGAACAGCGAGGGCTATATCACAGTCGGCTCTGAAACAGATGAGATTTTCTGCGGTCCTCATTCAACGCAGAATTACAGGCTTGGTCTTATTATCAACGGCGGTTTCTATCATCCGAGCGCACCTAATCTGAATGTATATTACCTTGATGTACAGAGCACGGGCAAGCTCATACTTGATGCGGATATAAATGTTAACAGCTATGCTTATATCCATCAAAACGGCATTTTCTACAATACGGCTAAGACTATAATCAATGGCTGCCGCTTTACAAATGAGGGTAAGCTTTATATGCTCGGCGGCGTTGATATGACAAACGCTTCCACGAGCTCAAACACACCTGACTTCATTCTTAAGGACGCTTCCGAGACCTATATCGGTCCTGCGTACAGCGGCTCAACAAGGCTCGGCACTCTTACCTATAAAGGTTATTACGAGGGCAGAGGCGATGTTTATATCGAGAATAACCTTGTAATAAACGGTTATCTCGGTAAGGACAGTAAGGACCTTTATAATAATAAGATTAAGGTCGGTAACAGAGGAACTGCGGTTTATATTCCGTACGGTACAACCTATGTTGACGGTTATGTAACTGCTTGCGACAGTAACGGTATTCTCATCAATTATAATTGCGGTCTTGTGATGAAAAACGATTTCACACTCGGCTCTGCAATTTATAATTACGGTAAGCTTATTTCAACTCAGGGCAAGCTTGTCCTTCACAATGATAATCTCTATATTACCGACAGGGATGTAGGTAACGATTATAACAAGAATTATACGGGTATTTCCGTACTCAACGGTGAAGGCGAGAATGACAGAGGCAGAAGCGCAGTAATGTTCTTCGGCGGTCAGCAGGATATGACGACCTTTATCGGTTATGTTAAGAACTACGGTTCAATGTATATGAACTCGGGTCTTAATGTTAAGGGTTATCAGGCGGCAAGTAATCTTCCCGTACTTGCGGACTGTGCATTTGTTAACTATTCGGGCTCGAACGCTCATTTCAGCGGCTCGATATACCTTAACTCAAACAGTATTTACAATTACCCGAATTCAACCTTCGGCTGTAACGGCAGATTTGAATACGGCGGATGTATCTATAATGAGGGCAGGTTCTATGTAACAGGCGATGTTACAACAGTCCAGACTAATTCAATGCGCGCTGATGTGCACAGGGACGATATGGGTACCTTCCTTGGTTTAGGTATTCAGGAGTCGTCAGGTTTTGCACTGAGAAACGGCGCTCACGATATTTCGGTTAACGACGGCAACAAGACTATTTCAAACTACTATGACCAGGCGCTGTTCTACTGTGGCGGCAATATGCAGTTCGGTACCTCTGAGAGCGACGGTAACGCAGGCTCGCTTTGTAACTTCGGTACGCTTTATGTTGGCGGCAACCTTATGGATTATTGTAACAAGGTTCGTTCCTACTTTGAAACGGCTCTCTGGCTTGCAAATAATTCAAACACCTTTGTCGGCGGCAACTGCTTCGGCGGCGGCGGCGTCGTTTCAGGTAACAATTCAATCCTTATGTGCGGCGGCGACCTTCGCTCAAAGCGTTCAATGAAGTTTAATGTTGAATACTTCGGCTTCAAGGGCGGCTTCGCAGGTATAACAAGCTATTATTCGTTTAATAACGATAATAATTATACGCCCGCTTATGTATATGTCGGCGGTAATATGATTGCTAATGTTTCGGGTAAACCGCTTTACAACTGGCCGATGGATATTGCAGTAAGGGTACCTGAGAACAATTCACGAGACCTTGATATTTTCTCAAATACAAATGTCTATGTCGGCGGTTCGGTTTACGCTAACTGTCAGGTATGGATTAAGGAAAATGTTACAATGCTTGTAGCGGGACAAAAGTCGCTTTACAAGGGTAACGGCCAGCTTGCGGATGAGCTGTTTACAGATGATATCAACGGTATTGCACAGCAGTTTATAAGAAGCTTCTTCTATGATACAAGGAACAATCCGTATGTATTCTTCGATTATCAGCTTCTTGATATTGACGATTGCTCAACGCTCGTTGTTAACGGCGGTATGTTCGTTAAGGATACTGCGAAAATCCGTGATATGACAAAGACATATGTTTACGGCGATTTCCAGGGCGGTAAGTATGTTGAGCTCGGTAAGGCTCAAGACGGCGCGGATGAAACCGAGGCTAAGGAGGAAGGCTTCCTGACGCCTACGGATAAGGCGCTTCGTACCGCAATGGGCGCTGAGGCCTGGCTTCAGAATTATAAGTTCGAGCGTTCACCGTATATGTATGTACAGGGCAGCTTTGAAAGCGGCGGCGACGGTACGCCTACTAACCTGCTTGAAAATCTCTTCGGCTCTTCCGGCTATACAAAGATTTTTGCTTCCGCGACGCTCAGAGTCGGCGGCGATATGAAGTCGAACAAGTATATTACGGTACGCCATGACGGCGGACTCTATGTCGGCAAGAAGTGCGCGGCTTCAACAAGCATTGACATCGGCTCTTACTCAACTGTAAGAGTAAGGGGCAGTATGCAGGCAAGCACCTCCACGATTAAGATTCGCGACCAGGTAAGCTGTCTTGTAGGCGGTAATATGACTGCACTGAGCTATATTGAGCTTGGTAAGTACGGCGATTACTTCCGCGGCAGAGCACCGCTTATTGTTTACGACGCTGACGATGCAGGAATCGACAGCTACAAAGCCAGCAACAGTAATACGGATGAGGAAAGTCAGGGCGGCGCAACGGACTATAACGACCTTATAGTTTGTCCTAACTGCGGCTGCAGGGCGGACCTTGAACTCATGGTAAGTGAGAGCGGCGCAGGTAACAAGACCTTTGAAAAGACAGTTACCATATATGAAAATGCGAACGACCCCAATGATGAGCATAACGGCGAGTACTGCTGCGGTAACTGCGGAGCATTTCTCGGTGAGAAGAGCGGTAAAGCAGAGGACGACAGCGACAACAGATTTGACGAGCGTGCTCTTGATACCCTTCAGGAAATCGGTCAGGATGCTTCCGACCTTGCTGAAGGCAGTGTATTCTACATCGGCGGAAGACTTGTAAGCTACACAGGCTATCTCAAGGAATTCGCTTACTCCAAGGTTGTTGTAGGTAATTATGTATTCATTAATAAGTACATAACACTCCGCCACAACGCTGACCTCTGGGTAATGCCTCCTACCTTTGAGAGCACGACCTATGAGTATAAGCCGTACATTTCAGACCTCACTGACGAGTCGGGCTTCCTTGCCCGTATCTGGGACGCAATCAAGCAGTTCGGCTATGAAACAAGAGAGTCTGTAAGGCTTAAAAACGGTTCTGTTTACTCACTTGGTGAGCTTACTCTTAACAAGAACGCTTCGCTTATGGGTACTTACGACTGTACGATTCTCGGCCAGTGCGTACTCAGACAGAATTCGCTTGTTTATATGGGCCACGACTTCAATCTCAACGCGCCGAGTGTTAATGTATCCTTTGATTTATTAAGGGGTAATGAGTCGGTAGTCGGCTTTGATACTTACGGTACTGCAACACCGGGTTACAGATTCGTATGTAATAATAAGGCTGAGCATCAGCATTCAAACGAGTTTAGCTGGTATGTAATGGCGTCCGATTATTCGGCAAACGACACAAACGGTAAGGGTCAGTATTGTCCGCTTTGCGGCAATAAGGTTCCCGTATATAATGCCCAGAGCAGCTTCCCGGTTGTTGTTTATGCCGATAATGAGATTAATATTGCAACCACGGTAAGTATGAAGCTTACTTATCTTATAGCGAATAAGGGCGATGTAAATCTTTACGATATTTACACCAATACCGAAAATGCGGAGAATAACGCTAAGGAGCTTCCTAACGCTATAAGCTCGTATCAGGGCAATATCAACTATAATGCAATGTACGGAAATATGGGTGCATTGTTCTATGCACCGTACGGCACGATTGATTTCGACGGTTACTATCTCAATATCTGGGGTAGTGCGGTAGGTAATAAGGTAAAGGTTGACAGCTATTACCTTGCAATGCACCGCTTTACAAATTGGCGTACAATGCAGCTTAATGTTGTTGAATCAGGTACGGTTTATATCATACCTGAGTCCGAATACGAAAAGGCTGTTAATAATGTGGACGATATCTATAACTACGAGAAGTGGACGGGACACGAGAATCAGACCTTCGTACCCGGCGACGAGCAGTTCTATGATTTCCCCGCAACAACAACTAACCCGTAATTAAAAATCCCCGACGGTTAATTCCGTCGGGGATAACTTTTGCAGGCTTGTGTAAAAATTTTTCCGATACCTATTGCATTTTTAATTTGCTTCTGTTATAATACTTTAGCAATCGGACAGCATAGCTGACGATTTATACTAATCTGTTTAATGGAATAGATAACGAGGTGTAACTCAGTTTGGCTAGAGTGCCTGCTTTGGGAGCAGGATGCCGCAGGTTCAAGTCCTGTCACCTCGACCACTTATACAGCGCACTGAGGTGCGCCGTATAAGTGGCCGAGCACCCGATAGGGTTAGCGGCGAAAGATACTGTTGATTGTGTTAATATTTCGGGGTGTGGCTCAGATTGGTAGAGCACTTGACTGGGGGTCAAGGGGTCGCAGGTTCAAATCCTGTCACTCCGACCAAAGAAAAGGACAGCTTAGGCTGTCCTTTTCTTTGGTCTAAGACCCGTCAGGGTTGCGGCGGCGGATACTTG
>CADAUV010000047.1 GCA_902791235.1 Oscillospiraceae bacterium
TGCGCCGAGCATATCAACAAGCTGACCGTCAGAGCCGATAAGGGCAAGCACCTTTGCCTCACATTCAAAATCAGTGTAGCCGAGGAATTCGGTAGCCTGTGCTTCAATCTTTACGGAAGTTCCCTTCCATGCATCCGCACCTGCGTCCACCCTCGCATTTCTTGCAGTCTGCTTCTGATTTTCAAGAAGCGAATTAAACTTCTCCTCGTCAACCGTAAGCCCGTGCTCCTCGAGGATATCTTTCGTTAAATCAAGCGGAAAACCGTAGGTGTCGTTGAGCTTGAAAGCGTCCTCACCCGAGAAAACGGTACCGACTGTGTTTTTAATATATTCGTCAAGAAGAACAAGTCCTGCGTCGATTGTCTTACCGAAGGACTCCTCCTCCGCCTTGATTACCTTTGTAATAAGCTCCTCTTTATCCTTTAATTCAGGATAAGCAACCTCATTCTCCTTAATAACGGTTGAGCAGACTTTATAAAGGAACGGCTCGTTAACGCCGAGAAGTCTGCCGTGGCGGCAGGCTCTTCTTATAAGTCTGCGAAGAACATATCCCCTGCCGTTATTCGACGGGATTACGCCGTCGCCAATCATAAAGGTTGAGGAGCGGATATGGTCGGTAATAACACGAAGCGATACATCCTGCTTTGCATCCTCGTGGTACTTAACGCCCGAGATTTCGGAGATATGCTTCATTATATTCTGTACGGTGTCAACCTCAAAGATATTGTCAACACCCTGTAAGATACAAGCGAGCCTTTCAAGTCCCATACCCGTATCAATATTAGGATGGTCAAGAGGAGTGTAATTACCGTTACCGTCATTGTCAAACTGAGTGAAAACATTGTTCCAGAACTCAGTAAATCTGTCGCACTCGCAACCGGGCGCGCAGTCGGGCTTGCCGCAGCCGTACTTCTCGCCGCGGTCAAAATAAATCTCGGAACAGGGACCGCACGGACCTGAGCCATGCTCCCAGAAATTATCCTCCTTGCCGAGCCTTACAATATGGTCGGGCGATACGCCGTTCTGCTTAGTCCAGATTTCAAACGCCTCGTCGTCATTCTCATAAATCGTTACATAAAGCTTATCGACAGGCATTTCAAGCACCTTGGTACAAAACTCCCACGCCCACGCGGTAGCCTCCTTCTTAAAATAATCGCCGAAGGAGAAATTACCGAGCATCTCAAAGAAGGTGCCGTGTCTGTCAGTCTTTCCGACCTGCTCAATATCGGGAGTACGGATACATTTCTGACAGGTTGTAACGCGCTTTCTCGGCGGTGTAACCTCGCCCGTGAAATACTTTTTCATAGGCGCCATACCCGAGTTTATAAGAAGAAGGCTCTTATCCCCGTTTGGCACGAGCGAAAAGCTCGGAAGTCTTAAATGACCCTTGCTTTCAAAGAAGGAAAGATACTTCTCCCTCAAGTCATTAAGTGATGTCCATTCCATAATATATAACCTCTAATTTAAAATTAGTAATTCGCATTTCCGTATAACAAATTTCAAGGGCAACAAAATAATAATGTTGCCCTGAAAATGTTATTAAAGCTTATCAGCAACAAGCCTTGTAAGCTCCTTAACTTCCTCATTAGTGAAAGTTATGCCTTTGCTCATCTTTGAATGGTCAGGCGACCAGTCTCTTACGTCAATCTTAGGCTCCCTGCCGTTCCAAGAGATAAGATTAACCTCTCTTGTCCAGCCTCTTGCAGTCTCAGAAATAACGCCGATGTGCTCTGTGATTTCATACTTGATTTCAGGCATTGAGTTGACCCTCCTTTTCTTATTTATTGTAATTATTCTAATTATAATGACTTAACGATTTCTGCTGTATCCCTTGCAATTGATAACTCTTCATTGGTTGCAAGAATGAATACTCTTACGCTGTCGTTTTCGTTTGTAAGCTCTGCTTCAGCGCCCTTCTGAGTTGCTGCGTTAAGCTCCTCATTAATCTGAACGCCGAGATAGCCGAGATAGGAGCATACCTTTGAACGAAGCCATACGCCGTTCTCACCGATACCGCCTGTAAATACGATTGCGTCAACGCCGTTCATTGCGGCAACATACGAGCCGATAAACTTAGCAATCTGATAAGCCTGCATCTCGTGAGCGAGTATCGCTCTCTCGTTACCTGCCTCCTGTGCGGCGCAGATATCTCTGTCATCGCTTGATACACCGGAAACAGCGGCAACGCCTGACTGCTTATTGAGGATTGTATCCATTTCATCAGGAGAGATACCGAGCTTCTTTTCAATAAAGGTAACAACCGACGGGTCAACCCCACCCGAGCGTGTACCCATCATAAATCCGTCAAGCGGAGTAAAGCCCATCGATGTATCAACAACCTTACCGTTTTCAATAGCGGCGATTGACGAGCCGTTACCGAGATGACAGGTGATAATCTTAAGTTCTTCAATAGGCTTACCGATTCTGTCGGCAACTCTGTGCGATACGAACTTATGAGATGTACCGTGGAAGCCGTAACGACGAACGCCGTACTTTTCATAATATTCATAAGGCACTGCAAACATATATGCCTTTGGCGGCATAGTGCTGTGGAAGGCTGTATCAAATACAACAACCTGAGGCACCTTATCACCTACAACCTCTTTGCAGGCTCTGTAACCCTGAAGGTTAGCCGGGTTATGGAGAGGTGCTAACGGTGCAAGCTCCTCAATATCAGCCTCAACCTTATCTGTGACAAGAACGCTCTTAGAATACTTATCGCCGCCCTGAACAACCCTGTGTCCGATAGCGTCAATCTCATCGAAAGAATCAATTACTTTATATTCGCTTTCGCTGAGTACATACTTAACCTCATTAAATGCAGCGGTGTGGTCAGCAAGCTCCTTATCATAGGTATACTTCTTACCGTCCTTTTTAACAATTACATTCTCTTCACCGCCAAAAATCTTCATACCGATACGCTCAACAGCGCCCGAGCAGAGAACAGACTCGTCGCTCATATCCATAAGCTGATATTTCAGCGAAGAACTACCGCAGTTAATTACAAGAATTTTCAAAACATTGCCTCCAACTATTGAATTAATTATATTAATTTAGTATTATAATAATATATTATATATAAATATGTCAAGGGATTTTTGGTAACAAATTTATGACAACCGGAATTATATGCGAATTCAACCCCTTTCACAAGGGCCACAAATATCTTATAGACTGTGTAAAAAAGGACGGCGACAGCGTTGTCTGCGTTATGAGCGGAAACTATGTTCAGCGCGGAGAGCCTGCTGTTTACGACAAATTCACAAGGGCGAAAGAGGCTGTTAAAAACGGCGCGGACCTTGTTATTGAGCTTCCCTGCGTTTATTCGACTAAATCAGCAGAGGGCTTTGCAAAGTACGGCGTAAGGCTTTTGGAAGCAACAGGTGTCGTTGACAGAATCGCCTTCGGCACCGAAAGCGACGACATAGATAAGCTCAGGGAATTGTCCAGAAAAATAAAGAGCTATGACAGTGAGATTAAAGAGAAAATGAAAAGCGGTATCTCCTACCCTGCCGCAAGACAGCAGGTCCTTAAAAGCGATTTGCTTGAAGGAGCGAACAACATTCTTGCGCTTGAATACCTTGCACAAACGAAGCTCGACAGCATAGCGGTCAAAAGGATTGGTCAGGGCCACGACAGCGCTGACGGACTTTACAGCGCTATGGCAATCAGAAACACTCTTTCGACGGACGAGATACATTCGCTCAAAAACTGCGAAAGAGCCGTGCTTGCCAAGCTGAGAACGATGACTGCAGAGGACTTCCTTAAAATCGAGGATGTAGGCGACGGACTTGAAAACAGAATCTGCGATGCCGTGTCAAAGGCGGCGGGTATCGACGAGCTGTATGACCTTATAAAAACGAAGAGGTTTACCCATTCAAGAATAAGAAGAATAATACTGAGAGCTTATCTCGGCATTACGGAGGATTACAGCTTCGAGCCGCCGTACCTGCGCGTGCTTGCCTTTAACGGCAAAGGAAGGCAGCTTCTCAACTCTATGAAGAAAAAGGCGCTGCTGCCCGTTATAAGCCGTTATTCCGACGCCACAGAGCTTGGAGGCAACGCAAAGAAGCTTATGGAGCTTGAATGCAGGTGTACGGATTTATACAATCTTTCGGGCAAAAAAATACTTCCCTGCGGAGAGGAGCAGAGAAGCAGCATATTTATAACAGATTAAAAAATTCATCGCGCGTCATTGTTGAATTAATATATGACAGAAGCGACGAGGTTGAAAGAAATTCAGGAAGGGAAAGCTCCTTATACAGAGCTTTCCTTTTTTCTTTTGAATTAACACCGCCCGAAAGCCCGAGTTCGTAAAGGTCATAGGTAGTTACAGGGTCGGGATTATCGCTCGCCGTAACGGATACCTGCGCCTTTTCAAACAGCTCTGTAAGGAGCTTTTCACTCATACCCTCAACGCCGAGCTTTCCCTCCTTCGAGGGCGCGCTTTTGCGTTTTTCCTTACCGTATATATCTGGTATATAGATATGCTTGTAAGTGCCGTCGGGGAGCGTTTTACTGACATAATTCCTTATCTGAAAGCCGCTGTGGTCGGAGTCGGTTAAAATTATAACTCCCCTCTCATCAGCAAGCTTTTTTATGAACGCAAGCTTTTCCCTGTTCTTAAAAATACCAAAACCCTGCGTTTCAATTATAAGCGTGTCAAGAATATTTGAAAGCTTCAGCTTATCATATCTGCCCTCAACAATCACAGCTTCCCTGATTTTAAGCATTGCCGCCACCTCTGAGAATCACAAGAAGCTTTATCAAAAGCTCCTCGATTAACATTCTGCCGTCGGCGGAGCTGCTTTTGAGCTTATAATCCGTATCAAGACAGATATCAATTGCCTGCCTGAGCTGCGACTCCTTGAAGCGCGCACATTCAGCGGACGCGTTTGAAAGCACAAACTCGCGCCTCTTATAATCAAAATCCTTGCCGACCTCAGAGAAATTAAGGCCAGCCGTTTTTGCGCATTTCACCCTGTACAAATCCACGAACTGACTGCTTATGGCGGAAACCATGCTGACAGGCTCCTCCTGCATTTCAAAAAGAGTGTTTACAATTTCAAGCGCCTTTTCAAGCCTGCCCGAAAGGAGCGCCTTATTGATGTCGAAAGCCCTTGCCTGAAGAGATTTTACAGCCATTTCATCAACAACGGCTTTCGTTATCTCTCCTCCCTTGGCATAAGCCGAAAGCTTGTCAAGCTCATTTACAAGAATCTGCATATCGTCGCCGCAAATTTCAATCATATAGCGCGCCGTATCATAGCTGATTGACGAGCCTCTTGAACGGGCGCCCTTCTCTATCATCTTAACCATATCGTTAAGACTTCTTTTATCAAGCCTTACAACCGCTCCTGCTTTGTCAAATGCGGCGGTAAGCTTTTTGAAGGTCGAGGTTTTCTCATTAAGCTCAACGCTGTCGTATACCATAATAAATACGGCGGCTTCGTTGACATCCTCAAGATATTCGAGGAGAAGAGCCAAATCCTTCTGAGAACGGGTTATCGGATAATCCTTCAATATAATAACACTGTACTCGCTCATCATAGGAAATATCTGTGCGTCCTTGAGAGCGTCATCAAGCTGAACATTGTTATCGTCATATATATGCAGATTAAAGTCCTCAAACGCAGGGTCGACAAGCCTTGATTTAATAAGATTAACATAGTAGTTTTTAAGGTATGCGTCCTTACCTATAAAAAGATATGCGTTTTTATATTCCTTTGTTTTAAGATGCGCTTTAAGCGCGCTCTCGTTAAACTCAGCCATATCAACCCTCCTTCTCCTCAATAATCATTTCATAGCCTTCCTTTATGCTGATAATATAAACGGAAGGCTCTTTTTTTAAATTACGGTAAAATCTTATATCACCTATTGTAACACAGTAATCCGAAATTTCAAAGCGGTAATTATAAATATCGAGATAAACCGCCTTATCCTGTTTATAAAGCGACATAAAATCATTTTCATAAGTACCGTCCAGAGTTTTAGTATTAAGGCTTATAACCTCCCTGTTTTCCGATACTGCTTCAATTAAATATCTGTCGGCTTTTTGTCCGTCGAGCGTGTAAAGAACGGAATTGTCGTAGACAAGCACGCTGCCGTTTTCGGTGATGGCAATATGCTTTGCGCTTCGCGTTTCATAGGCGCTGAAGGCATAGGCGCTTATAAGAAGCGCAAGGCTGACTGCAAGCACGGCTTTAACATTAAGCTTTTTAAAAGCAAGCAAGGTTATACCGATAAACAATAAAATAAACCCGATTGCTATTCCCGTATATCTGCCTGAAAAATCAACATATAAAAATGAAAACCTGTCGGCTGTAAAGTCAGTCAGCAAAAGCATAAGCTTCAGCGCAAGCCTTGAGATAAAAACGAAAGGCGCGGCAAGATATTTTAACGGACTGAAAAACAAAAAGAATATAAGTGAAATGACCGCAAGCTGTACGAGCGGTATAAATATAATGTTAAGGACAATTCCGATAAGACCCATAGCGCCGAAGAAAAGCCAGCCCACGGGAAATGTTGAAAGCACGACGGAAAGCGAGATAAGAAAGCCCGAAACAAAAAACTGCAATATTCTATTACTTACCGAAAACTCTGAAAGAAGCCTCGGATAAATTACAAGAACTCCGAGCATTGCGCTTACCGTCAGAAGCGCTCCTGCATCGGTAACCGCGAAAGGATTAAGACAAATAATGAATGTGGCAATTCCGAGAGAATTAAGATTGTCCGAAGGGCGTTTTACGGCATTTGCTACAAGGAATACCGTAATCATAATTCCGGCGCGTAAGGCGGATTTTGAAAAATCGGCAATACCTATATATGTAAACACGAAAAGCCCTGAGATTAGCGACTGCAGTTTTTTATGCTTATAAAGCGGCTTTAAAAGCACGCTTACCGCAAGATATGCAAGGGCGACATGAAGACCCGATACAGCCATCGAATGAGTAACGCCGCATATTTTAAAATTGTTGTAAATCTCGCTATTTACAAAACTTTTATCTCCTGTAATCAGCGACACCGCAAGACCGCCGCTGTCGCCGTCAAAAGTATTCAGAAGTTCTGCTATAATTCTTTCCCTTAAAAGAATTATATACCTGAGAGGGTTATGGTTATAAACGCCTGTCGGTTTTATATTTTCAAGCGCGCAGGTTAAGTACTCCCCCTTTGCGTAAGCTCCGTAGGATTTAAAGGCGGAGCTGTATGGATTTGAAAATGTAATGTCGCAGTCAAAATACTCATAATAATCAGCTTCAAGCTTCGTATCCGAATAGAGAATAAGCCTGATATTCTGCGGCGCGCCCTCAAGCTCAACTGATTTAGTTTTAATACTGTAAGCATATCTGCCGTTACTTGTTTCCTCGGGAATATCGGTTATATAAGCCACTGCGTCGGCACTGCTGCCCGAAAGCTCAAGCTGAGGCATAACGGACGAATACATAGTTATAAGAAAGACCGAACACGCAAAAAGCGCGCTTGCAAATACTACGGGTATGCACCTGCCCTCCCGTGTGGTTTTAAACACGAGCGACAAAATGAGCAAAACAAGAGCTGCAGCAGTAATTAAAGGAACCGCCCTGAAATCAATATTAAGTAAAACAAAAAGGGTAATTGCAACCGTAAAACCGATAAATGCAAATACCCTTTTCATATTATTACCTCGTATAAATTACTTATTGTACGGCTCAATCATAAAGGAATAAGCCTGCTTTTCGCCCTTTTTCATAAGATACGGCTCGCGCACATACGCCTGACCCGGCATATCGCCGCCTACGCCCACCTGCATATGGTCAATGTTAAGCGTGGTTATATCCGTATTCTCAAGCTCATTTATATGAGTTGCCCTTTCAAGCGCGTCGGTGGTGTAATGATAAGCCGAGAAATTAAACGGGTCATTATAATAGGAAACGAATTTAAGTCCCTCGCCCGATTTATCGGTTATAACAAGATAGCGGACATCACACCTGTTAGACGACTCCTGCGGTCTCATATATACATGGTCAAGGTCGGTTACGCTTGAATTGTGAATATCAATTTTTGCGCCCGTTTTCCTGTCGCAGTAAGTGGCAACAGGCCCTCTTCCGTACCAGCTTACATATTCCATTGACTTGTCAAAAGCCATAGTGTAGCCGAATTTAACCATATTTGCCTTAGGTACGGCGGAGTGATAAACATAGATTCTTCCGTCGGGATAAACTCTGTAAGTCGCGACGGATTTATTGAGCCCCGCAGTTTCAAATGCGATATGAGCCTCAACGCTTCCGTCCTCATTCTTCTTCACTTCGGTTTTTACAGCCTTGGTGTTTTTGCCCGCCTTTTGCCACTTGTAGTAAGGATTAAGATGAGCGGCAAAGGGAGCGAAATTAAATACATCAATATCGTTATCGGTAAGGGCTCTGAAATAATTCGGCTCAATCGGAGAAACGAGCATTTCCTTATCATTAAGAATATAGCTTGTAATTCTGCCATCAGAAATAGTTACGCCTACTCCGTCGCCCGAAACAGTAACGCTCTTACCCTTCTGCTCAAATGTGAGCTTGCCCTCAACCTTAACCTCCTGAGGCTGCGGCATCTCGTTTATAATAAACTGGTCCCACGCAATCTCATAATTCGATTTAAGACCCAAAGTCTTTTTCTTCGTAAAGAAGGAAACCGTGAGGACAACCTCCTTATCCTTCGGCATATCGTCATATGAATAAGGAACGGTGATAAAGGTTTCCGAAAGAGGCTCACATTCAATCCTGTCAAACTCGCCCTTTACAAGCTCCTCGCCGTTAGCTTTAATTACCCAGCGGCACTTAAACGAGGATATATTAGTGAAAAGGAACTTATTTTTAACCTTGAGCTTACCTGCTTTAAGGTCGAATTCCTCAACCTTGATTTCCTGATAAACCTTTTTAACCTCGCTAATCTGGGGATGAGGAGTGCGGTCAGCCGCAACTATTCCGTTCGCACAGAAATAAGCATTTGAGCCGGTCATAGCGGTTGTATCGGGGATGTTTACAGCCTTGCGCGGTTCGTCCTTTTCAAAGTCGGTGCCGTAGAGGTAATTATCGTTCCCGTTCTCATCCACAACATGGAGAGCCTGGTCAACGAAATCCCAGATGAAGCCGCCGCACATATTATCGTAGCGCTCAAAATCGTCCATATACTCCTGAAAATTTCCGAGGGAATTTTCCATAGAATGAGCATACTCACAGAGAATTACGGGCTTGCCCTCATACATCTCGGCTGAGATGGGCTTACTGTCAGCCGCAAGCTGATTTGCAATATTATCGTAAAGCGAGATAGTGATAGGCTCCTTCTTACCGAGCTTTTCCATAATATCGGCAGTGGGATACATACGCGAAATTACATCGCTCTTAGTCATATTGAAGTCGCCTTCATAATGGAACTGCCTTGTGTCGTCAAGAGCGAGAGCGGCTTTTTTCATCTCCATAAAATTATCGCCGTCGCCTGCCTCGTTACCGAGCGACCACATAAAGATACAGGGTATATTCCTGTCCCTTAAAACCATACGCTCCATACGGTCAACAACCGCGCCCGTCCAGACGGGATTTGAGCCCGGAACGCCCTTACGCCTTACGCCGTGGGTTTCAACATCGCACTCATCCATAACATAGAAGCCGTACTTATTACACATCTCGTAAAAATACGGGTCGTCTGGATAATGGGAGGTACGGATAGCATTGATATTATTCTGTTTCATAATATCAAGGTCCTGAGCATACCTCTCCTTAGGCACCGCCCATCCCTTATCCATATCAAAGTCGTGGCGGTTAACACCCCTGAGCATAAGGGGCATACCGTTGAAATAAATCTTTTCGCCCTTTATTTCAACCTTCTTGAAGCCGACCTCATAGGTTTTGACCTCATACACCTTTCCCCACACCTCAAGCGTCATAACAAGAGTGTATGTATTCGGTGCTTCAGCCGACCATTTCTTAGGCGATTTTACAGTGGCTTCAAAGCTGTGCTTTTCGCTTCCGCCCATAAGCTTGAACTCCTCCTCGCCGAGAGGAAGCTCCTTACCCGTAGGCGTGATAAGCTTTGCAATAAGCTTAGCGCCCTTCTTTAAAGCCTTATAATTTTCGATATAGATGTCAAGACTAACTGTCGAGTCCTTATAATCAACATCAAAATCCGTTTTGAAATAAAAATCTCTTATGCAGGCGTTCGGTTCGCCGAAAAGATAGACCTCTCTGTATATACCGCAGAGCCACCACATATCCTGGTCTTCAAGATATGAGCCGTCGCAGTATCTGTAAACCTTGGCGCAAATCGTATTCTCACCCTTTTTGATAACCTTGGTAACATCAAATTCGTGAGGCGTCATCGAGCCCTGAGAATAGCCGACGAACTCGCCGTTGACATAAAGCTCAAGCGCGCTCTTAACCGCACCGAAGTGAAGAAATACCCTCCTGCCCTCAAGAGCCTTATCAAGCCTGAAGGTCTTTCTGTAAAATCCGATTTCCTGCATCTTATGGTCGATATGAGGAATCCTGCCCTTGCTCCTTGAAAGAGCCTTCGGGAAGGTACTTGCATAATAATATGGCACCGAATAACCCTCGGTCTGCCATACGGAAGGCACGGATATCTCATCCCATTCACTGTCGTCGAAGCTGTCAAGCTCAAAGCTTTCGGGCTGATTTTTAAGTCCTCTCTGCCAGTAGAATTTCCACTGACCGTTCAGGCTCTGCTTATACTTTGACTCTTCGCCTGAAAGCGCCTCCTCCTCAGTATCGAAGGGCATCATAATAGCATGACCGTCTTCTTTATTGATTTTGAAAATTTCGGGATTCTCCCACCTGAATTTTTCCATAAAAATTCCCCTTAATATATTTATAATCTAATAATAAAGGAAATAATGATAAAAGTCAATATGGACAATACGCGCGCAATTTGTTATAATAAACCGATAGAAAATTTTTTTGGAGATAAATTATGATTGAAAGAGTAAACAAAGATAATCTGGCTGAATATGAGGAATTTATTAAAAGGCATCCGAAGGGCCTTTTTCAGCACTCGTCAAAATGGGCAAAGGTTAAAAGCGCATGGAAATTTGAAGCTATAATGCTAAAGGACGACAACGGCGAAATCAAGGGAAGCGCAAGCGTGCTTATCCGCTCAATCCCCGTTATCAAGAATTCGCTTATGTACTGCTGCCGCGGCTTTGTATGCGACGAGGATGATTTTGACACCTTTGACAGACTTTTTGAAGGACTGCTCGAGCTTGGCAGGGAATACAAGGCATACTGCCTGAAGATTGACCCTGAGATTGTAATTGAGAACAAAGCTTTTAAGGAGCATATACTTTCAAAAGGCTTCACGGAGCTTAATCCCGGTTGTATGGATTTTGAAAATGTCCAGCCGAGATTTGTTTACTGCTTTGACTATAACGGCTTAAATGAGGACGAGCTTATGCTCACCTTTAAGTCCGATTACAGAAACCGAATCAGAAAGGCTTTGAAAAAAGGCGTAGAGGTTAAAATCTGCGGCAAGGAAGCGCTTGACGACTTTGTACGCATTATGGCTGAAACGGGAGAGCGCGACGGCTTTTCCACAAGACCCAAGGAATATTTTGAAAAAATCCTTGACTGTATGACTGACGACGCAAGGCTCTATATGGCTTATTACGAAGGTCAGGCTATCGCAGGCACGCTTGCTATCAAGTGGGGTCAGAATGTTATGAAATATCAGTACGGCGCTTCATCAAATGCACACAGAAATGTTTACCCCAACTATGCGTTACAGTGGGCTATGATTAAGTGGGGAATGGAATGTGGCTGTAAGGTTTATGACTTCGGCGGCATTTCGGGCGACTGTCAGAATCCTGACAATCCGCACTACGGGCTCTGGCGCTTCAAGCACGGCTTCGGCGGTTATATGAAGGAATTTGTCGGTGAGTTTGACTATGTTATAAACAAGCCTGTATATAAGCTTTACAACATCGCAACAAAGGTATTGGAAAAGATAAGATGAGCAGATATATAATTGACAAAAAAGGGCTTGAGGAAAACATAGCTCTTATAAAAGAAAAAGCCGGCGCAGAGGTTATCGGAGTTGTCAAGGGTAACGGCTACGGCTTTGGCATAAGCGAATTTGCTAAAACGCTAAAAGAAAACGGCATTAACGCTTTTGCAGTTACTGAAGTTGACGATATAAGCGAGGTCAGAGAGGCTGTTTGCGACAGCGAAATTCTCGTTATGCGCTCCACCTGTATTGAAGCAGAGGCAAGAATAATTGCCGAAAACGACTGCACTGCGACAATAGGCTCGACTGAATCAGCAGGCGTTATGAATGCTGTCGGCGAAAGCCTTGGCAAAAAGATTAAATGCAATCTTAAAATAGACACGGGTATGGGCAGGTATGGCTTCCTGCCAAGTCAGGTTGAGCAAGCGGCTAAGTGCTATGACCTGCCGTATCTTGAATTCACGGGAATATATACTCATTTCTCATCAGCATTTGCCGACGGTGAGCTTACGAGGGCGCAGATGACGCTTTTCAGGGATACCGTGAAGCAGCTTGAAAGCACGGGTAAGAATGTGGGTAAGGTTCACGCGGCTAACTCCCCTGCTCTTTTCAACTTTGAGAATATGAGTCTTGACAGAGTGAGAATCGGCTCTGCCTTCACGGGAAGGCTCATTGCGCAGAAAAAGACGGGACTTAACAGGCTCGGCAGGCTTGAAGCCGAGGTGATTGATACAAAGACTGTTCCTGCAGGATATTCGATAGGATACTGCGGACTTTACACTACAAAAAGAGAAACAAAAATTGCGATTGTACCGATTGGGCATTACGACGGCTTCGGCATAACATATCAGAATGTCAACAACAATTTTCATTCCGTACTTTCTCAGCTGAAAAAATATCTGAAAAAGGAAAAATTACAGGTAAAAGTCAACGGAAGAAAGTATGATGTAATCGGCGATATCGGACTTTCACACACAGCAATTGACATAACGGGAAGCGATGTAAAGGCCGGCGACACAGCAAGCGTCGATATCTCGCCTCTGCTTGTAAATCCGAGAATCAAAAGAATTTATAAGTAACGCATAAAAGGGCGAGGTGCGATAACTAAGGTTAGTCCAAAACTCACATCTTTTCCGCCATAACTGCTTCAAAAAGTCCATTAGGGCGCCAGCCCAAATGGACTTTTATTCATTGTTCTGACAAAA
>CADAUV010000048.1 GCA_902791235.1 Oscillospiraceae bacterium
TATCAATGTTATGCAGTCCATTATGATTGCCGACTGTGTTGACTATGAGGAGTACCATAAGGGCTACCGTCCCGACGGCGTATTCTTCTCGGGTCAGTCCTTCCTTACGAAGCTTTCAGGCGGTATCGCAGCTCTCATTCAGGGCGTTGTTTATGCGGTTGTTAAGTTCTCGGGCGAAAATCTCGACAACATCAACTATAAGCTTGCACAGGGCGAGCATTTCTATGAGGTTGACGGCGGTAAATATGCGGCGGCAATGTTCTTCCTTATCTCAATCCCTGTTGCGGCAGGTATGGTGCTTTCAGCTCTTCCGATGAAGTCATATGCAATGACTGACGATGAACATAAGAAAATGCTTGACGAGCTTATCATTAAGAGAAATTCAAATCAGGCAGACTGATAAATAATTTAAGGCTGTGTTTCGGTTTACGAAACACAGCCTTTTTTTGCCCTTTTTAGTCATTGCTTACTGCATAAAAATTACACTCCCACGCAGGTATGTATTTGCTCTGTCTGAAAAACAGCTTATAATTTCCGAGGGAAAGTATCTTTTCTCCGAGTGCAAACAGGTCTTCATTCCTGTGATAAGCGCAGATATAAAGCTTTGGCTTGCAGGCTCTTATGAGCTTTTCCGCGCCCTCAAGCGCCTTTAACTCCGAGCCTTCTATGTCCATCTTTATCATTGTAACATTGTCGATAAGGCTGTCAAGGTCATACACCTCAACAGGAACGCCCTCGCTTGAAAGCTTTGAATTCCTGCCTGCCTTCTTTGCAAAAATAAGCGTGTCCCTCTTTGACCACGCGCCTGCGTTATAAAGCGTTACATCCTTCATTTCACCGCAGTTCTTTCTGAGCTTGCGAAAGTTTTTCTCATCGGGCTCAAGGGCGTAAATATGCTTGTATCTGCCGCCCGTAAAAGCGGTGAATTCCCTTATTGTATCGCCGTCATATGCGCCGAGGTCTGCGATAATCTCATCGCCTTTGAGCCTCAGAATATCTCTGTAAACCTCGTCTTTGTCGCTATGGCTTTTAAGCAGGTATTCGATTTTACCGCTTATCTTGAAATTGAGAATATTTTTGTAAACTTCACGGCTTTTTTCGTCTGCGAGCGCAAGGTAAACTTTTTCAAATTCACTCTCGTGTTCCCTGTAATATTCAAGGGTGAAAAGACCGCCGCCCGCAACGGGGATATCGGGCGCGTAAACAGCGTGTTTTCCGTTAATCCTTATTATGTTTTCAAGAACACTGTCAAGATGCGTCGCAAAGCCGAGAACAACATTGAAGTCCTCATAAATTTCGCATACCTGACTGTATTTTAAAACAGGGTAGCCCATAAAGGAATGACCCCTGACAAATTCATCGCTTGCAAAAACGGCGTTGATTTCACCGCCGAATGAACGAAGCGTCTCCGTGATTTTCTCGGCGGCATTTCCCATACCGTAAAGCACATTCGGCTTTTTGCTTTCTGCAAGAAGCTGCCATACATTTTTGTTTTCTTCAATCAGCATAGTATCACCGAGGTGATTATAGCATAAATTAATATACTTTACAAATACTATCTTTTATTATATAATAAACATAACTATAAATTTTTATTTTATTACTAATGGAGGGATATGCCTTTATGGGAGGCGGCCGAAAACGATTATTCAGAAGAGGCTCAACCGAGGATGAAATCAAACAGCTTGTTGAGGATGACGAGAATGTAGGTGAGCTCGAGGAAAATCAGCGTGAAATGATAAATAATATCTTTGAATTTGACGACCTCAATGCAGGGGATATTATGACTCACAGAACGGATATTGACGCAGTGGAGATTAACGATTCGCTCGAGAGTGTGGTAAGGCTTGCAATCGAGGGCGGACGCTCGCGAATTCCCGTTTATAAGGATGACCTTGATAATATTCAGGGAATAATATATGTTAAGGACCTGCTTAAGTTCGTCGGTACAAAAATCACCGCTGACGACAGGATAACCGATTATATAAGAAAGCCCCTTTTTGTACCCGAAACACTGCCCTGCGGCAAGCTCTTCGAGCAGATGACAGAAACGAGGATAATGCTTGCCATTGTGGTTGACGAGTACGGCGGCACGGCCGGGCTTGTAACAATGGAGGATTTGCTTGAAAGCATTGTCGGCAATATCCGCGATGAGTATGATTTAAACGAGGACGACGGCGTTACAAGGCTTGATGAAAATACATTTATTTTTGACGGCGTAAAGGATATTGACGAGGCGGCAAAGCTGCTTGATGTTGAATTTCCCGAGGGCGATTACGACACTCTTGCAGGCTTTGTGATTAACCTTCTCGGCTTCCTTCCGACAGGAGAGAGCGCCGAAAAAGAAACTGCGGAGTATGAAAATCTGCGTTTCACGGTACTTGAGGTTGATGAAAGAAGAATAGAAAAAATTAAGGTTGAAAAGAAACATGACTGAACAGCATATTGAATTTGACGCTGTCGACCAGGCGGTAAGTCTTTTCGGCAGCTTCGATGAAAATGTAAAGCTAATAGAGGAGGAGTACGGCGTTTCGATTATCTCGCGCGGCACCGACCTCAAGGTTGTCGGCGACGAGGAGAGCGTGAGCAAAGCCTGCAGAGCGCTTAAATCGCTGTTAATCCTTATAAACAAAGGCGAAGCGCTTACAAATCAGAATGTGCGCTATGCAATTTCACTTGTGAATGAGGGCAACGAGGACAAGCTCAGCGCGATGTCAAACGACACAATCTGTATTACCTCCAAGGGAAAGCCCGTGAAGCCTAAAACTCTCGGTCAGAAAAAGTACTGCGAGGCTATCAGGAATAACACGATAACCTTCGGCGTGGGTCCTGCAGGTACGGGTAAAACCTATCTTGCGGTTGCCATGGCTGTAACAGCCTTTCGCGCAAAGGAGGTAAGCCGTATCATTTTAACAAGACCCGCTGTTGAGGCAGGGGAGAAGCTCGGCTTTCTTCCGGGTGATTTGCAGAGCAAGGTTGACCCGTATTTAAGACCGCTTTACGACGCGCTTTTCGATATGCTCGGGGCGGAGAATTTTCAGCGCTGTCAGGAGAGGGGAGCGATTGAGGTTGCGCCTCTTGCCTATATGCGCGGAAGAACGCTTGACGACAGCTTTATAATTCTTGATGAGGCGCAGAACACTACTCCCGAGCAGATGAAGATGTTTTTAACCCGTCTCGGCTTTAATTCAAAAATGGTCGTTACGGGAGATATAACTCAGATTGACCTTCCCGACGGTAAGAAATCGGGACTTAAATGAGTAATGCGTATCCTTAAGGATGTTGACGATATTGAGATGTGCCGCTTTAATCAGAAGGATGTTGTAAGGCATAAGCTTGTACAGGATATTGTCAACGCATATCAGAAATACGAGGAGGGCAAGAATAAATAATGGACAGAGTAAAGGTAATTATTTCAAACAATCAGAAAAAAGTAAAAATACCTACGGGAATCCGCCTTCTTATCAGGCGCTGTTGCCATGCCGTGCTTGAGATGGAGGAGTTTGACGGAAATGCCGAGGTAAGCGTTTCCTTCGTTGATAACGAGCAGATTCACGAGCTGAATAAGCTTCACAGGAATATTGACAGGGAAACCGATGTTCTCTCCTTTCCGCTCGGTGAAAACGGCGAGTATGACATAAATCACGACACGGGCGCAAAGCTTCTCGGAGATATTGTAATCTCGGCTGAAAAAGCGGTTGAACAGGCTGAGCTTTACAATCATCCTCTCCAGAGGGAAATCGGATTTTTAACCGTTCATTCAATGCTGCATCTTCTCGGTTATGACCATGAGGACGGCGGTATTGAGGCTGTACATATGAGGGAGAAGGAGGAGCAGGTGCTCACTCAGATAGGTCTTAAGAGAAATGACAGCTATTATATGGAGGACGAGTAATGACAAAAACCGCATTCATAGCAATTGTAGGTAAGCCGAATGTCGGCAAATCCTCGCTTATGAACAAAATGCTCGGTCAGAAAATTGCTATCGTATCCTCGAAACCGCAGACGACGAGAACAAAGATTATGGGCGTGCTTACGCTTGATGAAACGCAGCTTGTCTTTACCGATACGCCGGGCTTCCACAGACCGCATAATAAGCTCGGAGAGAAGATGAATGAGGCGGTCGGCGATACCGTCGGCGGCGTTGATGCCTGCCTTTTTTTAACAGAGCCGAGAGGCGAGCTTAACGAGCAGGAAAAAGAGCTTCTTGAAATGTTCTCAAAAAACAAAATGCCCGTTATTCTCGCGATAAATAAGATTGATATGCTCTCCGATAAGGAGGAGCTTTTAAAGAGAATAGTTGAGCTTAACGCTCTTTATGATTTTACGGCAGTTGTGCCTGTGAGCGCTGCGAGCGGCGAGCATGTTGACGAGCTTATAGACGAGCTTAAGGCGCTTGCCTTTGACTCTCCGCATTTCTTCCCCGACGACACGCTCACCGACCAGCCCGAAAGAGTGCTTGCGGCTGAGATTATCAGGGAAAAAATCCTTCGCCTTATGGATAAGGAAATACCGCACGGTATTGCGGTTGCGGTTGAGAAAATGCGTGAACGCGACAACGCCGATATTCTTGATATTGACGCGACAATTTATTGCGAGCGTGAAAGCCATAAGGGAATGGTTATCGGCAAGCACGGCGCAATGCTCAAAAAGGTTTCGACCTATGCCAGACAGGACCTTGAAGCCTTCTTTCAGATTAAAGTGAATCTTCACTGCTGGGTCAAGGTCAAGGAGGACTGGCGCAACCGTGAAGGGCTGATTCACAATTTCGGCTTGGATTAATTTGGAACATATAAAATCACTGCTGCGTAAAACAATAATAGCGGTGATATTATGCTTGACAAGATATGGGATGAATTTGCACATTCAGGCAGGATTGAGGATTACCTCAATTATGTAAATTATAAAAACAAAAAGGCAGAATATAATGAGTACTTCGATGAAAGGATTGGTCATAAAAGAGCAGACGATAGGGGAGAGCGACCGACTGGTAACTCTTTTAACGGCTGATAACGGACTTGTGCGCGCTTTCGCAAGGGGCGCAAAGCAGGTCAGAAACCGTATGTCCTCGTCGACCTCTCTTTTTGCGTATTCAACCTTTTCTCTTTACAGGGGCAGGGATGCCTATGTTATTGAAAACGCCTCTCCCATCGAGGTGTTTTTCGATTTGAGAAAGGATATAAAAAAGCTTGCTCTTGCTCAGTATTTCACACAGCTTGCCTATGAGCTCGGCGAGGAGGAGCAGCCGGGTGAGGAGCTTCTCTCGTTAATTCTTAACGCGCTTCATCTGCTTTGTAATACCGACAAGGATTTGCGCCTTGTCAAGACTGCGGTGGAGCTTCGCGCGCTCACTCTCGGCGGATATATGCCCGATGTGCTTTACTGTCAGACCTGCGGCGAGTATGAGAGCGAGCTTATGTATTTCGACATTGCGCAGGGCTGTATCTACTGCGATAAGCATGGCAGAGCCGGCAGCGTGCCCTGCCCGAAAAATGTTATAACGGCAATCCGCTTCATCTGTCTTACAGAACCCAGGAAGGTCTTTTCCTTCAGCCTGAGCGATGAGAATTTCGACCTTCTTTCCGACATAAGCGAGAAGTATTTAATTTCCCGCATCCAACGGAATTTACCGACTCTTACATTTTACAAAGGACTATAATATGGACAAAAATTTCAGGACGCTTGAGCTTGATTTGGTGCTTGAAAAGCTTGCGGGCGAATGTACCTGCGAGGACGCTAAGGAGCTTGCGCTTTCTCTTAAACCCTCAAGCGATTTTACCGAGGTTGAGCTTTTGCTGAGTCAGACGCAGGACGCCTTTTTGCTTCTTGCTCGCTTCGGCGCGCCGTCCTTCTCGGGACTTAAAAATGTGAATAATCCGCTTCACAGAGCGGCGGCAGGCGGCTCGCTCAATCCTGTCGAGCTTCTTGATATTGCCTTCACCTTGAGGGCGCTTCGTACTCTTGACGAGTGGCATGCGCACTGTGCAGGCGTCAGGACGAGCCTCGACTTTTTCTTTGAGTCCGTTACCGTCAACAAATATCTTGAAAACAAAATTTTTTCCTCTATCATAAGTGCGGAGGAAATTTCAGACAAAGCCTCGCCCGAGCTTTCGGATATAAGGCGTAAAATCAGGTCGAAGGAAAGCTCGGTCAGGGATAAGCTCGATTCCCTGATACATTCGGCTCATTATCAGCAGTATCTGCAGGAAGCAATTGTAACTCAGCGCAGCGGACGCTTTGTCGTACCTGTAAAGGCTGAGCATAGAGGCAGCGTACCGGGTCTTGTGCACGACACCTCCTCAACGGGCGCAACCGTGTTTGTTGAGCCTTCGTCGGTAGTTGACCTGAATAACGACATCAAGGTGCTTCAGGGTAAGGAGAGGGATGAAATTATGCGCATCCTCTTCGAGCTGTCAGCCGAGGCAGGCGAATTTTCAGAGAGCATTAAGCATTCCTATGACGGCGCGGTAATACTCAATCTGATTTTTGCGAAAGCCCACCTTGCCTATAAAATGAAGGCTTCAAAGCCCTTGCTCAACAATGAGGGTATTGTCGAGCTTAAAAAAGCAAGGCACCCTCTTATTGACAAGAATAAGGTTGTGCCCACGAATATAGCTCTCGGCAGGGATTATGACACTCTCGTAATCACGGGGCCGAATACGGGCGGTAAGACCGTTTCGCTTAAAACTCTCGGACTGCTTACCGCAATGACGATGTGCGGACTTCTTATCCCCGTGGCTGACCGTTCAAGGATTGCTGTATTTGATAACATTCTTGTTGATATCGGCGATGAGCAGAGTATTGAGCAGTCGCTCTCCACCTTCTCCTCGCATATGGTCAATATAATAGATATTATCAAAAAAGCCGACGAAAACAGCCTTGTACTTATTGATGAGCTTGGCGCAGGTACCGACCCTGTTGAGGGAGCGGCGCTTGCGGTGGCGGTTATTGAAGCACTGAGGGAAAAGGGCGCGAAAATATGTGCCACAACTCATTATGCGGAGTTAAAGGCTTATGCGCTTGAAACCGACGGCGTTATTAACGGAAGCTGTGAGTTTGATGTTGAAACCCTGCGTCCTACCTATAAGCTTTTAATCGGCGTACCCGGAAGGTCAAATGCCTTTGCAATCTCCGAGCATCTCGGTATGCCTGAAAGCGTAATCAGCAAGGCGAAGGGGCTTGTTGACTCGGAAAGCCGTTCCTTTGAGGCTGTGCTCGACTCGCTTGAGCATACCCGAAAGGAGCTTGAAAACGAGCGTCGGCGCGCAGAGGAAATGACGGAAAAAGCGAAGCAGGCGGAAAGCCGCGCGAAGTCCGAGCTCGACAAGGTTGAAACGCTTAAAGAGCGCGAGCTTGACAAGGCGCGCCGTGAAGCACAGAAGCTTCTTGACAGCGCCAAACGCAAATCCTCTGAATTTCTTACCGAGCTTGAAAAACTTAAAAAGGAGCAGGAGTCCTCTACGGCGACTGAAATCGCAAGAAAGACGCGCCGCGCCGTTAAAAATCAGCTTGGTGAGATGGATGATATAATCAATCCGCAGGAGCTTGCGGATAACTGGGATTACGATTATAAGCTTCCGCGTGAGCCCGTTGCAGGCGACAGGGTGGTAATCAAAGGCATCGGCGAGGGAGAGATTATAGAGGTCGGCGACAAGCTTCTCGTTCAGTCGGGTATGCTTAAATCGCGCGTAAAGCTCTCCGATATTATGCTTCTTGATAAGCCGAAGAAAAAGCCCGTGCAGCAGCCTCAAAGAATTATCCGAAGGACTGTTTCCCGTGCGGACTCCGATATCACAACAGAAGTGGATTTAAGGGGCGATACAGTGGAAGAGGCGATTGCTAAGCTCGGTATGTTCATCGACCGCTGCGTGCTTACCGATATTGCGGAGATAAGGATAATTCACGGCAAGGGTACAGGCGCATTGAGAAAGGCTGTAACGGATTATCTTAAACGCCATCCCAATATCTCCGAGTACCGTCTTGGCAGGTACGGCGAGGGCGAAAGCGGCGTAACAATAGCAAAGCTTAAGTAAATTTTTATAAAAATATTGCAAAATGGATTCAATGTGATTATAATATAATTTAATAGGTTAAATTGTTAAATCAATAAATTAATATATAGGAGTTGACAAACTATGGAAAAGAAAAACATTGACTGGTCAAATCTCGGCTTTGCCTATATGCCGACTGACAAGAGATTTGTTTCTATGTACAGGGACGGTAAATGGGACGACGGCGTTCTTACTGATGACCCGAATGTTACTATGAATGAGTGTGCAGGCGCACTTCAGTATGCGCAGACCTGTTTTGAGGGACTTAAGGCTTATACAACCTCCGACGGAAGAATTGTCTGCTTCCGTCCCGACCTCAACGCTTCGCGTATGGCTGATTCCTGCCGCAGACTTGAAATGCCCGTTTTCGACGAGGATAAGTTCATCGACGCCGTTAAGGCAGTTGTTAAGGCTAACGCCGCTTATGTTCCTCCTTACGGCTCGGGCGCAACACTTTATATCCGTCCTTATATGTTCGGCTATAATTCGGTTATCGGCGTAAAGCCTGCCGACGAGTATATGTTCAGGATTTTCTGTACTCCTGTCGGACCTTATTTCAAGGGCGGCGCGAAGCCGATTACAATCAGAGTTTCGGATGAGGACAGAGCGGCTCCTCACGGTACGGGTCATATTAAGGCAGGTCTTAACTATGCAATGAGCTTACATAATATCGTTGACGCTCATAATAAGGGCTTTGACGAGAATATGTATCTTGACCCTGCAACTCGCACAAAGGTTGAGGAAACAGGCGGAGCGAACTTCCTTTTCGTAACAAAGGACGGTACCGTTGTTACTCCTAAGTCAAATTCAATCCTTCCTTCAATTACACGCCGTTCGCTTATGGTCGTTGCTGAAAAGTATCTCGGACTTAAAGTTGAGCACAGAGAGGTTACTCTTGAAGAGGTTAAGGATATGGCTGAGTGCGGTCTTTGCGGCAGGGCGGCAGTTATCTCGCCTGTCGGAAAGATTGTTGACCACGGCAAAGAAATCTGTTTCCCCTCAGGTATGGACGAAATGGGTCCGATTACAAAGAAGCTTTATGATACTCTTACAGGCATCCAGATGGGTACAATTGAAGCACCTGAAGGCTGGATTGTTGAAATAAACTGATAATTATCATATCCTTGAAAAGCGTTTCCGCAGGGTATTCCTCGGGGGCGCTTTTTCATCACCCCTTATATTCATTCGGCGATTGTTGATTTTTCGGTTGTAGGATAATATCAAATATGGTATTATGTTTTTATAATTATTATGTCGGCACAGGTGGTAAAAAATGACCAATAATACTGTTTTCAATATGACGGTTTGTATTATAGGAATAATGATTCTTACAATCCATGTCGTAAACCTTGTTCTTAAACCGAATAAGCGCAGGGATGAGATGGTTCTTCTTGATTTCTTTGTGTTCACCGTGGTGCATTTTGCAGCATATCTTACCTATACTCTTGTAAAGATACATTACACAAGCAACACCTTCGTCATCTTCTTTTATACGCTTTTCTATATTATGAATAATATGGAGGCTTTCCTGCTTTTTCGCTATGCGGATATCTACATCGGTATAAAGCCCGAAATATCGAAAAAGATAAATAAAATCAATGCCGTTTTATTTTCGGCGTTCGTTTTGCTTGACCTTATCAATATTTTCACGGGTATCTTTTTCACCGCGAGCGGCGGCGTATATCAGCGAAGCGGAACAATGATTTTGTCGCAGGGTTATCAGTTTGTTATCTTTATGATAATAATTATTGTCGCTTTGCGTGATGACAGGCTTAACATAAGGGAAAAGAGCGCGTTTTGTACCTACTGCTTTTTACCCTTTGCTGCAATACTGCTTCAAAATATTTTTAAGGGCTATGCCATCGCTTACGCTTCGATAATTATAGCGACGGAAATACTTATTATGTTTTTGAATGTCAAGAAAAACGATGTTATTTCCGAGGAAAGGGAAAAGAATAAGGAAGCGCAGATAAAGATGATGCTGTCGCAGATTCAGCCTCATTTTATATATAATTCTCTCTCCTCGATTTCAACGCTTATCGAGCTTGACCCCGAAAGGGCGCAGACGGCTGTTGATAATTTTACCGAGTATTTAAGGTGCAATCTTTCCTCCATTACCGAAACAAAGCTTATTCCCTTCGAGGATGAGCTAAAGCATATCAGGTCCTATGTAGCGCTTGAGAAGATGCGCTTCGGCGAGCGCGTAAATGTTATATATGATGTTAAGAAAACGAATTTCTTTGTCCCTCCGCTCAGTATTCAGCCCATTGTTGAAAACGCAATAAAGCACGGAATTACAAAAAAGCTCGACGGCGGCAATATAACAATAAGCACATATGAAAATGATGATGCCTATGTGGTTGAGGTCGTTGACGACGGCGTGGGCTTTAATATGGAGGATATTAACCTGACTGACAATTATCATATCGGTATAAGTAATATAAAATACCGTGTTGAAAACACCTGCGGCGGCGAGCTTCTTGTAAACAGCGAGCAGGGTAAGGGTACACAGGTTACGGTTAAGTTTAAAAAGGAGATGGTTTTGTGAAACTGCTGCTTGTTGACGATGAAGAGTTACAGCTTTTCCGCCTTGAAAAAGAGGTGAAAAAGGTTTTATCAGGGCAGGACGAAGTCCTCTGCTATACAAATCCCGTAAAGGCTTTTGATGAAACTGCAGACCTTCAGCTTGACATCGCCTTTCTCGATATCGGTATGCCTGTTTTAAACGGTATTCAGCTTGCTAAAAAGCTTAAAAAGAGGAATCCTGAAATCAACATTATATTTGTTACTGCGTATGAGGATTACGCCCTGAGCGCATACAGCCTTCACGCTTCGGGATATATTACAAAGCCTGTAAATGAAAGTAAAATCAGGAATGAGCTTGAAAATCTCCGTTATCCGATTAGTATTAAAGCGACGAAAAAGCTTCAGGTTAAATGCTTTGGTAATTTCGAGGTTTTCTCGCACGGCGTACCGATAAAATTTCAGTACAGTAAGTCAAAGGAGCTTTTCGCATATCTTGTCGACAGGGAAGGCGCGGCGGTAAGTATTAATGAGCTTAATGTGGTTTTATGGGATGAGGACCATAAATCATATCTGAGAAATCTTATTGCGGATATTCAGACGGCGCTGAAGTCCGTCGGCGCGCAGGATGTATTCATTAAGCGCAGAAGCGAGTGCTTCGTGGATGTGGATAAAATTGATTGCGACGCTTATGAGTATAAAAAGGGCAATCCCGACGCCGTAAGAATGTATCGCGGCGAATATATGGTGCAGTATTCATGGCCGATATTTGAAGAGGAATAAAAATGAAAAGTGAGAAATGAATTTCATTTTTTGTGTGCCTTGTTAATCAAACCTTTATTTCAAAAATTTTCTTTGTTAAACTTTAACGAATTGTTAATCCTTTTATTGACAATTCTTTCGCAATCGTCTATTATAAATTTGTATATTAATATGGGTAGGAGTCGCTGCGGATAATTTAGTTTATGCGGTCAGCCGAAAAGCGCTTTCCTTGTATTGACTCATATTCTTATATGAGAAAAAATATTTTGAAAGGATGATTTCATATGAAAATTTCTAAGAAAATCACAGCGCTGTTTATCGCAGTGATGATGGTTGTTTCTGCTATTCCGTTTACGGCGAGTGCGGCAAACGAGCCTTACCTGACCTTTACCGGCACGGAGTCCTTCAGCATCAAAACCAATAATAGCGCGAAGAACTGGGACGGAACGCTGCAGTATTCTACGGATGCCAACACATGGACAATATGGGATGGTACTTCGCAAATTAGTTCGGCTAATAATAAACTGTATTTGCGTGGAACAGGGAATACGAAAATAACCGGTGATAATAGTTCCAAATATTGGGTGATTACCACCCAGGGTACTGTTGCCTGCAACGGTGATATCAGAACGCTTTTGGATTATACTGAACCTGAGAGTTCCAGTATGGGTATTTATTGTTTTGCTTATTTGTTCAGAAATTGTACAAGTCTTACCGCAGCACCGAAGTTACCGGCAACTATCCTGAATACCAATTGCTATTCTTATATGTTTAGAGGCTGCACAAGACTGACAACGGCGCCGGAGTTACCGGCAACTATGCTGGCAATGAATTGCTATTCCAATATGTTTAATGGCTGCACAAGTCTGACAACGGCGCCGGAGTTACCGGCAACAACCCTGACATCTGCATGCTATTATAGTATGTTCCAGGACTGCAGAAGTCTGACAACGGCGCCGGAGTTACCGGCAACTATGCTGGCATCAGATTGCTATGCTAATATGTTTTATGGTTGCGAAAGTCTTACCACAGCACCGGAGTTACCTGCAACAGCCCTGACGAATTATTGCTATTACAATATGTTTAATGGCTGCAGAAGTCTGACAACGGCACCGGAGTTATGGGCAACAACCCTGACGAAGGGTTGCTATACTGGTATGTTCCAGGACTGCAGAAGTCTGACAACGGCGCCGGAGTTACCGGCAAATGACTTGGAAAAAAATTGCTATTCTAATATGTTTAATGGCTGCACAAGTCTGACAACGCCATCGGAGTTATGGGCAACAGACCTGACGGATGGTTGCTATAATAGTATGTTCCGGGGCTGCACCGGTATCAAATTATCAACTGAAAAAACTGCTGAATACAGTGTCCCGTACAGTATTCCTGAAGAGGGAACGGGAACTGAGGGAAGCAACTCGTTGACTGATATGTTCTCCGGCACCGGCGGAACCTTCACAGGAACGCCGACAATCAACACAATCTATTACCTTGCTGCTCCTGCACCTCAGGGCGAAGCAGCAATCGGCACTACTGTATATACAACCCTTGCAGACGCGCTTGCAGCAGCTCAGACAGGCGATACAATCACGCTTCTTAAGGATGTAGCTGTTGATTCAACAATCGTATTAAATGACGGCAGAAACATCACAATCGACACAAACGGTAACGATATCACTTCAACCGTTCGTGTATTTGAAATCCGCCACGGCGGCGTTACCTTAACAG
>CADAUV010000049.1 GCA_902791235.1 Oscillospiraceae bacterium
CAGGTGGTACGACAGTTGTTTACGGCGCAGAGAATTCAGGTAACGGCGCTCTTGACTCGGGCATATCAATTGAGGTAACAGGCGGTAATATTATCGCGCTTGGTATGTCGGGTATGGCAGAGGGCTTCAGCGACAGCTCAACACAGGGCGCAATTCTTTGTAATTCTGTAAGCGGCAGTGAGGGCGACACGGTCAGTGTAAAAGACGCAAGCGGTAAGGTGCTTATCAGCGTTACAGCAGTCAGAAGCTTTAACTCGGTAGCAGTCAGCACACCTGATATGACCTCCGGCAACACTTATACAATCACTGCAGGAAGCAGTTCGGCTGATATCGAGCTCAGCTCCACTGTATACTCTGATTCCGCTGTCGGCGGAATGGGCGGTATGCGGGGTGGAATGCAGGGCGCACAGCGTGAGGACTTCAGCAGATAATTTCATAAAGTTTCCCCAAAAAAGAAATCCCGTACCTGTGAAAGCAGGTGCGGGATTTTTTATTGTTTGTTATTCTGTTTCGTATTTATCCTTTGTGTGATAAAGGAAAAGCTGCGCGATTGTTACTGCGTAGAATACGAAGGTCGTAATAAAGAATACCGAGGTTCGTATATCAACACTGCCGAATACTATGAGCCAGTATGTAAGCGAGCCGATAAGACTGAGTATTTCAAAAATCAGGTAAACGCCTGTTGTAATACACATCGGAAGCGGTGAAAATTTCCTTTTGTAGTAAAAGAGAAATGCAAACACGCTCATAACAATAAGTCCGACTGCGAGAAGCACATAGAGAATAAGAAACATAATCAGATACCAGTCGTCAGAAAGACCTTCAAAATCCTTGAGCGCATAAACGCAGACTGCAAGCTCTTTTATCAGATGCCCGATACCTATAATGTTAAGCGCAAGAAGCGCAGTGCCTGCAAGCGCCTTGCTCATTTTACCGAGAGCTGTTACAAGGAGCATTGCGCAGAACAAAACCGCTATTCCTCCGAACACGCAAAGCTCGGCGGTGTACGGCTTTGAAACCAATCTCTGAACATTGAAAAGACTCAAAAACTCATAGGCAAAGCCCGCAAAGCAGAGCGCGTACATAACGATTCCCGTTACTTTAAGCGGTATCGGCGAAGGCTTTTTCCTCTCTTTTCTTTTCTCTTTTTTCAAAGGAATATATGCGTTTGGCAGGAGCTTTCCGCAGTGCTCGCATCTTTCTGAGCCGTTTTCTGTTTCCTTACCGCAAAACTGACAGTACATATCTACACCTCTTTTTTCTCGGGGAATTTTATTACAGTATCATTGTCGGGTATGAATCTTCCGTGTATATCCCAGCGGCCCCTGACGCCCTTGGACCTTGCGCCGAGGTTGAAGTGAAGCTCGGCAATTCCAAGCTCAATTGTCTTGTCTGAATACGGCTCGTCAACATATGCAGACAGCACGCCCTCTTCGTATTTAAAATGTATTGCGCGCCTGTTGGCGTCGCTCGGCGCCATCTCTACAAGCTTCATACCGAAGGCGTACTCCTCGGGAAGCTTATCGTCCATAACCTCAAACATTTTCTGATACGGCTTATTCTGCTTGTGCGCCATATTGTAAAGCGCCTTCTCCTTAACAGAAAGCTTGTCCTTGACATACCCTACGGCTATGAAGCCGTAGAGCCTTGTCTTTTTGTCGATATTTATGAGCGAAAGCATTTTGTTTTCGTCATAGGTTCCCGTAATCCAGCAGGTGCCAAGCCCGTGCGATACACACTGCAGAACTATTGATTCGCCCCAGTAACCGATATCAAGCCTTGTCTGCTCTTTGTCATCGCCCGTGATAACAATAGCGGAAAATTTACCCGAAAGCGTTTTCGATACAGCCGAGCAGTCGTCAACAAATATCATATTAAAGCCGTCGCTTTTAGTGTTTATAATATCGGTAAGCTCACGCAGTACCTGTCTTGTTTCCTCGTCAAGAAGCTTTGCACGAAAGCTTCTGCGCGAGGTTCTCTTTTTAATTGCGTCTATATAATCTGCAGTTGTCATAGCGCTTAATCCTTTGTTTTATTATAGGATTAATTATAACATACTCAGAGGATAAACTCAACATCATACTTTTTAATCCACACATAAATCTGCCATATATAAGCAAGCACCTGCGGCGCTCGCATAAGCTGACCGTAGTACGGCTCGGTAAGACTGTTCGGGTCTTCGATAAGTCCGTTTACGGCATTTTTGTCGAGAAGCTCGTAAAGCGGCGTGCTTCTGTCGTTAAGCGCAGTGTTTGCAAGCTCGCATACGGCACGGAAGTATTCGGGATTATGTGTTTTGGGATAAGGGCTTTTCTTGCGCCATACAATGTCATACGGCAGGTCGTTTTCAAATGCCTTGCGCAGAATTCCTTTCTCCCTGCCGTCAAGCGCTTTAAGCTCCCACGGAAGATTATAGGCGTATTCAACAAGCCTTCTGTCGCAAAACGGCACGCGCACCTCAAGAGAGCTTTCCATACTCATAACATCCTTGCGGTATAAAAGCGTCTGCATAAACCAGTTGAAGTTAAGCATAAACATCTCGCGCATACGCCTCTCGAGCTTGCTGTCGCTTTCAAGATACTTAACATCTTTGAGCGTGCTTTCGTATGCGTTTCTCAGGTAGGCTTCTCCGTTTTCAAGCACGCCGTTTTTGAGAATACTGCGCCTTACCTGCGTTGACCTTGACCACGGGAAGCAGTCCTCGAAGAGTATTTCCTTTCGGTGATACCAGGGATATCCGCCGAAAATCTCATCCGCACATTCGCCCGAAAGACAGACCGTGAAATCCTTTTTTACCTCCCTGCAGAAGAGAAGGAGGGAGGAATCCACATCCGCAAACGCAGGTACGCCCCTTGCAACTGCGGAGTCGGCAAGCGCTTCTGCCACTGACAGATTGTCAAGTATTACATTGTGATGCGCCGAGCCTATATAGTCGCTTATTAGTCCTATATAATCGGAGTCCTTATTAGGTTGAAAAAGGCTTTGCTTAAAGTATTTGTCGTTATCGGTGTAGTCAACCGAGTAGGTGTCAAGCACTTTTCCGCGCTCTTTGAAATACCGTGAAGCGAGCATGGAGATTATTGATGAATCAAGCCCTCCGCTTAAAAAGGTTGCAAGCGGTGCGTCGCTTACGAGCTGGCGGTTAACCGCGTCCCTAACAAGCTCCCTTGTATGAGCGACAGCCTCCTCGCGGCTTTCGGTATTCGGCTTTGCCTCAAGCTCCCAGTAACGCTTAATATTAATTTTTCCGTTTTTGTATGTCATAAAGCAGGCGGGCGGTAGCTCGCTTATATCCTTGAATATGCCCGTGCCTATTGTTTTTGCAGGTCCGAGCATAAATATCTCATTCAGCCCGTTTTCATCAACCGCATGGCTGACCTCGGGTATCAGAAGCAGAGTGGGTATCCTGCTCGCAAAGGCGAAAAGACCGTTTTTATTCACATAGTAAAGGGGCTTTACGCCTATAACATCACGGCAGATAAAAAGGCTTTTCTCCTCCTTGTCATATACCGCGTACGCAAATATTCCGTTGAGCTTTTCCGCACTTTTTTCTCCCCACTGAGCATAAGCTTTAAGTACAATCTCCGTGTCGCAGTTCGTATCAAAGCGGTGTCCCTTTTCCTCAAGCTCTTTTTTTATCTCCTGCGTGTTGTAAAGCTCGCCGTTATAAACGATTACATATTTACCGAAGTACATCGGCTGTGCGCCGTTTTCAATATCAATTACCGCAAGCCTCCTGTGTAAAAGCGCAGTGCTGCCGCTTATATAGCTTCCTGCGCCGTCAGGTCCTCTCATTTTAAGACTTTCCGACATCTTTTCAAGCAGGCTCTTTCTGCCGCTTAAATCAACGCCGCTTTGTATTAATCCTGCAATTCCGCACATATTCTTCACCTCAGAATTATTATATGCAAAATATCTATATTTTGTGCATTTGTCAATATATACAGAATGAACAACACAATATATCGAAATTTGTTGAAGTATACAAATTTATGTTAAACTGCAATTTTCCCATTGATTATTGTTTTTTATAGGCTATAATTATAAATGTACCATTTTAGAAAGAAAGAATTAATATACATATTTCAGAAGGATTTTAAGGTGAAGTTTATGGATGCTTGGAGAGGTTTCAGAGAAGGCGTTTGGTGCGACAGAATAAATGTGAGTAATTTTATTAAGCTTAATCTCACGCAGTATAACGGCGATTCGTCGTTCCTTGCGCCGCCTACGGTAAGGACTGATATTGTCAACAAAAGAGTTAAGGAGCTTCTCATTGAGGAGAATGAGAAGGGCGGCGTGTTGAGCATTGATACCGACGAGGTTATTACCGTCTTTTCTCACAAGCCCGGTTATGTTGATAAGGAAAGGGACCTTATTGTAGGCTTACAGACGGATGAGCCTCTCAAAAGGGGCGTGTCGCCGTTTGCAGGTTTTCGCAACGCTGAGCAGGCTTGCGAGGCTTACGGCTATGAGATAAGCGATAAAATCAAGGATGAGTTCAAGTACAGGACAACTCATAACACTGCGGTTTTCAAAGCTTATACCGATACAATGAAAAAAGCAAGGCATGCAGGTATTCTTACAGGTCTTCCCGACGCATATGCAAGAGGAAGGATTATCGGCGATTACAGGCGTATTGCGCTTTACGGTATGGATTACCTTATCGAGCAGAAGAAGTACGATAAGAAAATGCTCGGCGAGCGCGAGGTACTTGACGAGGAAACAATCCATCTTATCGAGGATGTTGCAAAGCAGCTTGACTTTATGTACGACCTCAAGGACCTTGCACAGCGCTACGGCTACGATATTTCAAAGCCTGCGACAAATGCGAGGGAGGCTGTGCAGTGGCTTTACTTCGGCTATCTCGGCGCAATCAAGGAGCAAAACGGCGCTGCTAATTCAATCGGCAGGATTGCTGAATTTTTAGACATTTATTTCGAGAGGGATATCAGAGAGGGCGTGCTTGACGAGAGCGGCGCGCAGGAGCTTATTGACGACCTCGTTATAAAGCTCAGGCTTGTAAGACATCTGCGTACACCCGAGTACAACGAGCTTTTTGCAGGCGACCCCGTATGGGTTACGCTTTCACTTGCAGGTATCTCCTCAGAGGGCAGGTCAATGTGCTCCAAGACCTCTTTCCGAGTGCTTCAGACGCTCTATAATTTAGGACCGTCAGCGGAGCCGAATATCACGGTTTTATGGTCGGAGCATCTGCCGCAGGGCTTCAAGGATTTCTGCGCCAAGGTTTCAATTGACACTGACTCAATTCAGTATGAAAACGACGATGTGATGCGCAGAATGTACGGCGACGACTATGCGATTGCCTGCTGCGTTTCAGCGATGAAGATGGGCAAGCAGATGCAGTTCTTCGGCGCGAGATGTAATCTTGCAAAGGTGCTTTTAATGGCTCTCAACGGCGGTAAGGACGAGATTGAGGCAGGTCAGGTTGCGCCCGAGGGCAAGGCCTTTGACGAAGAGGTGCTTGACTACGAGGAGGTCGTTACCGCTTATAAGAAGTATTTAAGCTGGATGGCAAGACTTTATGTCAACACAATGAACATCATCCATTATATGCACGATAAGTACGCTTATGAAAGACTGATGATGTCGCTGCACGATACCGATGTTGAGAGACTTATGGCGTTCGGTGTGTCGGGAATGTCGGTTGCTACGGACTCGCTTTCCGCAATCAAGTACGCCAAGGTTACGCCGATTAAGGACGACAGGGGAGTTATCACTGACTTCAAGGTTGAGGGCGACTTCCCGAAGTACGGTAATGACGACGACAGAGTTGACCTTCTCGGCAAGGAGATTATTGAGTTCTTCTATAAGGAGCTTTGTAAGACTCCTGCTTACAGAGGAGCTAAGCACACGCTTTCAATTCTCACAATTACATCAAATGTAATGTACGGTAAAAAAACAGGCTCAACACCTGACGGAAGAAAGGCGGGCGAGCCGTTCGCACCCGGTGCGAACCCGATGCACGGAAGGGACAGTCAGGGCGCTCTTGCATCTCTTAATTCGGTTGCCAAGCTCGATTACGCCTGCTGTCAGGACGGTATTTCAAACACCTTCTCAATCACGCCCGAGGCACTCGGAAGCGATGACGACAACAGTATTTTACATCTTACCACAATGCTTGACGGTTACTTTGCACAGGACGCGCATCACCTCAATGTAAATGTCCTCAACCGTGAAAAGCTTATTGCCGCTATGAATGACCCGACGCTTTATCCGTCGCTCACAATCAGAGTAAGCGGTTACGCTGTTAACTTCAATAAGCTTACCCGCGAGAAGCAGGAGGAGGTAATCTCCCGAACCTTCCATCAGGCGATGTAAAAATTATTTTTCAAGAATAAAAAACTCCGACGGAGAAATCCGTCGGAGTTTTTGTTATTCAGATATATCAGTCCTGCTCAACGAGTGCGCCGCTGTTGTCAAAATAGTAGCTTTCGTCGTCAATATCATGCCAGCCGGTGTACATGGTGCCGTCTTCGATGTCAAAGTAATAGGTCTTATCTTTTATGGTCTTCCAGCCTGTTGTACACATACCGCCTTCGATATAAAACCAATCGTAGCTGCCGTCAAAGTATGTAAGCTTCTGCCAGCCTGATGATTTAATCCATGCGCCGTCCTTGCCTACAATATAGATGCCTTTGCCGTCATTAACGCTTGTGTTTGTAGCCATTTCAGGATTCAAGTAATATGATTTACCGCCTGTTGTAACCCAGCCTGTTTTGCAGGTTCCGTCAGCGTTTACATAGTACCACATACCTTTTGTGCCGTCGCTGTAGATTTCCTGAGCCCAGCCCTTTGTCGTTCTCATTGCGCCGCTTTTTTCAAAGAAGTACATAGCTTCGTCCTTTTCAATCCAGTATGCGCCGCTGTTATACATAAAGCCTGACCATTCATTAAAATAATACCATTTGCCTGAAATCTTTTTCCAGCCGGTTATAATTTTACCGTTTTGAACATAGCACCAGCTTGTGTATTTGTAAGACTTGCCGTTATCGGTATAGTAAGTTGCGCTTGCGCTGTTCCAGCCGTTTGCAGGCTTGCTTACCCATACGCCGCTTGAGTTGAAGAAGGTAATCTTGTCGTCAACATGTGAAGGACCTACATACATATAGCCGTCGTCTTCGTCAAAATAATACCACTTGCCGCTTATTTTCTGCCAGCCTGTGTAACACTCGCCGTTCGGCTTGATGTAATACCAGTCGCCGTAAGCATTCTGCTTCCAGCCGCTTGAGAGCATTGCGCCGTTTTTGTCGAAAGCGTAAATCTTTCCGTCGATGTTCTCGCTGCCTGTTGACATTGTGCCCCAATTGCTGAAATAATACCACTTGCCGGAAATTTTAACCCAGCCTGTGTCAAGCGCACCGCTTGCTTTTGCGTGATACCAGGTTGTATAGCTCGAGCCGTCGGAGTACTTTTCAACCTCTTTAATCCAGCCGCCTGACTGCATAGCGCCGTTTTTGTTGAAGTAATATTTGTTACCGTTAATTTCCTCAACGCCGTTCTTGTACATCCAGCCGCCCCAGCCGAAATAGTACCATACGCCTTTAATCTGGCGCCATTCGTTTTCAACGAAGTCGCCGTTTTCATAATACTGCCAGTCGCCCACTTCGTCCTGATACCAGCCGTTAGTCGGTATAGCAGCAGATGCTGTGATGTTCATAGCCGAAAATACGGATACAAGCATCATAGCAGCAAGAATTAAACTAATAATTCTCTTCATAATAATTTCCCCTTTCTTAAATTTATTATTATGTTAATTTTAATGTACTATAATAATCGACTGAATGTCAAGCGTTTGTTGAAAAAATATACATTTGTGTCATTGACAAATTGGCAACTCATTTTATGTTGTGCTTGGAAGATTTATGGTATATAATATAGTTAATCTTAAAAGGGAGGTGCGGCTGTGGCGCTTATACATTCGGTGGAATCTCTTGCCGCTATCGACGGCGAGGGCATAAGATATGCGGTGTTCTTTACGGGATGTCCGCTCAGGTGCGTGTACTGTCATAATCCCGATACATGGTTTGAAAGCGGTACTGAGATGAGCGCTCAGGAACTTTTTGAAAAAATACGCAGGTATAAGCCGTATTTTAAAAACGGGGGAGGCGTAACCTTTTCGGGCGGCGAGCCGCTTTTGAACTCGGATTTCATTAACGAAATTTCTCCGCTTTTCAGAGCTGACGGCATCGGCTACTGCCTTGATACCTCGGGAAGCGTTAAGCTGAATGAGAGCGTTAAAACCGCAATCGACAATGCGGATATGGTAATCCTTGATTTGAAATTTTATAACGCGGAGGATTACAAAAAATATACGGGCGGAGATATTGAGAATGTGCTTGAAACCGCGCAGTACTGCACGGATACGGGCAAGCGGCTGTGGCTTCGTACCGTTGTTGTGCCTGATATAAATGATACGAAAGAGGATATTGAAAGCTATGCGAAGCTTGCTGAAAAGTACCGCTTTGAAAGATATGAGCTTCTGCCGTTTCACACAATGGGCTTTTTCAAGTATGAACAGCTCGGTATAAAAAATAAGCTCAGCGGCAAAAAAGCGCTGAGCCCTGAAAAGCTTGATGAGCTTAAAAATTATTTAAAAAGAATACTATAACAGTAAAAGCGGCTACCGAGGGTAGCCGCTTTTTATTTTATCTCTTATCTCTTCTGTTGTGAGCGTTATTTCTTCTTGGCTTTCTTTCGCCTTCCTCGTCGATATTGTTCTCGGGTACTGCGCCCTCGATATCAATGAGGTAATCCCTTCTTGAAAGGTTGATTCTGCCCTGGTCGTCAATCTCAATGCACTTAACCTGAATCGGGTCGCCGACATTTACAACATCCTCAACCTTCTCGGTTCTCTTTGTGTCAAGTCTTGAGATGTGAACAAGACCCTCCTTGCCGGGAGCGATTTCAACGAATGCACCGAAGCTCATAAGTCTTGTAACGATACCGTTATAGTAAGCGCCAACCTCAGGGTCGGTTGCGATGAGGTTAACCATATTAACAGCGCCTTCGCACTTCTCAGCGTCAATACCGCTGATGTATACGCGTCCGTCCTCCTCGATGCTGATTTTAACATCGTAGTCGTTCTGGATTTCCTGAATAACCTTGCCGCCCTTGCCGATGACATCGCCAATCTTTTCGGGGTTAATCTGAAGGGTGTACATCTTGGGAGCATAAGGCGAAAGCTCTGCTCTGGGCTCGCTGATAACAGGAAGCATAATCTCGTCAAGGATATAGTTTCTTGCCTTGTGAGTCTTAGCGAAAGCCTCCTTGATAATCTCGGGTGTAAGACCGTGAACCTTGAGGTCCATCTGAATTGCTGTGATACCCTTCTTTGTACCTGCAACCTTGAAGTCCATATCGCCGTAGAAGTCCTCAAGACCCTGAATATCAACCATTGTCATAAAGTCGCCGTATACGCCCTCGTCGCCCGTGATAAGACCGCAGCTGATACCTGCAACGGGTGCCTTAATCGGAACGCCGGCAGCCATAAGTGAAAGTGTTGAGCCGCATACTGAGCCCTGTGATGTTGAGCCGTTTGATGAAAGCACCTCGGATACAACTCTGATAGCGTACGGGAACTCGTCAACGCTCGGGATAACGGGAAGAAGCGCCTTCTCTGCGAGTGCGCCATGGCCGATTTCTCTTCTGCCTGGGCCTCTTGAAGGCTTTGTCTCGCCAACTGAGTATGACGGGAAATTGTAGTGGTGGATGTATCTCTTTTCTGTCTGCTCGTCAAGACCGTCAAGCATTTGAGCGTCGGTCATAGGACCGAGTGTTGTAACTGAAAGCACCTGAGTCTGTCCTCTTGTGAACATACCTGAACCGTGCGTTCTTGCAAGAAGGTCAATCTCTGCGTTAAGCGGACGGATTTCGTCGATGCCTCTGCCGTCAACTCTCTTATGCTCGTCCTTGAGCCAAGCGCGAACAACATGCTTCTGAACAAGATACATAATCTCGTCAAGCTTTGCCTCGCAGCCTTCAAATCTTTCGTCGAATTTCTCGTGAACTGCCTCATAGATGGGAAGGAGAGCCTCATCTCTTACAAGCTTGTCGTCTGTGTCAAGAGCCTTCTTTACATCCTCGATGCAGAACTCCTCAATCTCAGCCATAATCTCCGGGTCGGGGTCGGATGACTCGTAAGCAAACTTTGGCTTGCCGACCTCCTCGACAATACCGTTGATGAACTGAACAATCTTCTTGTTCTCCTCATGACCTGCCATAATAGCGTTGAACATTGTGTCGTCGTCAATTTCATTTCCGCCTGCCTCAATCATAGCTACGAGGTCTGCAGTTGAAGCTACTGTGAGGTTGAGGTCGGTTTTTGCTCTCTGCTCAAGGTTCGGGTTGATAACGATTTCGCCGTCAACAAGACCTACATTTACAGATGAGATAGGACCTGCCCACGGAATATCGGAAATTGCAAGCGCAGCCGATACGCCGATAGCGGCGGTAATCTCAGGCGAGCAGTCAGGGTCAACCGACATAACTGTTGCAACAACTGAGCAGTCGTTTCTTAAATCCTTAGGGAAGAGCGGTCTTATAGGACGGTCAATACATCTTGATGTAAGGATAGCCTTTTCACCTGCTCTGCCTTCTCTTCTGAGGAAGGAGCCGGGGATTCTGCCGACTGAATACATCTTCTCTTCATAGTCAACTGAAAGAGGGAAGAAGTCAACGCCCTCTCTCGGCTTAGCCGAAGCTGTTACTGTACAAAGTACATTTGTGTCGCCGTAGCGAGCCATAATTGCAGCGTTTGCAAGACCTGCCATCTTACCTGTTTCAAGTGTAAGCTTTCTGCCTGCAAGCTCTGTTTCCCAGATTTTGAAATCTTTGAAAAACATTTTTATTCCTCATTTCTTTTAAAATTTATTTTCACGAAAAGAGGTGCAATAGTAATAAATTCAGCTTATTTTACTCTTAAAATACGCTCAATTTACTACTATTAAAAACGCCTCTTCCCGTAATGCAAAAAGTAAACGAGGCAAGCAGTAGCAAAACTGCTTGCCTAATTGACAATTATCTGTCGAGAGTATCACGGATACCAAGCTTCTTAACAAGGGCACGGTATCTCTCGATATCCTTATTGTAAAGATATACAAGGAGATTTCTTCTGTGTCCTACCATTTTAAGAAGACCGCGGCGTGAGTGATGGTCCTTCTTGTGAACCTTGAGATGCTCTGTAAGCTCGTTGATTCTTGTTGTAAGAACAGCAATCTGAACCTCAGGAGAACCTGTATCACCCTCGTGTGTAGCATACTCTGCCATGATAGCCTGCTTTTCAGCCTGTGTCATTTTTTTCACCTCTTTAATATTATTCGCTTTTATTCAGATTCACAGTAGCGGGTAATGGTGATTCTGCCTTGCAGCGTCCGCCCGAAACCGAGAAATCCATTAAGCGAGATGAATTATACCACAACTGTCCCCGTTTGTAAAGTAAAATTTTTCAGTATGCATAAAATTCTTTTAATATACAATATATAGTATAAAAATTATTATTCAAATTTTATTGCGAAAAATCGGCATTTTTTTATTGACTTTGACTTTTCTTTGTGTTAATATCATTAAGCCGCATATTATGGGTACCTAAGAGATTATTCATCCGCCCATCGTAGCGAGACTTGGATAAGGAGATTAGAGAATGTACGCTGTTATTGTTACAGGCGGTAAGCAGTACAAGGTTTCTGAGGGCGATGTACTTTATGTAGAGAAGCTCGGCGTAGACGCTGAAGAGGAAATCACTTTTGATACAGTTCTCGCTGTCGGAGCTGACGACGGCTTCAAGGCAGGCAAGGATTGTGAGAACGCTACTGTTTCTGCAAAGGTTCTTAAGAACGGCAAGGGTAAGAAAATTACTGTTTTCACCTATAAGCCTAAGAAGGACGAGAAGCGCAAGAAGGGCCATCGTCAGCCGTATACAAAGGTTGAGATTACCAAGATTAATGCGTAATGATTAGAATTGAATTTTACAGCGGTGTTGACGGCTTGTGCGGTTTTGAGTCAACGGGGCATGCAAGCGAGCTTGAGGGCGAAAATGTGCTTTGTGCGTTTGTTTCAAGCGCGTGTCTTATGACTGCTAATACCGTTACCGAGGTTCTGGGTCTTGATTGCGACGCGCAGAGCGAGAACGGTTATCTCAAGCTGATGATACTTGAAAACGCCGCGCCCGCACAGGATATTCTTAACGGCTTTAAGCTTCATATGACGGAGCTTGCCAAGGATTATCCCGACAATATAAAAGTGATTTATCGGAGGTGTAATAATGCTTAAGTTAGATTTACAGCTTTTCGCTCATAAGAAGGGTATGGGTTCTACAAAGAACGGCAGAGATTCTGAGTCAAAGCGTCTTGGCGCTAAGAGAGCAGACGGCCAGTTCGTGCTTGCAGGCAATATCCTTTACCGTCAGAGAGGTACACATATCCATCCGGGTACTAATGTAGGTATCGGCAGGGATGACACTCTCTTCGCACTTGTGGACGGTACAGTAAGATTTGAGAAGATGGGCAAGGACAGAAAAAAAGTTTCTGTTTATCCCGTTGAGCAGTAATTAAAAGATTTTATTAAAAGGCACTCGCAAAAGCGAGTGCCTTTTTCAATGAACAATTAACAATGAATAATTGCGGTTACCCGCTTTGCCCGGACAATATAATGGGTGAGGGCTTTGCCCTTTCAAAATTTTTTATTATTTTTTTCATTTTTCACTGTTTTGTGGCACTTTTTGTGGCACTTCTGTGGCACTTCATATGTTATAATATAAAATGAAATAGTTTTAATAAATATTATTTTATTAAAACGGGCGTTTGATGTATTGGTATTAAACAACAATACGGGTCAGCGAATGCAGTAAAATAAGACTAAAAAAATTGAAAGGATGATTTTATATGAAAATTTCAAAGAAAATAGTTAGTGTTTTGCTTTC
>CADAUV010000050.1 GCA_902791235.1 Oscillospiraceae bacterium
GCCTCAACTGCAAGACCCTTCGGCAAAAGAAAATTTCTTGCATATCCGTCGGAAGCGTTAACAAGCTCGCCCTTTTTACCAAGACTCTTAACATCCTGCTTTAAAATAACTTTCATAGTTCCCTCCTATATTTCCATCAGTATCGGAAGTATCATCGGACTTCTCTTAGTTCTCTCATACATAAGCTTTGACAGCTCATCTCTGAGCTTTGTCTTGATGAAATTCCAATCATGATATTTTCCGTCGTAACACTCTTCAATAACCGCGAGCGCAACATCTCTCGCCTCGCCCATAAGCTTCTCGTTTTCCTTAACATAAACAAAGCCTCTCGATACAATATCGGGACCGCTGACCGCATATCCCGTTGCGCTGTCAAAGGTTGCGACAACGATTATTATACCGTCCTTAGAAAGCTTTTTCCTGTCGTTGATAACGATATTTCCTACATCGCCTACGCCGATACCGTCAACATAAATCTCGCCCGATTCAACGGTTTTGACATACTTTATACTGTCCTGCGTAAGCTCAACGAGGTCGCCGTTATCAGCGATATAGATATTCTCATTGTCAATGCCCATAGCTCTGGCAAGGTCGGCGTGCTTTTGAAGATGCTTCTGCTCTCCGTGAGCAGGTATGAAGAATTTAGGCTTAACAATGCCCATCATAAGCTTAAGCTCCTCCTGACAGGCGTGGCCCGATACATGCACTTCATACATTTTCTCATATATAACCTCAACGCCGCGTTTCATAAGCTCATTGACAACATTACCGACCATTTTTTCATTACCAGGTATCGGTGTTGCCGAAATAATAACATAATCATTCGGCGTAAGATTTACTTTTTTATGCTCGCCGTATGCCATCTTTGTAAGCGCTGACATAGGTTCGCCCTGTGAGCCCGTTGTTATAAGCACGAGCTTATCATCAGGATAATTTCTTATCATATTAATATCAATAAGAATTCCCTGAGGGACATTAAGATATCCGAGCTCACTTCCGACATTAACGAGGTTTTCAAGGCTTCGTCCGAGAACAGCTACCTTTCTTCCCCTTGATTCGGCAACATCTATAATCTGCTGTACGCGGTGAATGTTCGAGGCAAAGGTAGCAACGACTATTCGCCTGTTCTTAGCCTTTCTGAACAAAGTTTCAAAGGAGTCGCCGACCGACTTTTCGCTAAGAGTATAACCGGGACGCTCAGCATTTGTTGAATCAGAAAGAAGTGCGAGTACACCCTTCTTGCCGTAATCGGAAAATCTTGTAAGGTCAATCATATCACCGTCGACAGGCGTTGTATCAATCTTGAAGTCACCGGTCTGAATTATAACGCCCGCAGGACATCTTATGGCAAGGCCGACAGCATCGGGTATTGAATGATTTACATGAATCATCTCGATATTAAATTCTCCGAGAGTTATATTATCTCTCGGCTTGATTTCAACAAGCTTGGCTTTACCGAGAAGCCCGTGCTCCTCAAGCTTACCCTTGATTAGACCGATTGTAAGCTTTGTTGCATAAATCGGTATATTAACCCTTTTTAAAAGATAGGCAATACCGCCTATATGGTCCTCATGACCGTGTGTTACGATAATTCCGCGTATTTTATCAGCATTGTTTTCTACATATGTGAAATCGGGTATTACAAGGTCAACTCCGGGTAAATCCGAATTCGGGAATGCAAGACCGCAGTCCACGATGAAGATATCCTCTTTATACTGGTAAAGAGTCATATTCTTACCAATCTCATTCATACCGCCAAGAAAAGCAATGCGTACAGATTCCTTCGCCTGCGGCGGCTTGGCAATCTTTTTATACGGTGCTTTACGGTAGGTTACATAACGCTTGCCGGAATTCCGTTTTCCGTAAGTGTTCCTTCCGTTTGGCATATTCTTATTTGGCATAATTACCTCCGTTTTCATTTTTTATTTCCGAACTAAATATTTATATAATAATAATTCAAAACATTTTCATTGTCAAGTAGATAAGTATTGATTAAATATTAATTAAGTGTTAAAATAGCCTAAAAAGCAGTATGAGGTGCTTATGAAAAAAATTCAGATTTACACCGACGGCGCCTGCAGCGGTAATCCCGGTAAAGGCGGATGGGGCGCAGTTCTTGTATATAACGGCAAAGAAAAGGAAATATCGGGCGGAGAGGATATGACCACCAACAACAGAATGGAGTTAACCGCTGTTGTCGAGGCGTTATCCGCCCTTAAAGAGGCCTGCGAGGTTACGCTCACTACGGATTCAAAATATGTTTGCGACGCCATAAACAAGGGCTGGGTTTATTCGTGGAAAAGCAAGGGATGGAAAAAGGCTGACAAAAAGCCTGCATTGAATGTTGATTTATGGGAAAAGCTTCTTGCGCTTCTTGAAGTACACAAGGTTGAATTCGTCTGGGTTAAGGGTCATAACGGCCACCCTTACAATGAACGCTGCGACAGGCTTGCCGTTGACTATTATAACTCTCACTGATATTCAATTAAATAATTGACAGATAAATTATTTTTTAATCCTGATAAAATAAAGTCCGTAAGGCGTAAATAAGCCAAACGGACTTTTATTAATTATTCTGCTTCTTGTGTACTTGCGACAGTCGTGGTTGTCGCCGCAGTGGTTTCAAACTGTGAAACAAGACCCGACGACTCTATATGAGTAATCTCATAGCTGATACCGTATTTTGAAAGAAGCGGTAATACATAGTCATTGAGATAACTGCTGTCGGCATGCTCGTCCTTAACGGCAAAGGTTGTGCCGGCGTCAAGATACTTGACCTTCTTCTCAAGGTCCTGAATACCGTTTATTTCCTCGCCCTCAAAGAAAATGTATGTGCCTTTAATGACAATTACGCCTTCAAAATCATTTGTAACGGAAGTGGTATACGACTTTCTTGTTGTTTGCTCAGTTGTTTTTTCCTGCATAAACGGAAGCTTATCCGTGTAATACATTCCGAATAAAACAGCGGCAATAACAAGAATAATCACAAGAATTACAACGGGCGTTTTACCCTTTTTCTTAGTTTTCCTGAATCTGTGCCTTTCAAGAGTAGGCACCTCTTCGCCCTCATCATCGGTATGAGTTGCGTTCATACTGATTTCGGAAGCGTTTTCCTGATATGAAGCGTCGCTTTCCTTATGTACAACGAGTGGACTGTCAAGTCTTTCGGGTGTATTTTCGCTCATAATTTTCGCACCTCAGAAAATATAGTAAAAATATTTTAGCACATTTTAAATCATTTTTCAATAAATATTGAAATTAGTATAATTTGTGCTATAATTATAGTATCTAAGCAAATTTACGGAGGCAGTTATGAGAATCCTTACCTTTGACATCGGCGGCACAAGCATCAAATATGCAATATGCGATGAGAATTTCACACTTACCGAAAGAAATTCAACACCGACAAATGCGCATCTCGGCGGTCAGCAATTAGTTTTAAAGCTGATTTCCATTATTGAGTCGTACGATAATATCGACAGAGTTGCAATATCTACAACGGGTCAGGTTGACAGTGAAAACGGTATTGTTGTTTACTCAACAGGAGCTATTCCCTACTACACGGGTATGATGGTTAAAAAGATTATTGAGAACAAAACCGGCATACCGACCTATGTTGAAAACGATGTTAACGCCTTTGCAATGGGTGAAGCAATGTTCGGCGCAGCCAAAGGAAAATCCGATTTCCTCGCTCTCACTTACGGCGGCGGTATCGGCGGTGCGCTTTACCTTAACAATAAGCTTTACAAGGGTATGGGCTCATCTGCAGGCGAGTTCGGTCATATGATTACACACGCAGGCGGTAAGCAGTGCGTATGCGGCGGCGAGGGCTGTTACGAATGCTACGCTTCAACAAATGCGCTTGTTGAGTCTGTCAATAAAAAGAATCATACAAAGCTCGATGCATTTGATATTTTCAAAAAAGAGAATTTTGAAAAGCCTGAAATCCGTTCCTGCATTGACCTGTGGATTGATGAAATGATAATCGGTTTAATCAACATTATCTATGTTTTCAATCCTCCGCTCATTGTTCTTGGCGGTGGCATTATGAACGAGGACTATGTAATTGACCTCATCGACAGAAAGATATATAATCAGCTTATGGATAATTTCAAGGATGTCAATATTGTGCGCTCAAGGCTCGGCAATGACGCGGCGCTTCTCGGCGTTGCCGTTGAGGCATCAAAGTTATAAGTAAGTATTTAAAGGCAGTCAGTTGGAGCTGACTGCCTTTATTTTTATGCTTTTAAGGTACTGCTTATCTTCCTTTTCAACTCTGTAAGACTCGCATATTTTCTGTATTGTTTTATTATGTACCCAGGGCGTTAGCTCTTTATTTTCAAGTATCTGAAGAGTTTTATCCCTGTAAGAAACATAAGCATAAGAAAGTGCCCACGAAATCGCCATATTCACATAATAATACTCGCTTCTGATTGATTTAAGAATATTCAGAGAGCGGTCTATATAATCGTCGTTGAGGAAATAATCCATCAACATAACTACCGCAAAACGGATTTCATATTCACCGCCGTCAAGATAAGACTGTATAAATTCCCAAACCTCGCTCTGATATTTCAGGGCGAATTTATATGTAGCGCAGGTGCTGTCGCACACTGCCCAGTTATCAATAAGCGGTACAAATTCGCGAAGCTCTGAAAGATAGCCTTCAATTGTATTTTTCTTATACCCTATTGTAAAGCCCTTTACCATTATTTCCTCGAAATAGTAAAGCTCATTTTCTGCATTTTCCTTAACAGCCCTCTTTGCAATTCTGCGCTGAACGGGAAGTCTTACGCCGATAACCCTGTCAGGGTCGCAGTCAGGTATAAGCTTTATATGAAATTCTTTGAACTTCTCATCCCTGTTTTCAAATAATTCTTCTCTTAAATTCATTCCAGATATTCCTCTAATCTTGAAAGTTCTTCCGTCGAGTCTAATATTACAGCATTATCAGCAATTTCGCAAGTGAGCTTTAGAAAATCGGCTCTTTTTATATTTCTCAGGGTTACTTTGTTTTCTTCAATTGAAACTATATTACCGACTCCGCCGAGCGCGTTACAAAACTGCTTTAAGCTATTAGGAATATATACCTCGCTCATAGCTGAAATGCCGTATTTAAGCGCAGTATAGCGTGATATAAAGAAAGAAAAGGCAATTATCACAGCGCATACAAGAATAAAATACAGAGGCTTATTAAGGTACGCAAAAAGCTCTGATATACCGCCGCTTACCGTAAAACCTGTCCTGAGGTCAAGAATATCCGAAACGCCATAGCTAAGTGCATAAAGAATAAGAATTACGGGTGCAAAACGAAGCGAGCATAAAAGCGCATATAAAATGATAAAAAACGCGTTGCCAGATATCAGCGAGGCGAGCCCGAGAATAATTACCGATGCTCTCTTTTCTCCCCTGAGGAAAGTACACAGCGCAGCGGATAGCCCTGCAAGCGCAAAGCCTTTTATATAATTACCCGTTACATACACACTCAAAAGCTTTCCCCTGTATCCCTCACTAAACAGGTCGGAAATACCTGTAACAATCCTTCCGTCAATAAGCTGCGAGCCTCCCGAACTCTTAAAATAGAAAAGGTTTTCAAAAGTTTTATAGTCAAGAAAATCGAAGAATGTTTTGAACAGAGAAAATATAACGGAGGCAAAAGCGCTTTTACCTGAAATTACGCTTGAAAAATCCGTAACGGTATCAGCAGCATACTCGCTCAAAACTCCCATAAGTATCCCCGATAACAGAGAAAAGACAGTGAGAAGCGAGGACGCCGTAACAAAGCTAAAGCTTTTGTAAAAATATATTGCGACAAATGACAGAAAAACCGCTATGAGAAGCGACGGTTTTTCAACCGTGCGAAGTGAAAAAGCCGTCAGCAGCAAAGCAGTGCAGAAAACAGCATACAAAGCCTTTTTGCTCTCATTTCCCCTGCTCCCTCTCAGCACTGCAAAATATACAATAACATACGGGCAAAGGAGCGACAAAAGGTCTGAAAACGAATTAAAAGCCGATGTGAGCATTTCGCCTTTAATAACAAAGGCTAATTCGCCGAGAATTACCGACAGCGCAAGAAGCGAAGCCGCTATGACAAGCCCCTCGCTTAAAATATTCCTTGTTTTATTCATTAAATTAAAAAGTCCCATACTGCTATGATTAACAGTACGGGATATTTTTAAACCTATTTGTATTTAAATTTTTTCATTATGTTTAATACGGATATGCCGCTGTCGCCCGTAATGATAACATGGTCCGCAAGAAAGATATTCATTTTTTCGAGAACATTCTTTATATTGATTGTAAAGCTTATATCCTCGGCGGAAGGGTTAGCATTAAAGGACGGATGATTATGCGCAAGGATAACGCTGCTTGCCTTATCATTAATCGCGTTAGATACAATCAGCTGTATGTCGGCGTTAACGGTATTGGCTATTCCCGATGAAATCAGGTGCGTATTAATTATTGTATTATTACTCCTGAGCGTTACCATATAAAGCTTTTCCGACTTTTCTCTTTTCAGGAAATTTGAAAAATATTCAATCGCTTCATCTGTATTATTCAGCGCTTCAACGGAATTATTGCGTGAGATTTCAGCGCGTTTGGCAATAGTACTTATCAGTGATAATTCAATCGCCGTACTCTCACCTACGCCGTCAACCTCCATAAGCGTCTTTGGCGACGCAGAGATTACGCCGTCAAGCGTTTTAAACCTGTTAAGAAGATTGTAGGAAACCTCTTTAACATCCTTTCGCGGAATTATGACGGATAAAAACAGCTCAAGCACATTATGGTCGGGGGCATTTTCCATATAGTCAGCAAGGTAAGCATTTCTCATTCTCTGCCGATGCCCTTCCCTGCTTAACTTGTCATTAGCCATTTTATCATCTCCCATCACCATTTTCTGTTATCCGCGTCAGGACATTCAGAGTCTTTCAGCGCCGCTCTCACCTCAGCATAACAGCCGCATTTCCTGCACATACCGGATATAAGATAATCGCAGGACCTGCATAGGTCAAGCCTTTGTTTATAAATACTGTCATCAACCCTTTCGCTTACATCAAGCGTTTCAAGGTAGGACTTAATATTTTCATAGGCGCTTTTCTCGCCTGCTTCAAGAAGCAGACATCTTTTACAGCTTTTCGCCATTATCTCTCAACCGTGAACTTGACGACCGAGCATGCAGGGATGGTTGCCGTGAAGCCGTCCCTGAGCTGTCTGAAATCGCTGAAGGTCTTAGTATATACTGCGTCAGTCTTTTTGAAATCGTTTTTATCGTGAATATCGCCTGTAAGAATTTCAGCCTTAATGCTCTTAACCTTAGTGTCCGCAATCTGACATTTAATCTTTGATGCCTTGGTTGCGGAGGTATTTGTAATTGTTGAATAAATCACGCCGTTTTCATCAACGGAGGCTGACTCCACTAACTGCGGAAACGACCTTTCAGCTTCCTTCGAATAAATATCGTCGGTCGTAATATAAGAACCGATAAGCGTATTTTCCTGATGCTCCTTATACATCTTAAACACATAATAGGTCGGCGTTAAAATCATCTTGTCGCCGTCAGTAAGGATAACTGACTGAAGCACATTTACAGTCTGTGCAATATTAGCCATCATAATTCTCTTGGCGTGTTTGTTGAAAATATTAAGAGTTACTCCTGCGATAACCGCATCTCGCATTGTATTTTGCTGATAGAGAAAGCCCGGATTTGTACCCGGCTCAACATCATACCATGAGCCCCATTCATCAACAACAAGATTAACCCATTTCTGCGGATTAACACAGTCCATTACTGCTAAATGGTTATTGATAAGCTCCTCCATCCTGTAAGCCCTTGCAATAGTCTTATTATATTCAGCAGTTGTAAATTCAGTTGCAGAGCCCTTATGCTCCCATGTGTCGCCTGGTATAGTATAATAGTGAAGCGATATACCCTTTGCGTGATGCTTTACCTTATCCATTACCTCGCGCGTCCAGTGGTAGTCGTCAACATTAGGACCACAGGCAATTCGTGTAATTCTCTTATCGGGGTTATAGTCCCTTACATATGTATTATACCTTTTATAAAGGCAGCCGTAATACTCGGGGTCCATATTACCGCCGCAGCCCCACGACTCATTACCGACGCCGAAATACTTTAAATTCCAAGGCTTTTCACTGCCGTTTTTCTTACGAAGCTCAGCCATTGGCGAAACGCCGTCAAAGGTCATATACTCGACCCATTCATTCATCTCATTAACTGTACCCGAGCCGACATTTCCGTTAACATAGCTGTCGCAGCCAAGCTGACGGCAAAGCTCAAAGTATTCGTGGGTACCGAAGGAGTTATCCTCAACAACGCCGCCCCAGTGGGTGTTAACCATCTTTTTACGGTCGCTGAGCTTTCCTATTCCGTCCTTCCAGTGATATTCGTCTGCAAAGCATCCGCCGGGCCACCTGAGAACAGGAAGTCCCATATCCTTAAGCGCATTAACAACATCGCATCTCATACCGTTTATATTAGGAATTTTTGAATCCTTACCGACAAAAATCCCTTCATAAATACATCTGCCGAGATGCTCTGAAAAATGTCCGTATAAATCCTTGTTGATTTTTGCAATTCTCTCATTAGGGTTTATTAGATATTTTTCCATAATTTTACTCCTGAATAAATATTGGTTTTACTAAGCTAACTTTAACATAGTTAAAAATGATTGTCAATTATACAATATATATTGACAAATAATTAATAAGTGTTAAAATAATCATAGTAATTTAATAGGAATTAAAATATTATGCGACTTGATAAACTTAGTAAACTTATAAATGACAAGGAATGCGACGCCCTGCTGCTTCTGAACGAAAGCAATATGCACTACGCCTGCGGCTTTTCGCCGAGCGAAGGCGCTGTGCTGATAACAAAGGACGGCGTGGGATATCATATTGTCGATTCAAGATACACCGAAACTGCTGAAAGATATGCGATTGACAGCGGTCTTAAAGTAATTGAAATCGAAAAAAGCTTCTCAGATGAGGTTAAAAAGCTTTGTGAAAAGCATAATACAAAAAGGCTTTTGTTTGAAAACGAGAGCATTTCGCTTATGCAGTACGAACTTTACAAGGAAAAGCTCGGGTGTGAATTTGTTAAGCTTGACAAGGCTTTAATGCTTTTGAGAAATATCAAGGATTTTGAGGAAATAAAGCTGATTAAACAGGCTAACAGCATTGCCGAAAAATCCTTCCTTGAGCTTTTAAACGATGTTAAGGCCGGAAAAAGCGAGAAGGAGCTTGCCTCCCTTTTTGACTACTATATGGCTAAAAACGGCTCGGACGGGCTCAGCTTCGACACCATACTTCTCACAGGTGAGCATACCTCAATGCCGCACGGAGTACCGAGCGACAGGGTTATAAAGGAAGGCGACTTCGTGCTCTTTGATTTCGGCGCTACCTGTAAAGGCTACCATTCGGATATGACGAGAACGGTTGCAGTCAAAAGCGCAGACGATGAAATGATAAGGACTTATAACCTTGTGCTTGAAGCACAGCTTGCCGGAATCAAGGCGCTTGAGGACGGAGTTAAATGCGCTGAGGTTTACAAGGCTTCATACGATGTTCTTGCAAGAGAAAATATGGCTCAGTATTTCAGGCACAGCTTAGGACACGGCGTAGGTCTTGATATACACGAGGGCTATAACGCCTCGCCGAGAAGCACTGATACTTATGAAGTGGGAAATGTAACCTCTATCGAACCCGGGGTATACATCCCTGACAAATTCGGTATAAGAATTGAGGATTTACTCTATATTTCACCGAGAGGAAGAGAAAACCTTTCAAATATTACAAAGGAGTTAATTATTCTCTGATGAAACAGAAATTTATTGTAACCGGAATGAGCTGCGCCGCCTGCTCTGCAAGAGTTGAAAAGGCGGTTGCTCCGCTTAGCGATGAGGTCAGCGTTAATCTTCTTGCAGGCACAATGGTTGCAGATTACAACTGTGAAACGGAAGAAATTGTTGACGCAGTGAAAAAAGCGGGCTACGGCTGCGAGCCGTTTAAGCTAAAGAAATCTGACAACAGCGAAGAAATTAAGGAAATGAAAAAAAGGCTGGTTTACTCGGCTGTTTTTCTTGTATTTCTTATGTATTTCTCTATGGCGCATATGCTTCACTATTCACTGCCGTGGAGATTTAACGAGCATATAATTAACGGTATCTGTCAGCTTATTTTCACAGTTCCGATTATGCTTATCAATTACAAATTCTTCACAAGCGGCTTTAAAACGCTTTTCAAGCTAAATCCGAATATGGACAGTCTTATCGCTGTAGGCTCGGGCGCTTCGTTTCTGTACAGCCTTATCTCGCTTATATTTTTCAGCGAGCAGCATTTTTACTTTGAGTCGGCAGGTATGATTCTTACGCTTATAACTCTCGGAAAGCTGCTTGAAACAATAAGCAAGGGTAAAACAAAAACCGCAATTAATTCTCTTATTGACCTTGTTCCCGAAAAAAGCATTATTATAAAGGACGGCACTGAATGTGAAATTGACTCCGCATTAATTCAGGAGGGCGACGAGGTTGTTATCAAGCCCGGTATGAGAATTGCTGTTGACGGAATAATTACAAGCGGTGCAGGCTCAGTTGACCAGAGCGCCGTTACGGGTGAAAGCGTACCCGTAGACCTGACAGTCGGCGACGAGGTTATAAGCGGTACGGTTAACCAAAACGGTAATTTCACATTCAGAGCGACGCAGGTCGGCGACGAATCAACGCTTTCAAGAATCATTGCTCTTGTTGAGGACGCTTCCTCGTCAAAGGCTCCTGCGCAAAGGCTTGCCGATAAAATAGCCGCTGTATTTGTCCCCGTCGTAATGGTAATTGCTCTTATCACATTTGCAGTATGGATGATACTCGGCAAGGGCTTTGAATTTGCTTTTACAAACGCTATATCCGTTCTTGTAATAAGCTGTCCGTGCGCACTCGGTCTTGCAACCCCCTGCGCTATAATGATTGGCTCAGGCAAGGGAGCGGAAAACGGTATACTGTTCAAGGACGCCGCAGCACTTGAAAATCTCGGCAAATGCAACACTATTGTTTTTGATAAGACAGGTACTGTAACTCAGGGCGAAATGTTTGTTACCGATATAACGGATGAAAGCTATCTTGATATAATCTACTCGCTTGAAAATCTTTCCGACCACCCTATTTCAAATGCAGTTTGCAGATACTGCAAGGAAAAGGGAGCAAAGCTTCTTGAAGTCAAAAACGGAGAATATGTCATAGGCAAAGGCATTGTAGGCGAGATTGACGGTAAAACCTACAGAGCAGGTAATCAGAAGCTTACGGGCTTTTCAGACAATGAATTTTCTTACGCAGGCAAAACACCGATTATGTTCACCTGTAACGATGAATACATTTGCACTGTTGCCCTCGCCGATAAAATAAAGGACGACGCAAAGGAAGCAATAAGCGAGATTGACGCAGACACAATAATGATTACGGGCGACAACGAGCTTACGGCTTACGCAATAACGCAGGAGGCAGGCATTGACAGCTTTATCGCCTCCGCACTCCCCGACGACAAGGAAAGAAAAATCAAGGAGCTTATAGAAAACGGAAAAACCGTCGCGATGATTGGCGACGGAATAAACGACTCCCCTGCACTTACAAGAGCTGATGTCGGAATTGCTATCGGCGCAGGCTCTGATATAGCCATTGAATCGGCGGATGTAATTCTTGTTTCAAACAGACTAAAGGATGTTTCAAAAGCAATCAGACTTTCGAGGAAAACACTCCAAAATATAAGAGAAAATCTTTTCTGGGCGTTTTTCTACAACATCCTCGGCATACCGCTTGCCGCAGGCTGCTTTTACGGTCTGCTCGGCTGGACATTAAATCCTATGATTGCCGCCGCGGCAATGTCTTTAAGCTCGGTAACAGTTGTTTCAAACGCATTAAGATTAAGACGCTTTAAATAAACAAAAGTCTTCTCATGGGGCTAACCAAGAAAAGACTTTTTAATTTATTTGCTTTGTATTTTCTTCATCAGCTCATCATGGAACTGGGGCTGATTCTTACGAACTACCGTCGCAGGTATGAAACAGAACAGCATTATAAACGCTGAGCCGAGGAAAAGCTCCATGGGATAAACAATATCCGCGTCGTTTGTAACTCCCCTGTTTGCAGTGTTAATAATAAACTGTGCAACAATCGGACCGATTATCATAGGCACCAAAACATACATAACCATACGGCATCCCTGAAAAAGCCCTTCTTTTCCCTCGGGAATATAATCTCTGTAAGAGGCGGTAAACAGCCCTGCCATAACGAGTGAAACGCCTATAATCAGCGTTCCGCCGACAATCAGCATTATAATCAGCGCATTGCTGTTTTTACCGATTAAAAACTTTGAAGCCCAGACGATAATACAGCCTGCTATTCCTGCGATAATTGTCGGATAATAAAAATGCTTTTTACCATATTTATCCATTGCCGAGGAACAGATTACTGAAATAACGGCTGACAAGAGCATAATAACGCCTATCGGAATAATATAATCCTTGATGCCCATTGTACCCTCGACAATATTAAAAAGATAGTTTACATAAATCTGGTACGCAACAGCGGAAACCATATTGCCTGCAAGGCACCAGTAAAGCATCTTATTCCGACCTATAACCTTAGGCTGAAGCGAATATGTAAAATCGCTTATAAAGGTATTATCGGTATTTGGCTTGATACCCTTTCTGTCCTTCATTATAAACAGACCGATAAGTCCGCCGACGGAGGTAATCACTCCGAGAATTATAAAAAACTTTTTCCAGTCGCCCTGCGTTGCGCTTTCATTGGTAAGACTGTCAAATCCGCCGAATACGACGCCGATTGCAACAAGGGGCATTATGGCAAGCACCGTATCGACCTTTGCTCTGTTTGAGGTATCGGAAACATCGGT
>CADAUV010000051.1 GCA_902791235.1 Oscillospiraceae bacterium
ATTAAAAATGGTGATGTTATGGAAAATGTAGCTGAGATACTCAAGGAATTCGATTTTGCAGGGGAGCCTGTATCGTATAAGCTTTTCGGTTCAGGTCATATTAACACGACTTATATCGTAACTTATGACGAGGGCGCAACGAAGGTCAGGTATATCCTTCAGCGTGTTAACACAAATGTGTTTAAAAATGTCGACGAGCTTATGGAAAATGTTTTTGCCGTAACCTCTTTTCTTATGAAAAAGATTGAAGCTGAGGGCGGCAATCCCGACAGGGAAACTCTGCATTATTTCAAGACAAAGGACGGCTCCAAGTATTATTCAGTTGACGGCGGCGCATACCGCGCGTACCGTTTTGTTGAAAAGAGTAAGAGCTACGACAGCGCAGACACGCCTGAGCTTTTCGGTAAGAGCGGCGAGGCTTTCGGCAGATTTCAGCGTCGGCTTTCTGATTTCCCTGCAGAAACGCTTTATGAAACCATACCGAATTTCCACAATACAATGTGGCGCTTTGAAAACGAATTTCTCCCGGCACTTGAGGAGGACCGCGAGGGCAGGGCAGACGAATGTCATGAGGAAACTGAGTTTATTATAAAAAGGCGAGGCGAGCTTTCACGCCTTACCGATATGATTGAAAACGGCGACCTTCCGCTGCGTGTTACCCATAACGACACCAAGCTAAACAATGTAATGTTTGATGAGGATACCGACGAGGCTATCTGTGTTATTGACCTTGATACAGTTATGCCGGGCCTTGCGCTTTATGATTTCGGCGACTCGGTGCGTTTCGGCGCAAGCACTGCCGCAGAGGACGAGAAGGATGTCGGCAAGGTTTCGCTCGACCTTGATTATTTCAGAGCATATGCCGTAGGCTATCTCTCTCAGGCAGGCGGAATCCTTACAGATAATGAAAAGGATAATCTTGCGTTTTCGGCAAAGCTCCTTACGCTTGAGCTTGCTATGCGTTTTCTCACCGATTATTTAAACGGCGACACATATTTTAAGACTGATTATCCGAAGCACAATCTTGTACGGGCGAGGGCGCAGCTTGCGCTTGTCAATGATATGGAGCGCAAAATGCCCGAGATGGAAAAAATAATAAGCGAGCTTTGATTTTGCAGTGTCCGAGCAGTCGGACCTGCAAATGCGCTCGTAATACATCTGCCTGTAGCACAAAGGCTAATGCATCAGATTCCGATTCTGAAGATTTTGGGTTCGACCCCCAACAGGCAGGCCAGAGGCTGTCGGCGCCCGTTCGTGCTGACAGCCTGATTTTTTCATCATAAAATTGACGCTTTTTATTGTGTTTTCTTTTTTTATGTGGTAAAATATTATCTGTAAACTAATGTAGCTATAAGGGACAAATATCATCATATGACATCAGAAGGATTTGGACCTGCTCAGTTAGATAAATCAACGAGCAATTATGTAGCTATTAGAGGAAGAGAACAGCAATTAATCGATAATTATGGTAAGGCAAAATCCGAAAATGGAAGTTCTGGAAATCTGATTAGAGGAATTAGTTTAAAAAACCCAAAAATTGAACACTATTTAAATGAAGCAAGAAGGGAGTTTGGATACTTTGAGTAGAAAAAAAGTAATAGTTGGTGATGTGTATGCTATTTTATTACCAAACGGACGGTTCGCTTTTGCTAGAGTGTTTAAAGGGTCTAATATAGGTGTTTATGAATGTATTAGTAATTCTATAGAAAAAACACCTTCTCAAGAGAAATATATGTTTTTTGTAGGAGTTTATAAAAATGTGTTTTCGAAAATGCGATTTATAACAAATAAACCTTTTGAAAATGAAGAGCAATCATGGCCACCTCCACAGTGCATGGTTGATGTCATTACACAAAAAGGTTCAATATTGTATAAAGGAGAAATCCTGCAATGTAGTTATGATGATTGCAAAAATTTGGAAATTGCCGCTGTGTGGGATTACCAGCATATAGTTGACAGAATTATGGGAGTAAAAAAATGGTATGATTTGCTTGTTAAACCAAAATGCTAGTGTATAATTTCCATTACAAAAGACGATTATGTTTCTTGCTTAAAACAAAGAGTAAAAGCAGGCAACCATTAATTCTAAATACGATTAATTTATAGATAAGGAGATAATAATATGAAATTTGCTGATTTTCCACAGGCAGTCATTGATGAAAATGTTGACTACACTGTGTCAGAAATTACAAATGTAATTAAAAAATACGGTCCGAGGGAGTCGGGTAATTCCAATTGCCTTGCGGCACAGAAGCATATTAAAAAAGAGCTTGATACTTTTTGTGATGAAACAAGCTTTGAGTCATACACCATGGCGCCAAAGGCGTTTCTGCATTTCACAAAGCTCGTTTCCTTTGCTATTATCCTTGCGGTAGTTGTCTGCGCAATTCTTGTGTATACACAGATTATAAGCTTTCTGCTTGCACAGTGCATTGTTTGCGGCGTGGTTGGAGTAAGCCTTTTCATTACCGTTATGGAGTTCCTTCTTTATAAGCAGTTTATGGACCCGCTTTACAAGAAGGTTGAGGGTCATAATCTCCTTGGCGTAAGAAAGCCGAGAGGAGAGGTTAAGAGAAGAATTATCATCAGCGGTCATATTGACTCGGCATACGAGTGGAGACACACATATTATGCCAAGAAAAGACCTATTATGGGCGTTCTTATGGGTCTTACTATCGGCGGTGCTGTTATTTCCTTCCTCCTTTCGATTGCCGCAATTGTTATCGCAGCAGTTAAGCCCGAGTCAGCACTTCCCGGTTATTTCTACTTCTTCCATTTCTTCACTGCGGTGATGATGGTTACACTGTTTTATTTCGTTGACTTTAAGACGATTTCTCCCGGTGCAAACGATAACCTTACAGGTACTTATGCGGCGGTTACAGCTCTTCGTATGCTCGATATGGCAGGCGTTGATTTTGAAAACACCGAGGTTTGCGCAATGATTACCGACGGCGAGGAAGCAGGACTCAGGGGCTGCAAGCAGTGGGCGAAGGACCATTACGACGAATATGTAAACAGTGGTGTTGAAACTGCAGTCCTCTGCGTTGATACGCTTACCGACCTTGAATATCTCAATGTGTATAACAGAGATATGACAGGCACTGTTAAGCATAATCAGGCTTTCAGCAATCTTGTTATGGAGTCCGCTAAGGACGCAGGCCACGATGACCTTAAATTTGCAAATGTCTTCTTCGGCTCTTCCGACGCGGCTGCCTTTTCTCAGGCAGGCATCACAGCAACCTGCCTTGCCGCAATGGACCCTGCGCCTGCGGATTATTACCATAACCGCAGGGATAATTACGACAGGCTTGTTCCCGAGGCTATCAAAACAGGCTTTGACGTAGTTCTTTCAACAATCTTCAGATTCGACGAGGTAGGACTTACCGACGTAGCGGAAAAGCCAGCTGAGAAAGAAGAAAAAGAAGAGGAAACAGAAGAGTAAAAATAAAAGGTGTTTACCGATTCGGTAAACACCTTTTTTAGATAATAGATAATAACGAATAGATAATAACGGCGGTTACTCGGCTTGCGCCTCAAACAATAAATGTCTACCAATGGTCGCCCGCTTTGTTTGTTGACAAAAATATATCAAAATGCTACAATATAGTTGCCAAATGTTCCAATTAAATATATTGCCTATATCGAGGTATGCTATTTTTATCTTTTGATAAAAATGCATGCTCTAAAATGCATACCGCATATAGGCGTTTGTATTGGAATGTTTGGCGACAGTTGAGCTATGCGTTTTTGGCGTACAGCCTTGGCTGTACGCTTTTTTATTTTAGCCTCCCTTGTGTAAAGGGAGGTGTCACGAAGTGACGGAGGGATTGTACAACAAGGGGGAATTCTATATGAAAGTAATTGTATTGCAAGGGAAGACAAATTCCGGAAAATCATCTTCATTAAAGTATTGTTTTATTGAAATGTTGAAAGACAGAAGATTTACATTATTGTGGAAAAGCAGAAAACAATATGATGATAACAACGCAATTATCAAAGACATTGGGGATAATTGGCAAAATGATACGGGAACATATGTCAGAGATATTTCAGGTGTGTTTGAATACAACGGCAAAATAATCTTTATTGTCACTATAGGCGATTCAATTGAAGATATCAAAAAACAGTTGAATTATCGTATTGCCGCCGAGGGTAAAATAGATTTGTTTTTATGTAGCCGTCATAATAATAATGATATTAATGCTGAGCTTGCTGATATGAACCTTGATATTTCAAATGTGATTACTATTAGCAAGTCTAGGGAAACAGATGTAAAAAAGTACAAAAGCGCAAACAAAGAAACTGGAAAAGTTTTATTTGACGAAATAGTAAATCAGTTAAAGGAGTGAAAAAATGAAAAGAGTATTAAGTTTTCTATTAGCGGTTGTTATGCTATTATCAATAACAGCAGGAATTGAATTTTCGGCTAATGCTTTGGATACTAGTGGGTATTGTGGTTCGACTGCTACATATACATTTGACTCATCAACTGGAAAACTTATAATTTCGGGTACTGGTAGAATATCCTCTTGTTATTTCATGAATAAAACAGAAATTGAGTCTGTAGAAATCATGGAGGGTATAATCGCTATTCAAGAGTCTGCTTTCAGAGGTTGTTCTGGAATAGTTAGTGTGAAAATAGCGGATAGTGTAACTACTATTAATACAAGCGCCTTTTATGGTTGTTCAGGTATCACTGAATTCACTATGCCATGTTCTGCGAGTATTGTTAGTTCTACAGAGGGTTTTGGTTGTAATAATATAGAAAAGATAGTGATTACTAAAGGTACAACAGGTAAAATGATGGATTATAAAGTTCCTTCAGGAAACAATTTGAATTATTATCCGTGGCAGTCAAGTACGAATAGCCTTAAAGAAATAACCATTGAAGACGGTGTGACGTATATAGGTAAAAATGCTTTTTACGAGTGTAAATGCTTAGAACGGTTAACAATTCCTGACTGTGTTACTAGTATTGGTTCCGGTGCATTTTATGGATGTAATAACCTTACAAATATTACATTGCCAAAGGATTTAATTACTCTTGGAGGTTTTGATGATTGTATTGGATTAACAAATATTACCATTCCAGAAAGTGTGCAAATTATAAGCGGATTTAGCGGCTGTTCAGGTTTGACAAGTGTAACAATACCTGACAATGTGTTGACTATTAGCGGGTTTAAAAACTGTTCCAGACTAAAAGACCTGTCAGTGCCTTGCTCCGCTCAGTATTCAAAGTCTTCATTTTATAATTGCAGCGCTATTGAAAAAGTAACAATTACTAAAGGCTCTGGTGTTATGTCAGATTTTTCATTATCTTCGGATTCAAGTACTTACTGTTACTATTCGCCTTGGCATAGGTGTTCTGTAAACGAAATAATAATTGAAAATGGTATTATTAACATTGGTAATTGCGCTTTTTATGATTGCCAAAATATAATAAGTATTGAGTTGCCGAATAGTATTACATCTATTGGTACAAGTGCGTTTTCACATTGTGAAAGTTTATTAAGCATAATTATACCTAGAAATGTTACGACGATAGGCTCTAATGCTTTCTCGAATTGTACGAGTTTATCAAATATAACAATTCCGCAAAGCTTAAAAACAATTGAACCTTGGGCATTTTCAGGTTGTAGTAAATTAGAAACTGTCTTATATACAGGGACAAAATCACAGTGGGAACAAATCGATATTGGGTATTCCAATGACGAACTATTGAATGCGAGCATTAGAAATAATAATAATTGTATATGGATAAATGTTTCTGGAGAGTGGTTTTGTTACTACGATAATGGAAAAATGATAACCGGTTGGCAAAAAATCGGGGGTGATTGGTACTTCTTTGCTCCAAATGGTGTAATGCAAACAGGTTGGCAAACCATTAACGGTAAGGTTTATTATTTAGGAACAAACGGAATTAGGAATACAGGTTGGCAGGTCATTGATAATAATAAGTATTATTTCAATTCAAGCGGCGTAAGGCAAACCGGTTGGCAAAAGATTGGCGGCAATAGTTACTATTTCAGTCAGTCGGGAATTATGTATACCGGCAAGAAGCGTATTAACGGTAAATGGTATGATTTTGGAACTGACGGAAAGATGTTAATTGGTTGGGATGACGGATTGAATTACTATTACAATTCTGACGGCTCACTGAAAACAGGTTGGGTATACAACTTCCACGGCGACCCCGAGGCAAGAGTTTACGTCGGCAAAGAAAGCGGAACAATTGAAATACAGCCCACAGGAAAAGGATATGCTATGATAGACGGAGTGGGTACTGTCTCACTCGATTGGTACACTGTAATATTTTATCCGAGTGAGTTAAACAATTCGGCAAGTCTGAGTTTTTGGAAGCAATATGACGGAGAATGGTTTTACTTTACACACAAGTATACTGTTTATAAAAATGGTGTAGCAAACTATTACTACTATTATTTGAATCATTCTGAATGGCTTGAGAATGGTGAAAAAACCTATTATCTTACAAAAGAAGGAAATGCGGCAAAGGGTTGGCAGAAAATCGGAAACTCGTGGTACTACTTTAATGAAAACCGTCTAATGCAAACAGGATGGCAAAAGATAAATAACAAATGGTACTTATTTGCCTCGAACGGCAAAATGCTTACAGGTTGGCAGAAAAAAGGTAAAACTTGGTACTACTATGATACTAATGGCAGTATCCATACAGGCTGGCTTAAAAGCGGCGGCAAGTGGTATTTGTTCTCAAATTCAGATGGGCATATGTATACCGGATGGGTTAAGAACGGCGGCAAATGGTATTATTTCAGTAGCAGCGGTGGAGCTATGCAAACCGGTTGGCAAAAGCTTGCAGGTACGTGGTATTATTTTAACAGCTCAGGTGCAATGCAGACCGGTTGGAAAAAGATATCAGGCAAATGGTACTACTTCAATTCCGGCGGCGATATGAGAACCGCGAACCTCAGGCAGGGCGGAAAGACGTACAGATTCAATAGTTCGGGTGTTTGTTTGAACCCGTAAGAAAAAAGAGAGGCAATTGCCTCTCTTTTTAATGAAATTCGCCTGCGGCGAATGAAATAACTTTGTTATGAAATATGCTGACGCATATGAAGTATTGCTTTGCAATATTGAGGTTACTCGCGTTGCTCGGACAATTGCGCATTGCGCATTACGAATTGCGCATTAGCAAATCATTCCGCTTTCAATCCAGCTGAGGACGGATTCGTACTCTGCCTTGTAATTGTCAAGCTGGTCCTGATTTGTATCGACAAATGCCTGCATTTCCTCATAGTCCTCAAAATCAAAGGTGAAGTCCTGCTCAAAGGCATAGGTCGCAGTGAGCATATAGTCAAAGACCTCGTAAGTCGAGAATTCCTCAAGCATTTTGTCCGCGGTAATCTGTGAGGTGTAGTCAAGCGCATTTTTGACAGTCGTTTCAAAGTCCTCGTCAACATCAATTTCCTCGTTCTTCTCACAGTAGTCAAGAAGCTCGTCGTCGCTTATTCCGACAGTTTGACAGTAGTCGATTACATCCTCAAGTCCTGTCTCGTTAACCTCATCATAAAGCCTGTACATAAATTCGCCGAGGAGATTCTGCAGTGATACAGCCTTGATGATTGCGTCAACCTCATGGCCCTCCTCGTCGGTTATGACATAACCTATTTCCTTAAAATTATCCCACATAAGCTGGTAGAAGCATTTGTGTTGCTCTTTTTCTCCGAAAACAGCTTCCTGAATATAGCTTTCAATATCCATAAGCGCCCTCCGTATGTTATTCTTTCCTTCATTGTACTATATCTCTTGTTCATTTTCAATATTGCAATATAAATTATTATCAGCTATAATATAATAAATATATTATTTTTAACCATTATAAATTCTGGAAGTGTTTTTATGAAATATGAGATTACAAGTAACAGCAGCAGTGCAGTCGTTTTAAAGGACGGTGCAATGCTTACATCTCTTAAAAAGGACGGTACGGAGTATCTCTGGCAGGGTAACGCTAAGTATTGGGCGGGTCAGGCGCCTGTTTGTTTCCCGATTGTCGGCGTGCTGCCTGAGGGCAGGGCTCTCGCTTTCGGTAAAGAGGTAAAGATGAAGCGCCACGGTGTTGCAAGGATTAATCCGTTTGAGCTTGAAGCCCAGTGTAAAAATTCAGTAACCTTTCTTCAGAAAAGCAGCGATGCCACAAGAGAGCAGTTCCCGTTTGATTACGAGCTTCGCATTAAGTATACGATTAACGGCGATACGGTAACTAATGAATATATAGTCAAAAATACCGGGCAGGAGAAGCTTCCTTTTGTTATCGGAGGACATCCTGCGTTTAACTGTCCGCTTATGAAGGGCGAAAAGTTTGAGGACTATACGGTTACCTTTGATAAGAATATCACCACAGCCTGTCTTCGTCCCGACCATGAAACAGGCCTTGTGGATGTACGCAAGCGCTATGAGGTTATGAACGGCGGCAACACTCTATCTTTAAGGCATGATTTGTTTGAAAAAAATGACGCGCTTATCTTTGAGAATGTCGAGGCGAAAAGCGCAACGCTTCTCGGTAAGAACGGTAAAGGAATCAGAATTGAGTATCAGGATATGAATAATCTTCTTATCTGGTCTGCTGTCGGAAAAGCGCCTTTTGTCGCGCTTGAGCCGTGGACCGGTATTTCCTCCTGCTCGGATGAGAATGAAGTCTTTGAGAATAAAAGGGGCATGACGGTGCTTGCGCCGTTTGAGGAAGCCTCCTTCAAATTTAAAATGACTATGATTTAACAAAAAAACTACGGAGAGATAATATGAAAAAGAGAGTAATAATCGCACTGCTTCTTGCAGTGGTAATGCTTTTTGGCTTTACAGCCTGTAAGCAAAAGGAAAGCCCTGTTGATATGGTAACCGTAACCGACGAAAACGGCGAGCCCGTTACCGATGAAAACGGAAACGCCGTAACTCAGCCGGCGACAACGAATGCTTCTGCTGATACCGATACGGGTACGACTGCCGGCGGTTCATCAGGCGGCTCTGCCGGGGGCTCGGGCAGCGGTTCGGGCGGCTCGTCGCAGGAAACAACAAAGCCTGATACCACAAAGAAGGATGAAACCACAACAAAGCCTAAGAAGCGTGAGGTAACAGCGACCGTAGAGCTTCCGTTTTACAACAACACAAAGGCTGTTATGCACTCCGCTTACAAGGCTGACGGCGACAGCAAGTACACATATCTTGACGATGTTGATGTTGTATTTGACGGTGATAGCACGGTTGAGCTCGAGCTTGGTAAAATCAAGGGCGACATCACAGTGTGGGTTGAATTTGAAGGCGTGGATATAAAGGATAATTACTTTGTAATTACCGCAGATAAGGATAATATTGTAATCACACCCGTAACAAGTATCGAGCAGTTTTGGGATATGGATTAAATACGGTCTTGACTTTTTGACACATCACTATTAAAATACAGATATTAAGTATTAAGCTCTTATGAAAAAGGAGAAATTGAAATGAAAACTATTGCAGTATTAACAAGCGGCGGCGACGCACCCGGTATGAATGCGGCAGTTCGCGCAGTAGTAAGAACAGCATGTGAAAACGGCATTAAGGTTTACGGCGTAGTCCGCGGCTATAACGGACTTATCAACGGCGATTTTATCGAGCTTGATTTGCGCTCGGTTTCAGATATTATTAACCGTGGCGGTACAATCCTTTATTCTGCCCGTTCAGTTGAGTTTGCAACTGAGGAGGGTATGCGCAAGGCTATCCGTACCTGTCAGGAATGGGGCATTGAGGGCGTAGTTGTCATCGGCGGCGACGGCTCCTTCAGAGGCGCAAGGGACCTTTCCGAAAGAGGAATCCCCTGCGTAGGTATCCCTGGTACAATTGACAATGATATCGCTTGCTGCGATTATACAATAGGATATGACACCTGTCTTAACACAATTATGGAAATGGTGGACAGAATTCGTGATACCACTGAGTCGCATGACAGATGCTCCGTAATTGAGGTTATGGGCAGACATGCAGGTTATCTTGCGCTTAATTCGGGTATTGCCTGCGGCGCAACTGCCATTCTTATTCCCGAGGTGCCTTTCGATATTGAAAAGCATGTTATTGAAAGAATGAAGAAAACACAGCGCGCTAATAAAAAGCATTTCATCATCGTTACCGCTGAGGGCGTTGGCGTTGATGTAAAGAAGCTTGCTGAGGAGATTGAGGCTAAGACGGGCGTTGAGTCAAGAGCAACTGTTCTCGGCCATACACAGCGCGGCGGCTATCCGACAGCTAAGGACAGGATTATGGCAACCCGTATGGGTAACTATGCCGTAAAGCTTTTAATGAAGGATATCGGTAACCGTGTTGTTGCGGCTCAGAAGGAGGAGGTCGTTGACTTCGATATCTTCGAGGCGCTCAATATGAAAAAGACTATTGATATGAACCTTTATAACATTGCTCACGAGGTTTCCATCTAATCTGAGAGGTAATACATTTGAATAGATTTCTGAATGTAGGCATCGGTACCGATGCCTTTCCGCCTACTACCGACGGTGTGTGCGCTGTTGCGCTTAATTATGCTAAGCAGATTAACGGCGGTCTCGGCAGGGCGACTGTTATCACACCAAAGAACAGAAATCAGCTCGACTATAAATATGACTTTGAGATTTTCAGATATAAGAGCTGGCGGTTTCCTTCAAATGAGGGATACACTATCGGATGGCCCTTCGATGAAAGGCTTCATCAGGCGATAGTCGATATGAATTTTGATATTCTTCATTCCCACTGTCCGCTTGCAACAAGCTATTATTTCAGGCGTGTGAATGAGATTAAGCGTATTCCCACCGTGCTTACATATCATACAAAATATGAGTACGATTTTGAAAAGCGCCTTCCCACTCAGCCCGTAAAGGATTTTGCTTATCATTTCCTGTGCAACAATATAAATGCTGCGGATGAGGTCTGGGTTACGAGCAAGGGTACGGTAGAATCACTGCGTAAGGTGGGCTATGAGGGCGACTATATAGTTATGCCAAACGGCTGTGATTTACCCATAACGAATGTGCCGCAGGACGATGTAGCTATGATTAAACGCAAGCACAATATTCCCGACGATGTGCCCGTGTTTATCTATTGCGGAAGGATGATATGGTATAAGAATATCCGTATTATTCTTGACGCCTGCGCTAAGCTTAAAAATGACGGCAAGCAGTTTCGGCTTATTATGCTCGGCTTCGGCGCTGATTTTATGGCTATTAAGCATTATGCAAAAAAGCTCGGGCTGAATGACTATATCGTATGGACGGGTAAGCTTCTTGATAAAAATGAAATACTCGGATATTACGGTATTTCCGATTTGCTTTTGTTCCCGTCGGTATTTGATACAAACGGACTTGTTGTGCGCGAGGCTGCTGCCTGCGCAACGCCGAGCCTTCTTGTCAGGGGAAGCTGTGCCGCCGAGGGTATTGACGATTGCGAAACGGGCTTTTTATGTATGGAGTCCGCACACTCAGTGGCGGCGACTATTGAAAAAATAATCGCTAACCCCGACCTTATGAAGAGGGTTGGCAAGCGCGCGCAAAGCGATATCTATATCAGTTGGGAGGATTCCGTTTCACGCGCCTTTGACCGTTACCATACGGTAATAGACAATTTCAACAGTAAAAATAATTAAAGCAAGGAGAAAACTCCTTGCTTTTTTTCTTGCCTTATTTGTCGAATGACGGGTTTGTCATATAATAATTCTTTGCGTTAAGCTTATCGGTAATCAGGCGCAGACCTTCGCCGAAGCGCTGGTAGTGTACTATTTCACGCTGGCGCAGGAATTTTATGGGCTCGATAACATCGGGGTCGTCAACAAGGCGGAGAATATTGTCATATGTTACTCTTGCCTTTTGTTCAGCCGCGAGGTCTTCGTTTATATCTGCGATTGCGTCGCCCTTTACCTGCATTGAAGCCGCGGTGTAGGGGAAACCGCTTGCAGCTGTCGGGTAGACGCCTGTTGTGTGGTCAACAAAGTATGCCGCGAAGTTCGGGTTCTCCTCAATCTCTTTTTCACTCAGATTTTTTGTAAGCTGATAAACCATCGTGCCAATCATTTCAAGATGTCCGAGCTCCTCAACACCGATGTCGGTAAGAAGCCCCTTCAGCTCGGGATACGGCATTGAATAACGCTGTGAAAGATATCTCAGTGAAGCGCCGAGCTCGCCGTCGGGACCGCCGTACTGGCTTATGATTATCGCAGCGGTTTTCGGGTTCGGGTGTTTTATATTAATAGGATATTGTAATTTTTTTACATAGTTAAACATATATTCATCTCCTTGCTTTATTCTATGATTATGCCGCGGCTTTGTTAAAAGTCGGGCATTAAAACTATATATAGTGGCGTGAGTAGCTGCTCATACAAAATATTCCAAATTTTGCCCTTGTGCATTTTGACAGAAAATGAAAAATTTTTTTCGTTAAAAATGCACAAGAATAAATATTTCAATTTCTTTAAAAAACTTACAAAAAAATGCTTGACAGCGGAGTTTTTATATATTATAATATGCACACTTGTGTAATTGGGCTTATTATATATTTTAGTATCATTAATACTTCTATCATAAAATGATTGATATTCAATTCTCAAATTTTTACAGAAATTTATATTTAAATTTTTTACTTTAATTATCTTAATTTTATACAAAAGATTTTGCCCAACTAAATCATAAGGACTATCAAGTACCTCATCAAATTCATTATTTTTTTCATCATGTGGAATTATTTCAACTTCTAATAGTTTGCCTCATACAGAAAGAGATAAAAGAAAATATAA
>CADAUV010000052.1 GCA_902791235.1 Oscillospiraceae bacterium
ACGCTTTTTATTTGAGTATATGGGATATGATCATTTATACCCCTTTTATACTTTCGTAACGGTAACGCATATCTATTAATATTAATAATTTTCTCTGTCAAAACCACCCTTTTAGGCATAACTAAAGTTACAAAAAAAGAAAATATGTAATGTTCCGATTAACACCGCAAAAACAAGACAAAAAATATGTGTTATAATATCGGGAAAATACGGTTGCATAACATTTGTAAATAAATACATAAACAATAAATCTAAAATCAGCAGGATGCCTGCATACATAAAAATTTGATATAAATATGATAATATGCATTTAAATATATTGCTTGATTTACTGTTTCCGTAAGAAAATTTATATTTTTTATTTAGCATAATACATACCCGCTTACTCTTAATAATCTATTATCTGTTCTCTTGGAAGTCGGAACAAATCAAGTTAAAAATAATATGTTTTCCATGGTCCTATATAAAACTTTGAAATTTCCCATTTTCCGGTATGTGATGATGTGTTTAAATATGCTTTGCTATCAATGCTAAACACATCGTCCATTTTACTTTTTACATTATTGTAAACATAATCAATGTTTTCACTTTTATCGTCATAGTAAATATATATTGTTTTTGGCTGTTCTGGATTTAAAACATATTTGCTTATATATTCTCTTGCATCACTCTTGCTGAAAACATAATGATTACTTTTATCTGAATTGTTCAAATAGCGTACTATGTCCTCGGTTTCTATAGAGATAGAATCAATATGTTCATCAATATTTTGTTGTAACCACTCAGTACACCATTTTTCAATATCATATATCTGATAATCGTCGTAGAATTTACCGTTGTATCTGTTTACAAAAAAGCTTTTGTTTTTATACTTGAATTCAAACGAAAAATCATTCCAATGGAAAAACTCCATCCATTCACCAGAAGGTTTTGAATGAAAACCTGAATGCAGGTAATCAACCAATTCAAATTCATCCTTGTCAGCCTCATATTTATCACAAAGATAATTTATCGCTCTCGCCTTTACAAAATCGAAACTTGTTAAGTCAACTATTTTGTATGAAAAGAACACTAAAATCAGTATTAAGAATACAACGATTAACCTTTTAGTATTTTTCTTACCCAAATTATTATCTCCTTTTAAGATGGCTAATTAATCTATTCTTTCATTTTTAATCAATTCTCAAATAGCATAATCCGTAAGAATTGTCAAGGCTTTGAATATTTGCACAAAAAAAGTGCAAAAAACAATAATATGAGCAGTGCGGCGCGCACTTTCTGATTTCACAATAACATAAAACGGGCAAAAAATAAAGACGGTATAAGCCGTCTTTATAAAAATTTTATATTCAGATTTCCTCACAGTAATCGAAAATTTCAACAGGAAGGTCTTCCTTATCACAGCTTATTGTGAAATAGAAGTTAACATCCGTTGCCTCTGAAAGCTCCGAAAGCATCTCAAAGAACTGAGGAAGCTTCTCATATTCCCTGCCGACAATCTTAAATGTTGCGTCAACAAGTACATCCGTTACATCGTAGTTACCTGCGCAGATGCCTGCGAGGAAGCCGTAGAAAGCCTTATGTCCGTTGATAAGATAGGTTTCAGTTTCAAGAAGACGGGCCCTTGAAGAGATGTCGTAAGTGAGCTTTGGCTCCTTCTCGACGCAGACAACATTACCTTCAGATGTAGCAACGCAGTCATTAACAAGCTCAATAAGCCTCTTTGTTTTTCCTGAACCCTTATTACCAATGATAATTTTAATCATTTTAAAAATCCTCCAAGGTTTTTTATTTCAATTACATATTAACATATACCAAGTCGATTTTCAAGACTTTCTTTTTCCTTTTCGTAACCGGGTTTACCTAAAAGAGCGAACATATTTTTCTTATAACTCTCAACACCTGGCTGATTAAAAGGATTTACACCGAGTACATAACCTGAGATTGCACAAACCTTTTCAAAGAAATAAATGAGATAACCAATTGTGTCCTCGGTGATATCTTCACACTCTATAACAAGATTGCCCACTCCGCCGTCAGTATGAGCAAGAAGCGTGCCCTGACGGGCTTTTTCATTGACAAAGCTCATTGTTTTACCTGCAAGGAAATTAAGTCCGTCAATGTTGCCCTCCTGCTCTGTGATAAGAAAATCAGACTGAGGCTTATTAAACTTAATTACAGTTTCAAACATAAGTGAGCTTCCGCTCTCCTGAATATACTGTCCGAGAGAATGAAGGTCTGTTGAGAAAATACAGGATACGGGGAAAAGTCCCTTTCCGTCCTTGCCCTCGCTCTCAGCAAAGAGCTGCTTTAACCACTCGTTAAACATAGCCATACAAGGCTCATATGAAACGAAACACTCAAGCTTTGTGCCCCTGTTATAAAAAGCGTTTCTTACAGCGGCATATTTAAGAGCGATGTTACTTTCAACATCAGTGCCGTTAAGCTCATTCTGAGCATTTCTCGCACCGCTCATAAGAGCGTCAATATCAATACCTGCAACCGCAATGGGAAGAAGACCTACTGCAGTGAGTACCGAGTATCTACCGCCGACATCATCGGGTACAACGAAAGTTTCATAGCCCTCAGTATCTGCAAGTTTTTTTAATGTTCCCTTTGCTTTGTCGGTTGTGCAGAATATTCTCTTAGAAGCCTCTTCGGGCGAATACCTGCTGTTAACCATATCCCTGAATACTCTGAAAGCAATTGCAGGCTCGGTTGTTGTGCCGCTCTTGCTGATAACATTAACGCAGATATCCTTACCTTCGCAAATGCTGATAATTTCATTAAGCGACTGCGGACTAATGGAATTGCCGATAAAATAAATATCGGGCGTATCCTTTTTAAGTGAATTATAATTAGGTGATTTAAGAGCTTCGATAACAGCCCTTGCACCAAGATATGAGCCGCCGATACCGATAACAATAAGCACATCGGCGTTATCCTTGATAAACTCAGCCGCTTTCTTTATTCTGTCAAACTCTTCCTTATCATAGTCGGTAGGAAGTGAAACCCAGCCGAGATAATCGCTTCCTTCACCTGTTTTGTTATGAAGGGTGTTCATAGCGTTTACCGCCTGAGCTTCAAGCGCTTTGATATCGGCTGCAGATACAAATTCTTCCGCATGAGTTGTGTTAAATTTAATTGCCATAATATTCGCCTCACATACATAAAATGTGTTTTTTATTTTTTTCAAGGCAATATATTACACTATTTTTTATAAAGTTTCAACATTTTTTTAAATATTCTTAATTATATTAATAAATAATGATTTAAAGCTTATCTCAGAAATGTCCGTATCGCAGTACAACGGAATAACGCAAATCTCCTTACCGTCGGCATTTACGCTGATGCTTCCGAGGCTGTCCCCCTTGCGCACAGGCGCATTAATACTTTCTGAAACACTTATGTTATACTGAGGGTCTGAAGCATTTTTCGGAAGCAATATTTTATTTTGGATATCAAGACTTGGCTTAACATATTTAACTGTTCCGAGTTTAACTTTTACGGGAGTCAGAAGCTCGGGGTCGATATCAAGATTTACAAGCTTATAGTTTTCAAAACCGTAGTCAAGCAGGTCGGAGGCAAGTGAAAACCTGTCGTCGCTTGTTTCAGCACCCATTACAACGGCTACAAGGCTCATATCCTCTCTTGTTGCAGTTGCACAGACGCAGTAGCCTGCATTTGAAGTCGTACCCGTTTTAAGTCCCGTTATGCCTTCGTAAGTATTTACAAGCTTATTTGTGTTGTTAAGCTCAGTTTTGCCGTCCCTGAGATAATCAAGCCAGACAGTCGAATAATTATAAATATAATCGTATTTCATAACCTCTCTCGAAATCACAGCGAGGTCATATGCAGATGAATAATGATTTGTTGTTGTATCGTCAAGACCTGTGCAGTTTTCAAAATTGGTATCCTTCAGACCTAAATCGCGCACCTTTTCGTTCATCATATCAACGAAGGCAGTATCGCTACCCGCAACATATGAAGAAAGCAAGGTGCAAGCGTCATTTGCCGAGGCTATTATTACAGCTTTGAGCAGGTCGTCAACGCTCATACTCTCCCCCACCTCAAGCCATATCTGAGAGCCGCCCATTGAAACAGCTTTTTCATCGGCGGTTACCATATCGTTAAGTCCTATTTTACCACTATCAAGAGCCTCAAAGATAAGAAGAAGGCTCATAATTTTTGTTACTGATGCAGGAGCAAGTCTTTCGTGTGAATTATTTTCACTCAGTACCTCCCCCGTATCAAGCGACATAAGTATACTTGATTTTGCGAGGGGCTTTGCTTCCTGCTCGGCATAAACCTTTGGCGCCGCCGAGAGGAACACAATCAAAGTAAGCAGACAGACGAATAGTTTTTTCATATTATCACCATTAAATAATATTACCTTTTTCTTGTAATAATCACAGAATTTTGTTATAATCACATATATTAATCTAAGGAGAATATTATGAAGGCTGCATTTTATACACTTGGCTGTAAGGTCAATCAGTACGAAACCGAATATATGAGCGAGCTTCTGAAAAATGCAGGTTTTGAAATAGTTACACCTGATAAGGAAGCAGATTTTTACATAATTAACTCCTGTACGGTAACTGCCACAGCAGACCAGAAATCGAGGCAGAATGTAAGAAAGTTCAAAAGAAAGCATCCCGACTCAGCGGTAATAATTACAGGCTGTATGCCACAGGCTTTTCCTGAACAGGCGCAGGAGCTTAGTGAAGCGGATATCATAATGTCAAACAAAGAGGACGGCGATATTCTCAAACTGATTAATCAGTATCTTACAGATAAAAAGAGAATAGTAAGCATTTCCCCTCACGAGAACGGAGAGCGCTTTGAAAGCTGCACTATCAATAAATTTTCAGAGAGAATCAGAGCTTTTGTAAAAATCGAAGACGGCTGCGACCGCTTCTGCTCATACTGTATTATTCCGAAAGCAAGAGGCAGAGTGCGTTCAAAACCGCTCTCTGAGTTAAAGGAAGAAATTGAAAGCCTTGCTGAAAGCGGAATACGGGAGATTGTTTTAGTCGGAATCAACCTTTCCGCTTACGGTAAAGGAGAGAATTTCAACATCGCTGACGCGGTTGAGCTTTGCGCGAAAACGGATGGTATCGAAAGAATCAGACTCGGTTCTCTTGAGCCCGACCACATCACCGATGATATTATTGACAGGCTTGGAAAAATTAATAAGTTCTGTCCTCAGTTTCATCTTTCACTGCAAAGCGGCTGCGATAAAACCCTCAAGAGTATGAACAGGCACTATACTGCAAATGAGTATAAAAAGCTTTGCGACAAGCTGAGAAATACCTTTAAAGACTGCAGCATAACTACCGATGTTATGGTTGGTTTTAACAATGAGAGCGAAGAAGATTTTGAAGACTCTCTTAATTTTGTTAAAAGCATACGGTTTGAAAAGGTGCATACCTTCCCTTACAGCGAGCGTGAAGGTACTTCGGCTTCAAGGCACGGCGACAGCGTACATAAGAGCGAAAAGGAACGCCGCGCCAAGATAATGATTGACGAAAACGAAAAAATCCGTCAGGAATACTTTAAAGCTCTTATAGGCAAATGCACCGAAGTGCTTTTTGAAAATGAAGTTGATAAAAATATTTATCAGGGCTATACCCGTTCATATATTCCCGTCAGGGTTAACAGCTCGGAAAACATTATCGGAAAAACCATAAATGTTGTTATTAAAGACTATAACGACGAATTCTGCATCGCAGAATAAAGATTACTGCTTTCCTCATTATCACCTAAGAAGCTATACGAATATATATAATATCCGTCAATTTCTTCAAGCTTGGAAAGATATCTTACCTGCCGTGAGATAATATCGTTTTCCTCGGCAAATTCGTTTATCCCGAATTCACCTGCATATTTATCCTCTTTGCCCTGCTTATAAAGCGGAAGGGATATGAACAAATCACATTCAGCCGTTTTCAGCCACTCGCGAGTGGTTTTCATAAACGGCTGATTTTCATTTTTAAAACCGAAATATATCTGCGGATTTATGTAGTCGATAAAGCCTTCCTGTGTACACCATTTATAGACATCTGCATACAGGCTGTTATAATTGTTAGTAAAGCTTGACTGCGGACTGACGCCGAAGGTAATACCCTTATCAGCGCTTTTAACTGCCGAATAAACCTCTTTTATAAGAGTGCTGACATTTTCCCTTCGCCAATCCTCAAGCGACAGATTGCCGCCGCTGTCAAGGTATTCATTATATATGCCTTCATCTGTTTTGATGTCGCTTTCAGGGTAGAAATAATCATCAAAGCAGACTGAGGATACCTCATAATTATCAATAACCTCTTTAACACCGCTTACTATGATATCCCTCGCCTCCTCAGATGCAGGGCTGAAAAATATCCCTTTATCACATATTATCAGGCTGTCCGTATTTTCGTATTTTTTAGCAAGGCTTTTACTGCTTAAGGCTGAAATATCATTATCGGCAGATATCCTGTACGGATTTATCCACGCCTCAATTTCAATATTGTGTTTCTTTGCAATATTGCATATTATTTCAAGAGGGTCATATTCAAGCTCTCCCCCCTCCTCACCGAAGGCATACTTACTGACGGGGAAAAATTCAGAACGATAAAATGCATCAGCAAACGGCCTTACCTGAACGGATACCCTGTTAAATCCCTTATCCGATAAATCTTTAAAGCTTCTGTTTATCTCCGATTTAAAGTCGCTCTCACTGTTACTTTTTGTCAGTTGCGAAAGCTCAATATAGCTCATCCAGACAGCTTTAATATATTTCTTCTGTATCTTTTCATCAGGGCTTTTTTGTACGCCTGTGCAGCCTGTTAAAAGCACTAATATTAAAAGAGATAAAATTATTTTCTTATACACTTGAACACTTCCGTATTTTATAGTAAAATAATTAAGGTGATTTAAATGGAGTACAGACTTGGTAACGCATTAAAAATAAAAGATAAAGGTGTTCTGCCTGAGGATATCGAATGTCCCGAATGTAAGAAGTCAGTCAGGTTTTCAGTATTTTCAAATGCTGAAACAAGGCTTGATGCTGAAACGATTATTAAAAGCCGCAATGTGTTTTTCTTAATTTGCCCTGAATGTGCTTCGGTATTTACAATGGACGAAAATCTTGGTAAATCGCTTAAGAAAAAGGATACGGTTGTATGGACCTCCGATTTACTCAAGCTTGAAAAATTCAAACCGAATGAGTAATAAATTTTGTTTAATCGCCCTGTATGTAATCTTAATTAACGGGATAAGCGCAGTTCTTACGCTTACAGATAAAGCAAGGGCAAAATGCGGCAAATGGAGAATAAGCGAGAAAACACTTTTTCTTACAGCTATCCTTGGCGGTGCGGTATGCGAATATCTTACAATGCTTTTAATACGGCATAAGACGAAGCACTCATCGTTTATGCTCGGATTGCCCGTTATAATTATCCTGCAATTTATTTTAGCAATATTTATAATATTTAAGGTCGCAGTTTAGTGCGACCTTATTTTTATAATATTATGCAAATAAGACCGTTGCAGCCTTCGTTGATAACACGCTCAATTGTTTCTTTAAACTTATTTCTTGCATCCAAAGGCATACGGTAAAGCTTATTGTTAAGTCCTTCATTGACAAGCTCATGAAGGGATTTACCGAAAAGATTTGTATTCCATATATCAGAAGGATTATTCTCAAATTCCTTTAAGAGATACATCACAAGCTCCTGACTCTGACTTTCACTTCCGACAATAGGAGCAACCTCTGTATATGTATTACATTTAATCATATGAATTGACGGGGCTTCCGCTCTTAACCTTACTCCATAGCGTCCGCCCTGCTTCATAATCTGCGGCTCGCTTAATGAAAGCTCGCTCATTTCGGGAATGACAATGCCGTATCCCGTTTCGTCAACCTCTTTTAACGCCTTTGAGAATCTTTCGTATTCCCTTTTCATATTCATTAAGCCGGTGAATTCTCTCATCAAATCTCTTTCGTCCGAGATGTCTGCGCCGCTTTTTTCAGAAAGAATACTGTAAAAATATGAATTGTCAACACTGAGGGTTACCCCTGCATAGCCTGTTGAAAGGTCAAGCTTTGAAACACTTACGGAATTTGCATACTCGTTTTCGCCGAGATTATCTGCAAAAGCCTTAACGGAGCGTATATTATTAAGCAGAGGTATGCTTTCCCTGATTCCTGAATAGATAGAGGCTTTAAGTGAATTGTTATTCTCAAGAGTATTAATCCATGAAGGGAAATTAATTCCGACCTGTCTTATCGGAAATTCAAAGAGAATATCGGAAAGGATTTCATTAATCTCTTTTTCGGTTATTTCAAGACAGTTTACAGGAATAACCGGCACGCCGTACTTATCGGTGAGAAGGGTACATAATGAAATAGTTTCCTGCGAAGAAGGCGCTGTTGTATTCATTAACACTACAAAGGGCTTTCCAAGCTCACTGAGCTCATTTATTACTCTTTCCTCAGCCTCCTCGTATTCCTCTCTCGGAATAGAGGTAATGCTGCCGTCGGTTGTTACGACAAGCCCGATTGTTGAATGCTCGGTTATTACTTTTTTAGTACCTATTTCTGCCGCCATATTAAAAGGAATTTCTTCGTCAAACCAAGGGGTATTCACCATCCTCGGCTGCTCCTCTTCTATATAACCGACAGAGCTTGGAACAATATAACCTACGCAGTCAATCAGCCTTACCCTTGCGCTCATATTTGAGCCAAGCTCAAGCTCGATGGCGTCCTCCGGAATAAATTTAGGCTCGGTTGTCATTATCGTTCTTCCTGCTGCCGACTGCGGAAGCTCGTCAAGCGCACGCTCCTTAGCATAATTATCGCTTATATTAGGAATTACAAGCGAGTCCATAAAGCGCTTGATAAATGTTGATTTACCTGTTCTTACAGGTCCTACAACACCGATATAAATATCGCCGTTTGTTCTTTTTGCAATATCTTCATAAATATTCTGCATTATTATCACCTCACATCTCCGGAATAAGTATTATTGACGGTGAAGAAATTACCGAATCACCGATATTGTTTTCAGACGCAATAAGCTCTGCATCACTTGAAAATTCCTTAGCAATATCCCAAAGCTCCTCACCCTGCTTGGCAAAATACAGGGTAAGCTGCGCTCTGTCGCTAAGATTTTTCTTACCGTTTTCTTCTATATCGGTAATAAAGCTTATATTCTCAGAGCTGTAAAGGAAAGCGCAGTATTCAAAATTAAGCTTAACGGTTACTTTTTTATCCGAATCAAGATTATAATCAAAGGAAATAAGCTGTACACTGCATACGCCGTCAAGCTCATTATCGTTAAGAGTTAAAGAATAATCCTGAGTTTTTTCAAAGCTCATCAGCTCCGATTCATCATCATAGTAAAGATATGAAAGAAGCACTTTAAAGCATAACCTTGACTTGTCAATTCTGACGCTCTGAAGCTCGGTATTCATATCTATAATCTCAGTAATGCTTTTATCATTATCAAAGCTTAGCTGTGCGGATACCTTATCTGATATTTCAGAAGGTGCTGAATTCAAGGTAAGCTGTGAAAATGAGTTTACGCTGTTGTAATGCGGCATATAAGAATCGGTAATAAATGTATTTTCGCTGACAGAAAGAAGTCTGTACTTTATGCTGACGCGTCCGATTAATTCAAGCACATTCAGCTTGTTAGAGCTGTCGGTTTTAGTTTTTAGGTAAAGAGAAGAAATCTCTGTCGAAATAAGAGCTGTCGCGTTTTCGTCAACCTGAGGTACATCAATTATTCTGCTTGTTGTAAAATTATGAACGAATTTATTTACGCTGCCGTCGGTGTTTTTATATACCACAGCCGCTGTCGCATTAATCTTAACGAGCATTTTTTCTTTTACGAGTTTATATTCAGAGCAGTAGCAGGAGGAAAACACGCTCAGAATATTCTCAAGCTCGCTTTCACCATTGAGTGAAAAGGATTCGTCAAACTCAGCGCTGCTCAGGGCGCAAGCGTTACAGGTAAGACTTTGTACCGTCTTTTCTTTAACAAAAGCGTTCTTACAGTTGGTAAGCCTTGTAACACTATTTTTTGAATACGCCGTAAGCTTCACCGTTAAAGCCGTATGTATATCAATTCTTCTCTGATTTATCAGCCTTGAACTTGAATACCTTGTTACAAGGCTTAAATCAGCAAAGGAAATATCGGAGCCTTCCTTTAAATCAAGGCTTTTGCTAAAATCCTCTTCGAAGATATCGGACAGCAGTAATCCTGACGAGGAAATATAAGTTACATATATTAATGATTTACCGTAAATATTTACGCTACCCATATTAATATCGTAATCCGTTATAACGCTTTTTACACTGCATTTTACAAGCTTTTCCGCATCATCAAGATACTGCGGCAGGTTTTCCTGAAAATCAAGCTCAAAATCCTCATGCTTACACTCATTCTGCAGACTGAGTACAAGCGCACTGTAGTCCTTTAATAATTCCATATGCTTTACTCCTTTACAGTTTCTATCAAAGAATATGCACAGGAAAGCATAAAAATAACCGACATGCAAAAAATGCAAGTCGGTTTATGTTAATTTTATTAAGCCTCGTTTTTAATTTTCTTGATTTTAAAGATTGACCTCAGGACAGGAGCAAGGATTTTTGGGCTTCTGATTAACACAACTTTCATAATATCCCCCGCTATTTTTTTATGCACAGCATAACTCCGAGGATAATTACAACAAGCGCAAGTATCCTTGTAATCCATACCGTCGGTAAAAACAGCGACAGCGCACTGCCCACGCCGAAGGCTATCCACAAGTACTCAATCTTAACGCATTTAGTCTTTTTCATAGTAGTAACACCTCTTTGCTGTTACTACATTCTATGCAGCTAACTCCTAATCGTTACTCTCAATTAAAAGAATTCTTCCGCTGTCAAAAGAAATATTCACATCATTTACAAATTCATTGCTCTGCGCAAACATATCCTCCGCGGTCATTGTAATATTTTTCACATTGTATTCGGCACCGCTTACAGTCAGGTTTTGAACTGTACCGCCGGTGGCAAACAAAGAAAAGTATTTATATCCTTTTTTCTTTATCACTGAACTTTCACACAGATAGGTTATCCTGTTTTTACTGTTGATTAAGGCACACTTGGCACCGTTTTTTATACAGTAAAAAACCACTCTTATATTTGATAAAGTATGGTCAGCCCTGTCGCCGATACCGCCAAGAATTATAATATCTTTGAAGCCCTGTTCAAGTGCGTACTTCGCACAGGAGAGTGTATCGGTATCATCCTTTCTGACAGGGAGAACGATTACCTCAGCCTTTGTATCAGGTAAAGGCGCGGAATCAAAATCTCCTATAATCACATCGGGAACGATACCGAGGGCATTACATTTAAGATAACCGCTGTCAGCACAGATTATAAATCTGTCCCTGAGATATTCTTTATAATATGTAACTGATGTTTCAGGCGCGCCTGAAATAATCGCGCACTTTATTTTTTCAGCTCCCATTCCTTAATATCCTTTACTTCATTATAAAACTGAACATAACTTGTGTGTCGCTCTTTCGATATTTTTCCGCTTTCAACAGCATCAAGCACCGCACAGCCCTTGTCCTTGGTATGCGAACAGTTTGTAAGAAATTTACAATTATCAATAAAAGGTCGAAACTCCCTGAAGCAGTCAGGCAGCTCCTCCTTCGTTATAACCTCACACTTCTCAAAATCGACCGAGGAAAAGCCAGGTGTATCGGCAACATAACCGCCAGCACATCTGAAAAGCTCACAGTGCCTTGTGGTGTGCTTTCCTCTGCCGAGCTTCTTGCTTGTTACGCCTGTCTGAAGTTCAAGACCCTCGTCAAGAACATTGAGAAGCGAGGACTTACCGACACCCGTATTTCCCGTAAAAGCGCTTGTACAGCCTTTTAAAAGCTTTCTTACACTGTTTGCACCGTCCCCTGTAAGATTATTACAGCAGATTACCTTAAAACCGGCGTTCTCATATATATCAACATATTTTCCGTAATCATCCGAAAGGTCGGTTTTTGTAAACACTATTACAGGCTCAATGCACTTGTACTCAGCAATTGCAATAAGCCTGTCAAGAACAAGAGTGTTTATATCAGGGTCCTTTACGGATGAAAGAATAAACAGTCTGTCTATATTAGCAAGCGGCGGTCTGATAAGTGCGTTTTTTCGTTCCTTTATTTCATCAATTGTATTTTCTGCATTTTCATTTACGGTGAATTTAACATAATCACCGACAAGAGGAGTTATTCTTTCCTTCCTGAATTTACCCCTCGCCTTACATTCGTAAACCGCGTCAGCGGCCTCTACATAGTAGAAACCGCCGATACCTTTAATAATTCTTCCGTCAGGCATAATCAGTTAATCTGCTCCGTTTGACCTTAAATCAATGGTCTTTGTGCTGTCCTTAGTACCGTCAATAATCTCTTCCGAAAAGCTCTTCGTATCCGAAAGCGCAACCTTAACAGCCGCCTCCGGGACATCAAGCTCAATTGCAACCTTTGCATTTTTACCGTTGAGCTGAACGGTCTGAGATTTAACCTGCTTGCCGTCAACGGAAATAATCAGTTGGTCGCTCTTATAATCTCCCTTAGCGTTTGCAACCTCCGGAAGCGAAATCACAAGCGTTATTGTCGATTTAGCCTGTGTGGTTGTTGTGGTAACTCCGGAAGAAATAACGATATTGATTGTATCCGAATCCGTTACAGTACTG
>CADAUV010000053.1 GCA_902791235.1 Oscillospiraceae bacterium
CTTACCGCTATTTTAATGTCGTCTGAAAGTCTTTCAAAATTATACATAATGATATTATAACATAAAAAATAAAAAGAGCAACCCGCACGGCATACTAAAATGCGGGTTGCTCCTCTGAACAGATATTATATTGTTTCAAGGGATTTTGAAAGGAAGGATTTAAGAATTTCACTTTTAGGATTACCGAACACCTCGTCGGGCGTACCGTACTCCTCAATAACTCCGTTCGCCATAAAGATTACCTTATCGGCAACTCCCCTTGCAAATTCCATTTCGTGAGTTACAACAATCATTGTGCTGTTACCCGTTTTAAGACTTCTTATAACATTAAGCACCTCGCCCGTAAGCTCGGGGTCAAGCGCCGAGGTAGGCTCGTCAAAGCAGAGAATATCGGGGTGCATAGCAAGCGCACGCGCAATTGCAACACGCTGCTGCTGACCGCCCGAAAGCTCGCAGGGATAGGCTTCCGCCTTATCCGAAAGACCGACCCTTTCAAGAAGCGACAAAGCATTCTCATCAATTTCCTTAAGCCTTGTGCTTTTATAATTTCCGGGTACGCTTTCGCCCGATTTTTTCTTAGCCTTTATCTCGCCGCCCAAAGCAAGCTTAGGCGCTAAGGTGAGATTGTTGAAAACGGAATACTGCGGAAAAAGATTGAACTGCTGAAATACAAGTCCGAAATGAAGCCTGTTTTTCCTTATCTGACTGTCCGAAAGCGTAGCCTTGTCGGACGCGTCAAAAAGCACATTTGAATTAACCGTGATACTGCCCTCGTCAGCCGTTTCAAGAAAATTAAGACAGCGCAGAAGCGTTGTTTTACCGCTTCCCGACGAGCCGATGATAACAAGCACATCGCCCTGCTCAAGCTCAAAATCAATGCCCTTTAAAACCTCATTATTACCAAAGCGCTTATGTATATTTTTAACCTCTAATATTGCCATAGCTGCGCCTCCTAAATAGTGTAATAATCGAGCTTCTTTTCAATCCTGCCAAAGAGAATTGTAAGAATTCCGTTGAAGATGAGGAAGAAAAGTCCCGTGTAAAAGAGCGGCCAGATAAGTCCCCTTGCGGTAAAGCGGTCAGCCATCATTATGATTTCCGAAACAGCAATAACCCTTGCAAGAGAGGTGTCCTTTACAAGCGTGATGATTTCATTACTCATCGGTGGTATAATCTTCTTTACAACCTGCATTAAAACAATCCTGAAGAAAATCTGCGACTTTGTCATACCGAGCACCTGTCCTGCCTCATGCTGGCCGACGCTCACGCTTTCGATACCGCCCCTGTATATCTCCGAAAAATAGCAGGAGTAGTTGATTACAAATGCGACAAGAGCCGCCATAAAACGGGTTTTCATAGGAGTGTGGAACACGATACCGGGTACATAGAACACCACAAAAAGCTGGAGCATAAGCGGAGTACCTCTTATAATCCAGACAAAAGTTTTTGCCACCCACCTAACAGGCGCAAACTTGGATGTCGAACAGAAGGTAATTATCAGTCCGACGGGGAGCGAGAATACAAGGGTTAAAACAAAAAGCTTTAAATTCTCGCCAAAGCCCTCAAGCAATGTTTTTGAAATTGAAAGTAAGTCCATTATAATACCTTTTCCAAACGCAAAACAAAAGGGCGGTCAGCACCGCCCTAAGCGTTAATGATTATATAGATTTATTAATAGTTCAGATGATACGGTTTATTTTACAAGCTGTTCTGCGAGGCCATACTTCTCCGCAATCTTGTCAAGCGTACCGTCAGCGATAAGCTCCGCAATTGCCTTGTTAACCTCGGGAGTGATGTCGCTGCCCTGACGGAAAGCGATACCGTACTGCTCGTCAGCGAAGGATACGCTGTCGATAATAGCAAGGTCAGCGTAATCGGAGCCTGTCTTAAGCGAGCCGATACCTGTTACATAGTCGATAACCGCTGCGTCAGCCGTTCCCGACTTAACCTCCATCATTGCGTCCTTCATAGCGCTTACCGCTACATAGTTAGCTTTGCCGAAGTAGTTTGCATAAGCTTCATCAAGGATTGCCTCCTCGCCTGCCGACTCCTTCTCGGCAACAACCGTCTTGCCGTCGAGCGCACCGGGCTGTGCGAATGCCTCTGCATTCTCAGCCTTACAGATAAGCACCTGCTTATTGTTCATATAAGGATTTGAAATTGACATTGCTTCCTGTCTTTCAGGTGTGATTGTAAGTCCGTTCCAGATACAGTCGATATTCTTAGCGGAAAGCTCGGTTTCCTTAGCTTCCCATGAAATCTCCTGAAATTCAGCCGTTACGCCGAGCTTCTCGCATACAGCCTTACCGAATTCAACCTCAAAGCCCGTAAGCTCGCCGTTTTCGTCAATATAGTCCATAGGCTCAAAATAAGTGATACCGATTTTAAGAGTACCCTTACCCTGAACATACGCAAGGTCTGATTCCGATGTTTCGCCGCCGTTCTTGGAGCAAGCTGCAAAAATGCCTACCACTGAAATAAGCATAACCACAGCAAGCACTGCTGATAAAATCTTTTTCATAATCTTTCCTCCGAAATAATTGTTTTACCGTGCAAATGTGTTAACGCTTTACCACAGTAAAATCTTGCAGGCATATTATAACAGATAAACCGATAAAAAGCAACTTTTATTTTTCAAAGTCATATTTCAGCGTAAATTATACAAAGCGAAGCGCCCGCAAAATGCAGGCGCTTGCTTTTTTTGGGGGAAAAATTTATGAAAACTTCAAAGAATGAAGGAGTTATTCCTCACTGTCAATTATGATTTCATCTTCCGTCTTTTTCTTCTTAATCACGAATACTGCTATTGCCAAAGCAATTACCGCAACACCTATCGCAGCATATACAAGCGGATTCATACCCGAGCTTTTGCTCTGTGTGTCAAGTGCAATCTCCGTAGTTGGCTGTACCGTAACATTCTCCTCATCGCCATTCTCTCCGAAAGCTGTTGAGATATTATAATAATCGTCAAAATCAGTCCTGTCGATAAATGAATCCGAAAGCTCGTTATTCTCATCAAGAGTTACCGTTGTTGAATAGTCGCCCGTAACAGTTACCGTAACATCGCTTTCACCGCTGATTACAGTGCTTCCGTTTGCTACAACCGTTACTGTCTTGCCGTTTTCGTCAACAAGCTGTCCGCCATCCTCAACATTAAGATTTGTTACCGTTGAATTTCCCGTTACAACCCACTTTGAGTCATTGTCGATATTAACTGTTACCGGCTCGTCGCTTGTGCTTGCTGCAGACGAATTCTCACTGATGCTTACTGCGCCCGTGTAAGTGGTTGAATCAAGGAGGAAGAGTTTAAGCGAGCTTATTATATCAACGCTTATATCTCCCGAAAGGCTTTCGCCGTATGCCGTGAAGGTAACATTACCTCCGTTGCTTCCCTCGGTACCCCAGCCGTTTGAGCTGTTGCCCTCTATATTAAGCAGGTCGACATTTTCGCTGTCAAAATTAAGAGAGGTATTTTTAAGCACAACATTCGCATTTGTATTTGTTACATAAAACATTGCGCCGCTTGTGATTTTGCTTGTAAGGCTTGAGTTAACCGCATTGAAGGTTGCCGTTTCGCCTGTTGAGGTTTCAGCGTCGCCCGAGGTTGACTGATAGATAATTACGCCGTTGGCAATCGGGTCGCTTGCAGTCTTATCTGTCATTTCGCTTGTAAGGTCAGAATTATAGATAAGGATTGTATTAAGTCCTTCCATTCCTGCAATCTGGCTTCCCGTTGCAGTACCCGTGATATTGTCAACCTGAATGTCGCCCGTAGAGTAAAGAAGCGGTGAACCTGAGCCTGCAGTAGTAAAGGTACTGTTAGTTACGGAAACATTACCGCCGCCCCTGTCAGTTGCAACTGCGGCGCAGTGGTCGCCCTGAGTTGAGATTGTTGTCTTGTCGGCGATAATTGTACCGTCATAGGTTGCGTCAAGTCCTCTTGAGTTATCAAGCGTTGTTGTAATTGTATTGTTATGGGAATACGCCGTCGCGCTGTCCGTTGCAAAAATTCCGTTTGAGCCTGTGCTGTCGGCGCTGAGCTCGCTCTCACTTATATAAAGCTCAGAGTCCTCGCCCGTTGCAAGCGCAATTGAGTTAACGCCGTAGAAATTACAGCTATCGCCGTCCTCATCGCTTCCCGACTTATTAAGCGTTGTCTTTGCAATTTCAAGCGTACCGCCGTTTTGCGAAAGAGCCGTATTAACATCGCTTTCGGTCGAGGAATAAATCTCGCCGTTTGCACTCACACTCTCGCCGTTTGCGGTGAGCTTACCCGAAAGCGTACCGCTGTAATCATAGGTCATTGTGTTTGCTCCCCCGCCGTTTGACCCCGGAGGCATCGACGGCGGCGCAGCGATAGCTGAAAGGCTTGTTGAAAAAAGCATTACTGCACTCAAACCTAAAGCTAAAAGCTTACCTGTTTTTTTCATATTTATCACTCCGTTAAATTATTTTTTGATTTGGTTTTCGGCTAAGGCTCTTGCCTTACCTTGATTACATCTTACCATCCAAAAATTAACGAATATACCCGTTTTTTGTGAAGAATATTTTGAAATATTAAAGAAAAATGACAGGAAGTATTGACAAATTATTAATATATGAATATAATTTCATATGAACAGATGTTATTTCTGTTTTTCGCTATTTTAGTTTATTTTAACCTATTATATTATAAGGAGGAGCGAATATGAAAAAGACTTACGACATTGAGGTTGACTGTGCAAACTGCGCCGCTAAAATGGAGGAGGCAGTTAAAAAGACCGAGGGCGTTAAGGACGCCACCGTAAGCTTTATGACGCTTAAAATGAAGGTTGAATTCGAGGAGGACGCCGAAGAAAAGGCTGTTATGAAAAAGGCGCAGAAGGCCTGCAAAAAGGTTGAGCGCGACTGCGAGATATATTATTGATATGACGAGAAAACAGAAAAAGATTTTATACAGGATAATCGCAAGCATCGGGCTTTTGATTATTGCGGCTGTTGTAACGCACTTTGTTTCTCTTCCGTGGTATTTGGTGCTTGCAATATATCTTATCCCCTATTTAGTTATAGGCTACGACATTTTAATAAAGGCATTTTCGGGTATTAAAAACGGTCAGCTTTTTGACGAAAGCTTCCTTATGGCTGTTGCTACAATAGGCGCGATGGCACTCGACGAATATCTTGAGGGTGCGGCTGTAATGCTCTTTTATCAGATAGGCGAGCTTTTCCAGAGCGTTGCCGTAGGAAAGAGCAGAAAAAACATAACGGCTCTTATGGACATAAGACCCGACAGCGCAAATATTGAGCAGGACGGAAAGCTTGTTGAGGTTGACCCTGACGATGTTGAGGTCGGCAGTACCATTATTGTAAATCCCGGTGAGAAAATACCGATAGACGGCGTAATCACCGAGGGCGAGTCGGCGCTTAACACAAGCGCTCTGACGGGAGAAAGCCTCCCCGTAGATGTTACCGTCGGAGATACGGTAATAAGCGGCAGTATTAATATGAGCGGCGTACTCAGAATTAAAACCACAAAAGAATTCGGAGAATCCACCGTTTCAAAAATACTTGACCTTGTTGAAAATTCAAGCATGAAAAAATCGAGGTCCGAGAATTTTATAACAAGATTTGCAAAATACTACACGCCTGCCGTGTGCGGCGCAGCGCTTATGCTTGCGTTTATACCGCCTGTGATTTCGCTTCTCAGCGGCAGCGACCCGATATGGCAGAAGTGGATAATAAGGGCTCTTACCTTTCTTGTAATCAGCTGTCCGTGCGCACTTGTAATCTCAATACCGCTCAGCTTTTTCGGCGGTATAGGCTGCGCCTCGTCAAACGGAGTGCTTGTCAAGGGCTCAAATTACCTTGAAGCACTTTCAAAAACCGAGGCAATTGTTTTTGACAAAACAGGCACGCTCACAAAAGGCAGCTTTGAGGTTACCGAAATAACAAGCGAGGGCGTGCTGAGCGAAAAGGAAATACTTTTTTACTGCGCCTGCGCCGAAAGCGCGTCAAGCCATCCTATTGCAAAAAGCATTTGCGACAGATACGGAAAAGAACCCGACAGGTCCTTAATCGGTGAAATCAAAGAGCTTTCAGGTCATGGCGTAATGGCTGAGGTTGACGGTCATACAGTGCTTGCAGGTAACGCAAAGCTAATGAAAAGCGAGGGCATCGGGATTAAAAACGAGGCAAGCGGTACTGCGGTTTACCTTGCAGTTGACGGCTCATATCAGGGCTGCGTACACCTTGCGGACGCGCTTAAACCCGGTAGCAAAAAGGCAATTGCTCAACTTAAAGCCGACGGAATAAAAACAGTTATGCTCACGGGCGATAAGTACGAAAGCGCTAAGGCTGTTGCAGATGAGCTTTGCATTGACGAATTCAAGGCGGAGCTGCTCCCTGCCGACAAGGTCAGCGAGGTTGAAAGACTGCTTGAGGAAAAGGATGAAAACTCAAGCCTTGCTTTTGTCGGCGACGGCATCAACGACGCGCCTGTGCTTTCAAGGGCTGATATAGGAATAGCAATGGGCGCTCTCGGCTCCGACGCGGCGATTGAGGCGGCGGATATCGTGCTTATGGACGACGCCCCCGAAAAGATTTCGCTTGCAATGAGAATTTCAAAAAAGACGCTTAAAATCGTAAAAGAGAATATTGTTTTCTCACTCGCGGTTAAATTCCTCTGCCTGATACTCGGCGCAGTCGGAATTGCAAATATGTGGCTTGCCATATTCGCCGATGTCGGCGTAATGGTAATCGCTGTAATAAACGCAACAAGAGCGCTTAAAATAAAACAATAAAAAAGGACGGCTGAAGTTCATTCTTCAGCCATCCTTTTTATATATTCAATACAGCGGTAATTTTTATTCTACGGTTACTACCTTAGCAAGATTTCTCGGCTTATCAACATCAAGTCCCTTATCAGAGGAAACATAATAAGCGAGAAGCTGAGTTGCAACAACTGCAGGCACTACCATAAATTCATCACGCATATCGGGAAGCTCAAAGCTGCAATCAACATCCTTATTGACAAGCGAGCGTCTGATAAATGTAATTACCTCAGCGCCTCTTGACTGAACCTCACGGATATTACTTACCTGCTTTGAAACAAGATGCTCCTGCGTAAGAAGAGCAATTACGGGAGTACCGCTTGTGATAAGAGCGATTGTACCGTGCTTGAGCTCGCCCGACGCGAATGCCTCGGAGTGAATATAGGAAATTTCCTTAAGCTTTAGCGAAGCCTCAAGGAGTGCAGGATAATCAAGTCCCCTGCCTATCATAAAGGTATGCTCAGCCGTGAGCATCGAATTTGAAAGGTGGTGGATATCCTGCGCCCTGTCAAGCACATCTCTTACAGCGTCGGGAAGAGTTTTAAGCTCGTCGACAAACGCCTTTGTTTCGTCAGCCGTGAACACGCCGCGAAGCTGTGCCATCTTTGCCGTGATAAGATAGAACACACTCACCTGAGTTGTGTATGCCTTTGTTGAAGCTACGGCAATCTCGGGGCCTGCGTCGGTATAGATAACATTGTCGCTTTCGCGTGCAATACTTGAGCCCCTTACATTAACTATTGAAAGCGTCATAGCGCCCTTGCGCTTAGCATATTTAAGGGCTTCAAGGGTATCAATTGTTTCACCGCTCTGGCTGACGCTGATTACAAGTGAGTTCTCATTGACAATCGGATTTGAGTACATATACTCGCTTGCCATATGAACGGATACGGGAATCTGGCAGATGCTCTCTATAAGCTGCTTGCCGATAAGACCCGCATGCATAGCCGTACCGCAGGCGATAACCGAAATATTTGTGCATTTCTCAAATATACTCTCGTCAACCTTCTCGGCAGTAAAGTCGGGAAGAGAATCCTTGACCCTTGATGTAATTGTCTTTTCAATAACAGCGGGCTGTTCAAAAATTTCCTTCTCCATATAGAAGGGATAGCCGCATTTACCGCTGTTTCTGATATCCCAGTCAATCTTTAAAATCTCAGGCTCAACCTTGTTACCTTCAAAATCAACGATATCAAAGCCTTCCTTAGTGATTTTAGCGATTGTGAACTCGGGAAGAACGAAATACTCGTCGCTGTACTCACCGATAGCCATAATGTCCGAAGCGATGTAAGCGCCGTCGTCATTCATACAGCAGACAATCGGGCTGACATTTCTTACGGCGTAGATTGTATCGGGAATATCATCAAACATAACCGCAAATGCAAATGTACCCGTAAGCTTCTTAACCGCGCTTGAAATAGCGCTTATCGGGTCGCCGTGAAACTGCCTGTCGATAAGAGCGGCTGCGACCTCACTGTCAGTCTGGGAACGAAGGCGGTCAGCGATATTAAGAGTACCTCTGATAGCCTCGTAATTTTCAATAATACCGTTGTGAACAAGAGTTACCCTGCCAAACTTATGAGGATGGGAGTTCTCATCGCATACGCCGCCGTGAGTCGCCCAGCGTGTATGACCGATACCTGTTACGCCCCTGACATCGTCAGTCTTCTTAGCGAGGTCCTCAACCCTGCCCTTACACTTAGTTACAAGCGACTGCCTGAAATCAGGGTGGTAAACGGCAACGCCTGCGCTGTCGTATCCCCTGTACTCAAGGGTTTTAAGTCCTTTTAAAAGGATACCTCTTGCTTCACTGTATCCTGTATAACCAATAATTCCGCACATATTTATATCTCCAATTCTTACTGTTTATAGTATTAACAATCCTTGTTTAAAAATCCTTTGCCAAAAAGTATTTGTTCTGCGGTTACCCGCAGTTTTTGCCTTTTTGTAACGCACCAAAGGTGTACGAAAGAGCATCCGCCGATAATTCGATAACTCTTTACCTCGTCAGCCTGAAAAGCTCAGGCTCAGGCGCTTAATATATGCCCGCAAATACAATTACCGCTGTATTAAATTTTCAAGGTGCTGTGGTAAAAGTTTTCACCACTGCGATAATACCACAAGATGTGCTGTTTGTCAATATAAGTAAAAGCGTCAGAAAGCCTTGCAGGCATAAGGCTTACAAGGCTTCTGATGTTTTTATCCGTAAATGGGGTTGCCCTTTCGGAAAGTCGGAAGCGGAGAGCATAAGCCCTCCGCCCGTCATATGCATTTAGCAGCATCCGCAGTCATTGTTGCAACCGCAACCGTTATTACCTGTTAACAAAATGATGATAACAAGAATAACAAGTAATTCGTAATTATTGCCGAAGTTCACGCCGTAACCTCCCTTCGCCGTTTCTATCACATACTATGACAGAATCGGGAAAGTGTTACACAATGCCTCCGTTAACCCCGAGCACCTGTCCCGTTATGTAGGAATTCTCCGCAAGGAAAAGCACTGCCTGCGCCACCTCCTCGGCTGTACCGAGACGGCAAAGAGGCACGCTTCCTGCAAGCTCGGTTTTACTGAACTGACTGTTCATCCTTGTGTCAATTATTCCCGGGCAGACGCAGTTGACGGTAATGTTACTCGGCGCAAGCTCCTGCGCAAGCGCCTTAGTAAATCCGATAACGCCTGCCTTAGTCATTGAATAAGCCGTTTCACAGGAAGCGCCGAGCTGCCCCCACATAGACGAAACATTTACTATTGCGCCCGAATGCTTCTTAATCATATCGGAAGCGGCATATTTTGAGCAAAAGTACACTGCCCTTTCGTTCACCGCGCTGACATAATCGAAATCCTCAACCGTAGTGTCGTTAATCATTTTCACAAGGCTCACGCCTGCATTATTCACAAGGACATCAAGACTGCCCGTGCTTTTGAAAAGCTCCTCAATCTGCCGCGGCTGTGAGAGGTCGCATTTAACAGTTTCAACGCCCTTGAGCTGAGGCTTTGTTTTATTATAGGTTATATAAACGCAGTATCCCCTGTCCCTGAAAAGCTCGGCGCACGCCAGACCTATTCCCGTTGCGCCGCCTGTTATAAGTACATTTTTCATATTATCACCGATAAGATTATAGCATATCGGTGTTGTAATTTTCAATGATATGGGTTATAATTATTACAATATTTTTGCGAGGTTTAAATATGGAAAAAGATTTTTATACGATATCCGTTTATGTTGACAAGGATGAAAATATGATAGGCATACCCTGCGGCGAAAGCGATAAGTACGGAATTGCCGATATCGACAAGGTAATTTTACTCAAAGCTCCTTACAGCGACGAGCAGATAGAAAGCTTTGTCGAGGAGGTTATCTCCCACTGCTACACGCTTAAGCACAATGATGAAAGCCCCGTTTCAACAATTGAGCGATATACAAAGAAAAAGGGCTTTGTAAACGCGACTGCAGACCTCACCCTCCTTTCGGTTGTAAAGACAAAGGAATCCTATTCGCTTATGCCGACCTTCAACGATTACGAGAGAGGTCCGCTTGCGATTGACGATGACGAGCATATACTTATGAATCCTTATATGAAGGGCGAGCTTGCAGAGGTTATGAGGGGCTTTATCGAGGTTTACCTCAAAGCAAATATCTTCTACAAGGAAAAGGAAGAGCTTGAAAGAGAAAAACAGGCAAAGCAAAACAAGAAAGACTGACAATGAAAAGTATTACAGTTAGCAAAAGCGACGCAGGACAGCGTGTTGACAGGCTGATTAAAAAGACCTATCCCAAGCTGCCGCGCTCACTTATGTTCAAAGAAATAAGACGCAAAAACATCAAGGTAAACAAAAAGAGATGTACGCCCGAGCAGGAGCTTTGCGAAGGCGATTTACTTGAGCTTTACCTGAACGACGAGGTGCTTGAGGAAAAGAAAAAGCACTTTGACTTTATGAACGCGTCAGACGAGCTTGACATAATCTATGAGGATGAAAACATAATTCTCATAAACAAGAAGGTCGGCGTACTCTGTCATCCCGACGGTAAGGATTACACGGACAATATTGTCGCAAGGGTAAAAAAGTATCTTTACGGGAAGGGCGAATGGTCGCCCGAAAAATCCTCCTTCACGCCTTCGCTTGCAAACAGGATTGACAGAAACACGGGCGGTATAATTATCGCGTGCAAGAATTCCGCCGCGCTTAAGCTTGTCAATGATAAAATCAAGTCAAGGGAAATTGACAAATACTATCTCTGCGCAGTGCATGGAAAAATGGAGAAGGCAAGCGATACCCTTACGGCATATCTCAGAAAAAACGAGCGTAAGAATATGGTGGAGGTATCCGATGATGAATGCGACGGGTTTAAAAAAATCGTTACGCAGTACAGGGTGCTTGAAAGCAGCGAGAAAGCGTCGCTTCTTGAAATAAAGCTTCTCACGGGCAGGACGCATCAGATAAGAGCGCATATGGCTCACATCGGGCATCCGCTTTTTAACGACGGGAAATACGGTAAGGAGCAAGGGAGATACCGTCAGGCTCTTTACAGCTACAAGCTTCGTTTCAGCTTTAAGGATGAAAATGAGCTGAGCTACTTAAACGGCAGGGAGTTTGAGGCAAAAGAGGTATGGATAATCAAGGATTTCAAGGAGGGAAAATTCAATGAAGGATAAATTTATAAGGATTATTTCGCCGCTTACGGTGCTGATTATCTGCGCGCTTGACGCAGGCGTTATAGCCTACGGTATTTTTGCCGTCAAACAGATGACGGAGAGAATGACGACTTCGGTTATTCTTTTCGCGGCGCTTGACCTTGTGGCAGTCATTATTGCAGTGCTTGTAACAAAAGAGGTGTTCTCAAACGGCGTTAAGTTTTACGACGACGAATGTGAATTCACGGCGCTTGATGAAAACAACATTTTCACCTATGACGACATAGCAAGCGTGGAGTATACGAAGGATGAAGCGCCGAGCTTCACTAAAAATTTTGCAGACAGAAATTCGGTGCTGACAATCAATCTCAAAAATGACAGCTTCGTTTCAATTGACCTTGGATACACCTCGAAGGGCTCTGTCGAAAAGGTTGTTGAGGAAATAAAAAACAGAATAGATAAATAAGTAAATCCCTCGCGTCAGGCGGGGGATTTGTTCATTTTTTGCTTGTTGACAAATTAAGAAGCCTTAGCTATAATGTATAATCGAATTAATATTATATAAAATTATATATTAGGTGAACACCTGAATATATGAGTAGGCAAGAAATATGAAAGCTCACAATATAATAAAAAGATTAACGAATTAATAAATAAATTATTCTATGATAAAGGAGAGTTAAAATGAAAAAGATTATTTCTGTTTTACTTACAGTTATTATAATTGCAGGCGTTTTTGCCGGATGCTCGGGCGGCGCAAATAAGGCTGACGACGGAAAGCTCAGCATCGTCTGCACGGTATTCCCCGAGTATGACTGGGTAATGAATATACTTGGCGAAAAGGCTCAGGAGGCTGATGTAACGCTTCTTCTTGACAACGGCGCCGACCTTCACAACTTCCAGCCGACTGCAGAGGATATTATCAAAATATCCACCTGCGACTTATTCATCTATGTAGGCGGAGCGAGCGACAAATGGGTTGAGGACGCACTCGCCAACGCGACAAACGAAAATATGATTAAGCTAAACCTTATTGAAATCCTCGGAATCAATGCGAAAAAGGAGCAGGTTGTCGAGGGTATGCAGGGCGAAGAAGAGGAAAACCACGCTGCTGAGGAGGAAGGCCCCGAGTATGACGAGCATGTATGGCTTTCGCTTTTCAACACCAAGCTTTTCTGCA
>CADAUV010000054.1 GCA_902791235.1 Oscillospiraceae bacterium
GTTCCCGTTATATCGTCGTGGAACTGGTGCTTTACAACATCCTTCCAAGCCTCCTGAATAAGCTCGAGCGGATATTTGAAATCCCCGATTAGCGTTGCGATAAGGCAAGCCTGCTCAGCTGCAAGCCCCATCATCTCGCACTGTGCGTTGAGCTTTTTGCTCATAGCTCGCGATGTGTAACAGCCTGCGCCGTGATTTGTCATAACAAGCTCGTTGTTCCATACAGGAAGCAGAGCCTTGCTTTCCTTATCAAGCCCGTCAAGTGCGTCAAAGACATCTGCCGCCGCAGCGGAGTACACCTGAAATTCAGGTCTGTTCTTGTTTTCACTGACGCTTTTTTCGAGTGCTGCAACACTCTCCTCAGTCGGAGCGCCGCCCCAGTCGCCCGTACCGTAAAGGTGGTTAGCCCAGGGGAGCTTTGCTCTGCCGGCATTATCTGCAATTCTGTCGATTACGCTTAAATCGCCCCTGATGTCGTCGGTGAATTTGTATCTGTACGACTTTGCGTTAAGGCTTGCGTAAACCCTGCTTTTATCGGGGCCCTCAAGTATACCGAGGTCAAACGGAATTCCGTAAGCGCTGCCCCAGGAAAGCTTCTGCGTAGTAACGCCCTTGATTCCCGAGCCTGCGAGAATTGAAGGCGTTGTGTAGCTTATACCGAAGCAGTCGGGAATAAACAACTCCTTTGACATATACTTGAAATTCCTCGAAAAGCATAATCTGCCGAGCGTAAGATTTCTTATAATGCTTTCGGGCGAGGGGATATTGAGGTCGCCGGTTTCATATGCGGTGCCTGCAGGAATCCATCTGCCCTGTGAAGCATATTCCCTGATTATTTCAAAAGCCTTAGGATAAAAGGTCTTTATAAGGTCATAGCGGTACGCGCCCTCAAAGTTAAACCTGTAGCTCGGATATTTCTCGAGCAGGTCAAAGTTTTTTGAGAGCGTATCGGGTATGTATTCGTTTACTGTTTTGGCAATGTCCCAACGCCACACCGTATCAAGATGGGCGTTTGAAACAATATATGCTCTGTTCTCCATAGATTAAACTGCCTTTATTTTTCGATGATTTCGTAGGTGAATTCGTACTTCTCCTGAAGAGCCTTAACCTTTTCCTCGTTATCCTCGATAAAGGTGGGTGTAAAAATGCTTTTACCGTCAACGGAATAATCCTTGACAATCTGATTGAGAGACTCCCATGCCTCAGCCTCCTGAGCATAGCCGTCCTCAAACTTGATTAAAAATTCTCTGTGCTTGGGAATTCTTACCTTCATTTTCATTTCCTCCGTTTTAAATCATTAGAATATATTATATATTTAAAACATAATTATTGCAATATCTTTTTTGATTTAATGTAAAGAGTTTTTTCAGCGTTATTAATTGCCTGCTCAGCATTTGTCTGAGAATCGACAAGACTTATCATTCTGTCGCCTATTTTTACATTCTCAATGCTGCCGCTTATCACGGTACAGGGCTTGCCGTGCTTTTTGCAAAGCTCCGCTATTTTATAGGGAAGCTTACCCATAAGCGTCTGACGGTCGGTCTTTCCTTCGCCCGTGATAATCAGGTTTGCTCCTTTTATTCTCTTCTCGAGGTCGGAATATTCGGCAAGTACATCAAAGCCGCTTTTTATTTCACCGCCGTACACCGAATAAAGCGCTCCGCAGATACCGCCTGCAGCGCCTGCGCCCTTTACTTTACTTACATCCCTCGGAAGAAAGGCATTAAGCATTTTAAGTCCGTCATCAAGTTCCTTTACCTGACTTTTGTCCGCACCCTTTTGCGGTGCGAAAACATACGCCGCGCCGTTTTTGCCGAAATATGTGTTTTCAACATCGCAGGCAAATGTAAAGTTGATGTCCTTTACACATTCTCTGAAATTCACACCGTATATATTTAATAAATCCGCACCAACGGGAAAGTCGATATCATTTCCCTCAATATCCTTGAAAACAGCGCCGAGCGCACTGAGCGCACCTGCGCCTCCATCACAGCAGCCCGTGCCGCCAAGACCGAGTATAATATTTCTGAAACCTGCATTATAAGCCGATTTTATAAGCTCGCCCGTGCCGTAGGAGGAAGCGTTCATCACATCTTTTTTCTTCTGCAGTCCGCTTGCCTGAGCGCACTCGATAACCGCTGTGTCGCCGAAGGCAAAATATCTGCATTTTTTATTTCTGCCGTATATATTGCAACAGTTACTGTAAAGCATATCACCTTCACAGAAATTTGCAAAACTTTCGCAGAAGCCCTCGCCACCGTCCGCAAACGGAAGGCACTCGATGTCAAGTCCGCTGTTTTCTTCAAGCAGACTTTTCTTTATAACCTCGCATACTTTCTCAGAGCTCATAGTCCCCTTAAAGCTGTCGGGTACAATCAGTATTTTCATATTATCACCGCTTCCCATACTAACATATTTGCGCTAAGTATTCAAATGTGTTATTATTCTTACGGTGATATTTTATGAAAATAATTATTGTAAGGCACGGCGACCCCGACTATGAGAAGGATTCGCTGACTGATAAGGGCTTCAGGGAAGCTGAGCTTTTGTCGCAGAGGCTTGTTAAAATCAAGGCTGACGCTTATTATTGTTCTCCGCTCGGGCGTGCAAAGGATACAGCAAGGCCGACGCTTGAAAAGCTCGGTAAAACTGCACAAACGCTTGACTGGCTGCGTGAATTTGAGGGAAGGGTAATCCTTGACGGTAAGCGTGTTCAGTGCTGGGACAGGCTCCCTGATGAGTGGACGGGCGTGCCCGAATACTATACATATGACAAGTGGTATAATACGCCTTTGATGCAGACCGATAACGCACAGGCTGAATATGAAAAGGTGCGAAAGGGAATTGACGAGCTTCTGCTTCTTTATGGTTATGAGCATAGCGGCAGGCAGTATAAAGTTCTGCGTTCTAATCACGATACAATAATGCTTTTCTGCCATTTCGCTGTTGAGGCGGCAATGCTTTCGCATATCTTTTCCTGTTCGCCTATGGTGCTTTGGCATAACTTTATTGCGCTTCCCACCTCGGTTACAACACTTGTGAGCGAGGAAAGAACGGACGGTACCGCAACCTTCAGATGTATGGGCTTCGGAGACCTCAGCCATTTGTATGCTGCCGACGAGGAGCCGGCATTTGCAGGGCGCTTTTGCGAATGTTTTTCGGACCCCGACAGGCACTGATTATTTCTTTTTAATCATCCTGATAAATTCAATTATAATACTGCAGATAACCGTGCCGAGCGCTATACCGAGCGAGCAGAAGGCTGTTTCTTTTAAATTCTGTGTAAACGCTCTTTCGTCGCCGTTTACTGCGCCGAGCATACTGTAATAAATATAACTACCCGGAAGCATAGGAATCACTGACGGCAGGAGAAAGACTGTCGTCGGTGTTTTCATTTTCCGCGCGAGTATCTCGCCGTAAAGCGATACTGCAAGCGTTGCAAAAAGACAGGCTGTAAAATTTCCGTAATTGTCGTAGAGAATTATGCTGAGTGCTGAGGAAATAAATGTTCCCGAAAGAATTGCAGGGATACATCTTTTCGGCGCGTTCATACTCAGTGCGAAGAAAAAGCTTCCGAGCGTGCAGGTGATAATCCTAAGCATAAATCACTCTTCCGATGAATATTGCGCCCGCAACGCCAAAGGCAATTGCAAGCGCAGTGGTAATTGCGTCAAGCAGTCCGTACAGTCCGGCTACAATATTGCCGCTCATAGCGTCGCCTGTCGCCGTCGTAACAGTTATTCCCGGTACTAAAAGCATTATAATTCCCGTGATTATACTGTTGATGTTTATTGCGAGTCCTGTAAAATTAAGCATAATAACGGACAGTGCGCCGCTGAACGAGAGAACAAGCGCAGAGCTGAACTTCTGCATATTTTCAAGCTTACCCGAAATTAAAGCCATTAAAAAACCAATTGTAAATGCACATATGCAGTCGGTGAAGCTTCCGCCGAAAAAAGCGCAAAACGAAGCGATTGCAAGCGCATTGTAAGCGGTATTTCTGAATCCGTTTCTTCTGTTAAGACTGATGTGTATATCGGCGTGCGTATCGGCGCAGATTTTTCTTGAAAGGGCATTAAGTCTTTCAAGCTCGCTTAAATTAATATCATTTTTGCATATACGGCGGACAATTACATCTTCACCGCTTTGCGCAATAAAAAGCGAGGGTAGGGCGAAAACCTCACATTCCTCGCCAAAGGCATAATTTATTCTTTTTACGGTGTCTTCGGCACGGCTTATCTCACCGCCGTTTGCAATTATCTCACAGCCGATATTTGCCGAAAGACCGAGAATTTTTTCCTTTTCCATATTAATATGCTTGTCAGCTTTGTTTAAATTATTCAGAATAAAACCTTTTTTGAATTTAACTATTGACAAGAGAAAAAATTCTGCTATAATAATATGCACAAACGAGATATCGCGGAGTGGAGCAGTTGGTAGCTCGTCGGGCTCATAACCCGAAGGTCGTAAGTTCGAGTCTTACCTCCGCAACCACAAGAAAAAAAGCATCCCGAAGGGGTGCTTTTTTCTTGTGAATGAGAAAGTATTCTCATTTTACGACCTTCGGGTTCTCGAAGCTCCTGTTTAATGCAACGCTTATCTGCTTTTGTGCAACACTTATCTGCTTTTATGCTGTGTATCGTCTATTAATTCTCTTTCTCTTTACGCCGCTGATTAAATGTGTTAATCTTTAACTGGTGATGAAATGAAAAAAATAATAAGAATTACTGCACTGGCGCTTTCATTAATTCTACTTTTTAGCGCCTGCACATTTAAAAAGGCTGAATACAAGCCTGAGAGCAAAAACTGGAAAACCAATTATACATATGTATTTGTTCACGGGCTTTCGGGCTGGGGAAGCTATGACCCTCAGGATAAGCTTCTGCATTACTGGGGTACCTTCAGCGGCGACCTTATGAAGCATCTCAATTCTCAGGGCTACAACTGCGTGAGCGCCTCCGTTGACCCTTTCGGTAGTGCGTGGGACCGTGCCTGCGAGCTTTACGCGCAGCTTACGGGAAGCGTTGTTGACTACGGTAAGGAGCATAGCGAGAGGTGTAATCACGAGCGTTTCGGCGAGGACTTTTCGGATAATCCTCTGATTGAGAAATGGGATGATGAAAACAAAATAAATCTTCTCGGACACAGCTTCGGCGGAGCAACCGTAAGAATGTTTGCACAGCTTATGGCATACGGAAGCAAAGCCGAAATTCAGGCGACTGACCCCGATGATATTTCTCCTCTTTTTGTAGGCGGCAAGGCTGATTGGATTTACAGCATAACCGCACTTGCGGCGCCTCATAACGGCACAACGGCTTATAATTCAAATGACACAACATATGAGCCCGACCTCTCGTTTGCCGAGAAGCTTATGTCCGATATGGTCGGCGGTGCAACCGCAGGAAGCGGCGACGGAAGAGCGGATTATGATTATGCTAATTATGACCTTCAGATTGATAATGCCGTGAAGCTTAATGAAAGTCTTTCCGCACTTGAAAATGTTTATTATTTCTCATATCCCTGCAGCAGTACGACTTTGCAGAAGGACGGAACTTATTTTCCCGACAGGGATATGACCGAAAAGATGTTTGTAAAATCCTCAATTCTTATGGGCCGCTGGATTGGTGAAACCGAGGGCGGCGTGATAATCGACGAGGCTTGGCTTGATAATGACGGGCTTGTAAATACAATTTCCGCAACTGCTCCGTTTAACGAGCCTTCAGTTGATTTTGATGAAAACAATATTGCCGCAGGCGTGTGGAATGTTATGCCCGTTTACGAGGGCGACCATATGAGCCTTCAGGGCGGTATGCTTGTTAAAAATGATGTAAGGGATTTTTACGCTGAGCATCTTGAAATGATTAATTCGCTTTAAGCGTTAACAGGCTTAAAACCGCTTATTTATCCTTTGCGGCTGTTTGCCGTGAATTTTGTTTGAAATACAAATCTGAAAATACATTAAGGCGCCGCACACCGGCGCCTTTTGTCATTGTGCTTTTATTGTACATACATCCATATTTTCACATTGACTTTAAAAAGGTTATATGTTATCTTATTTATTAGACAATTTAACACCTAAAAGCGCTAAATTGCGCGGTGTTAAAATTTAGGAGGATTATATGCCTGTAACTGAATTACTTGAAAGAAATGCAAGGCTTTATCCTGACGAGGTTTCGCTTGTTGAGCTTAACCCCGACGAGAAGGATAACCGCCGTATGACTTGGAAGGAATACGAGCTTATTGAACCGAGCCGTTACGCTCAGGCAAGAAGGGAAATCACTTGGAAGCAGTTTGACGACAAAGCAAACCGCTTTGCAAATACCCTCCTTGAAAAAGGCGTGAAAAAGGGCGATAAGATTGCAATCCTTATGTATAACTGCCTTGAGTGGTTGCCGATTTATTTCGGTATACTTAAGACGGGAGCGATTGCAGTGCCGCTTAATTTCCGCTATGACGCCGATGAAATTCTTTACTGCGTTGAGCTTGCGGATGTGAGTATTCTTGTGTTCGGACCTGAATTTATCGGCAGGATAGAAACTCATGCCGACCGTTTGTGTCAGGAAAGTATGCTTATTTATGTCGGTGATAACTGCCCCCGTTTTGCTGAAAACTACAAGGAGCTTGTTGCTGACAGCTCTTCTTCTTCGCCGGGTATTCCGCTTAGCGACGAGGACTTCGGAGCAATATATTTTTCGTCGGGAACAACAGGTTTCCCGAAGGCTATTTTACATAAGCATCAGAGTCTGAGTCAGGCGGCTGAGATGGAGATGATACATCATAGTATTACAAGGGAGGACACCTTCCTCTGCATCCCTCCGCTTTACCATACGGGTGCGAAATTTCACTGGATGGGAAGCCTTTGTGCAGGCAGTAAAGCTGTTCTTTTAAAGGGAACAAAACCCAAAACTATACTTGAAGCGATGTCAAGCGAGCATTGTACGGTCGCATGGCTTCTTGTGCCCTGGGCTCAGGATATTCTTGACGCAATTGACAGCGGCGAGGTTAATCTCGGCGATTATCAGCTTTCACAGTGGAGGCTTATGCATATCGGCGCACAGCCTGTTCCGCCCTCGCTTATCAAGAGATGGATGGATGTTTTTCCGCATCATGATTATGACACGAATTACGGACTGTCGGAGTCCACGGGTCCCGGCTGCGTGCATCTCGGGGTAGGCAATCTCCATAAGGTCGGCGCAATCGGCGTTCCGGGTTACCGCTGGGAGTGTAAGATTGTTGACGAGAACGGCAATACCGTACAGCAGGGAGAGGTTGGCGAGCTTTGCGTAAAGGGTCCGGGCGTTATGACCTGTTACTATAATAATGAGGAGGCAACCGCGGAAACAATCAGGGACGGTTGGCTCTTCACAGGTGATATGGCGCGTCAGGATGAGGACGGTTTTTACTTCCTTGTTGACAGAAAGAAGGATGTAATTGTAAGCGGCGGTGAAAATATTTACCCCGTGCAGATTGAGGATTTTCTGCGTAAATTTGATAAGATAAAGGATGCGGCTGTTATCGGACTTCCCGACCACAGACTCGGCGAAAAGACGGCTGCAATTATTGAAATCAAGGACGGTATGGAATGTACAAGGGAGGAGATAGATAAATTCTGTCTCGGACTTGCAAGGTACAAAAGACCTAAGGAAATCATCTTTGATGAGATTCCGAGAAATGCAACGGGTAAGATTGAGAAGCCTGTGCTTCGTAAGAGGTACGGAGCGGACTTGCTTGTAGAAAAAGAAAATATGTCTTAACAGGAGTACATAATGAGAGAATTAATGATAGGCAATAAGGCGGTCGCGAGGGGCTTGTACGAGGCTGGCTGTAAGATTATTTCAAGCTATCCGGGTACGCCGAGTACGGAGATTACCGAGGAGGCTGCCGCATATGATGAAATTTACTGCGAGTGGGCGCCTAATGAAAAAGTAGCGCTCGAGGTAGCTCACGGTGCGTCGCTTGGCGGTCGCCGTGCAGCCTGTGCTATGAAGCATGTGGGTCTTAATGTGGCTGCCGACCCTCTTTTCACAATTTCATACCAGGGTCTTAATGCAGGTCTTGTGGTATGCGTTGCGGACGACCCGGGTATGCATTCCTCGCAGAATGAGCAGGATTCAAGGCATTATGCCATCGCTGCGAAGATTCCGATGCTCGAGCCCTCGGATTCCGAGGAGTCGAGGCTTTTTGCGAAAAAAGCCTTCGAGATTTCGGAAAAATATAATACGCCCGTGCTTCTTAAAATGTGTACGCGCGTAGCTCATTCACAGAGTGTCGTAAACCCTGAGGAGAGGGTGGAGCCGCCGCAGGTTCCGTATGTTAAGGACCCTGCAAAGGTTATGATGACGAAGAATTCGAGGGATGCTCATGTCAGGGTTGAAAACCGTACCAAAGAGCTTGCCAAGTGGGCTGAAACCTGCGGGTTAAACCGTGTTGAAATGGGCGGTACCGACATCGGCATTATAACCTCTTCAACCTCTTATCAGTACGCTAAGGAGGTATTCGGCGACAGCGCGAGCATCCTTAAAATCGGTATGATTTATCCGCTTCCTGAGAAGCTGATTCTTGACTTTGCCTCCAAGGTGTCAAGGGTGATAGTCCTCGAGGAGCTTGACCCGATTATAGAAAATCACTGTAAGCAGCTTGGCGTTAAGGTCGAGGGCAAGGAGCTTTTCCCGATATGCGGCGAGTTCTCACAGAATCTTGTGAGAAGCAGTATGAATATGCCCGTTCCCGAAACTATGGGCATTGAGGATACTATCCCGATGAGACCGCCCGTGATGTGCGCAGGCTGTCCGCACAGGGGTGTGTTCTATACTCTGAAAAAGAATAAATGTATGGTTTACGGCGATATCGGCTGTTATACTCTCGGTGCGGTTGCTCCGCTTAACGCAATGGATTTGAATGTCTGTATGGGAGCTTCCTGTTCGGGACTTCACGGCTTTAATAAAGCTATGGGTAAGGAGGGCGAAATGCACAGCGTCGGCGTTATCGGCGACTCTACATTTATGCACTCGGGTATGACGGGAATTGCCGATATTTCCTATAATATGAGCAATTCAACGGTGATTATTCTCGATAACTCCATAACGGGCATGACGGGTCATCAGCAGAATCCGACAACGGGCAAAAACCTCAGAGGCGAGCCTGCGGGCAAGGTTGACCTTGAAGCGCTTTGCAGGGCTCTCGGCTTTAACAGGGTGAGGGTCGTTGACCCGTATGACCTTGCCGAAACCGACAGGGTTCTCAAGGAGGAGCTTGCGGCTGAGGAGCCTTCGATTATCATAAGCCGCCGTCCGTGCGTAATGATTAAGGGTACGGTTCATAAGCCGCCGCTTAAAGCAAATACGGATAAGTGCGTCGGCTGTAAGGCTTGTATGCAAATCGGCTGTCCTGCAATTTCCGTAAGAAATAAGAAAGTGCAGATAGATAACACGCTTTGCGTGGGCTGTAAGGTCTGCACACAAATGTGCCGTTTCGGCGCGCTTGACGGGGAGGAGGAATAATATGAGCGTGAAGAATATTATGATTGTCGGCGTAGGCGGACAGGGAACTCTCCTTGCAAGTAAGCTTCTGGGATATGTACTTCTCAACGAGGGATATGATGTCAAGGTCTCCGAGGTTCACGGTATGAGCCAGAGAGGCGGCTCCGTCGTAACTTATGTAAGATACGGCGATAAGGTTTATTCGCCCGTGATTGATAAGGGCGAGGCGGATGTCATCGTGTCCTTTGAGGAGCTTGAGGCGGCACGCTGGCTTGAATACCTTAAAAACGGCGGACAGATTATAACGAATACTCAGCAGGTTGAGCCTATGCCTGTAATTATCGGTGCTGCCGAATATCCCGAAAATCTTATTGAAAAGATGAAAGCGGCAGGCGCAAAAGTCGACTCCGGAGATTTTCTTAAAATCGCGGAGGAGGCAGGCTCTGCCAAGGCAGTGAATATCGCGCTTATGGGCAGAATGTCAAAGTATTTTGACATCCCCGAGGAGAAGTGGCTTGCCGCAATTGATGCGGTAGTACCGCCTAAATTCCGCGAGCTTAATAAACTCGCCTTCACCCTCGGCGCAAAAGCATAAAAAAGCATAACAATAAGCATAGTAATAAAAACAACAAAAAAGACAATTCCCCGTGAATTGTCTTTTTTGTATATAATATGTATATATATAATAATTGACATTCTTTATAATATATAATATAATAAATTGATGAGTAATTTGATTTGAGGTTTGAATATGACAACGCTGGACGAAGTTAAAAAGCTTGAAATAAAACCGCCCGAAGAATTTGAAATAGTAGGATACAGCGGATTTTACAACAGATATTTTAAAAGAGCTCTTGACTTTGTCTTTGCACTTTTGATGACGGTTGTGCTTTCTCCGCTGCTTCTGGTTATAAGTCTGGCTGTTGTTATTGACAGCGGTACGCCTGTTTTTTACCGTGCTGAGCGCGGCGGTTATAAAAATAAAACTTTCAGGATTTTTAAGTATCGCTCAATGGTTAAGAATGCCGATAAAATCGGCGGCGGTACAACTGCTCTCAACGACAGCAGAATAACGAAGGTCGGCGCTTTTCTGAGAAAGACCAAGCTTGATGAGTTCCCGAACCTCTTTAATATCATTAGAGGTGAGATGAGCTTCATCGGACCGAGACCTGAGCTTCTGCAGTATACGGATAACTATACAGGCGTTGAGAAATATATATTTGAAGTTAGACCGGGTATTACTGATTTCAGCTCGGATTTGTTCATCAACCTTGATGAAATTGTCGGCGGTGATAACGCCGATGAGATGTATGAAAAATATGTTTTGAAAAACAAGAATGCTCTTCGCGTAAAATACGCGGCTGAGGTATCCTTTAAAACAGATATAAAGATTTTTGTAAAAACAGTGCTTGATGTACTTAAAAAAGCATTGCACTTTGTGTTTAGGTAAAAATATGGAATATTTAAAGTTGAAAAATTCAGACCTTACGGTATCCCGTCTGTGTATGGGCGGCTGTCCTATGGGCGGCTACGGCTGGGGTAAGGTACAGGAAACAGATTTGCTTGACGCGGTACATACTGCTCTTGAAAGCGGCATTAACTTTTTTGATACTGCTGAAACCTACGGACTCGGTCAGTCGGAATTAACGCTTGCAAAGGGGCTTGGCACTCATCGTAAGGATGTGGTTATTTCAGACAAGTTCGGCGTTCACGCAGAAAAAGGCAAGCAGACTTATTACGATAACAGCAGAGATTATATTATTTCTGCCTGCGAAGGCTCTTTGAAAAGGCTTAATACGGATTATATTGATATATATACAGTTCATTACAGGGACGGCAAAACGCCTTTATCGGATGTGGTTGAAACTCTCGAGCACCTTAAACAGCAGGGTAAAATCAGATACTTTGCGCTCTCCAATATATACGAGCAGGACAAGCCTGAGCTTGAAGAGCTCAAGGGTAAGTTTGTAAGCTTTCAGGATGAGTATAGCCTTGCCTGCAGAAAGAATGAAAAGAATATAATTGATTTCAGAGATAATTACGTGCTTACACCTATGACATGGGGCTCTCTCGGTCAGGGTATTCTTACGGGAAAGTATAATCTTGACAATGTTAATTTCGGCAGTGATGACAGAAGGTCAAGGGATGTTTATGTTAACTTTCACGGCGATAAGCTTATAAAGAATCTCGAGATAGTTGAGGTGCTGAAAAAAATTGCCGCCGAAAACGGCAAAAGCATTTCTTCAGTGGCGATAAGATTTATTCTTGATTATATCGCTGATTCTGCAGTTCTTGTCGGTATTAAGAATCCCAAACAGCTTCTCGGTAACCTTGAAGCATTCGGCTGGAATTTGAACAGCGGACAATTAGATGAATTGCAAAAAATTTCGGAATAATAAACAGCAGGTGAAAAGAATGACAAGTGAACAGTTAGCTTGGAAAATAAGAAGGCACGGTATTGAAATGACGCATCTTTCATGCGGTTCGCATATCGGCGCAATTATGTCGGTTGCCGACATTGTGGCGGTTCTTTATACCGATGTGCTTAAGTTTAAAAGTGAAGAGCCCGAATGGAAGGGCAGGGACAGGTTTATTCTCAGTAAGGGACATGCAGGCGCAGCGATTTATGCAGCTCTTGCCGAGAGCGGATTCTTTCCTGTTGAAGAGCTTAAGACACATTATCAGAACGGCTCAAGACTTTCGGGTCATGTGTCGCACCATCTCCCGGGCGTTGATTTTTCAACCGGCTCTCTCGGCCATGGGCTTTCAGCCGCCGCTAACAGAGCTTTCGTAGTTCTCGGGGACGGCGAATGTGATGAGGGCTCGGTTTGGGAAGCAGCTCTTTTTGCAAATCATTTCAGGCTTAATAATCTTGTGGCGATTGTTGACCATAACCATATGCAGAGTCTGGATTTTAATGAGAATACAATCGAGCTTGAGGATTTTGGCGATAAGTGGAAGGCATTCGGCTGGAATGTATTCAGGCTTGACGGCAATAATCATGATGAACTCAAAAAGGCTTTTTCTGAAATTGAAAGGCTTGATAATCATAAACCGTCGGTAATTATTGCCGATACAATTAAGGGCTATGGAGTTTCGTATATGCAAAACGATATTCTCTGGCATTACAGATTTCCGCATGACGGATGGGAATATGATTGCGCTGTAACGGAGCTGCATATGAATAAGCCTGACGGCGTTGAAGACCCTTATACACCTGAAGGAATAAAAAATCCTGTACTCCCTGATGAGAACGACGACACTGGTAACGACCACACTTTTTCATATACATGGTACACTAATTACTGTGAAAAGATGAGAAGGGTTGAGGCAAAGTCAGGAAGCAGTGAGCGTGAGCACAGGCTTTAAACGGAGATATATAAATGAGAGACACTTTTGTACGCACATTAATTGATATTGCAAAAGAGAATAAAAATATTGAGCTCGTAACAGGCGACCTCGGTTTCGGTGTGTTAAAACCGTATTGGGAACAGCTTCCCGACCAGTTTACCAACGCCGGTATAGCAGAACAGAATATGACAACTCTTGCAGCAGGAATGGCATTGAGCGGTAAAACCGTGTTCACTTATTCAATAGGTAATTTCCCGACGCTGAGATGTCTTGAACAAATAAGAAATGACTGTGCTTATCATAATGCAGATGTCAAGATTGTATGCGTGGGCGGAGGATTTGTATACGGCTCCCTCGGAATGAGTCATCACGCAACAGAGGATATCGCTGTACTGAGAGCGCTTCCCGATGTTGTTGTAATGGCGCCCGGCGACCTTGTTGAGGCAGAGGAAGCGACGAAAGCAATCGCAAATTATAAAGGCACCTGTTATCTCAGACTCGGCAGAGGCGGAGAAAAAAGAATACATGAGAGAATAGATAATTTCGAGATAGGTAAGGCGATAAAAGTATCGGACGGCGAGCGCATAGCAATCTTTTCAACAGGCGCTATTTTTGAAGAGGTGCAGGGCGCATATGAAATTCTTTGTGAGCATGGCTATAAGCCTGAGGTTTATACATTCCCGACGGTTAAGCCGATTGATAAGGAAGTTATTAAGAAATGCAGTGAAAATTTTGATTTGATTGTTACTTGTGAAGAGCATAATGTTGTCGGCGGTTTTGGCAGCGCGGTAGCGGAGGTTATGGCTGAGCTTAAAAATAAGAAAGCGTACCTTCTCAGAATCGGGCTTGAAGATGTTTATGCCGTTGAAGTGGGAAACCAGAAATATCTTCGTAATAAATACGGAATGTCCTCCGATATTATTGCGCAGAAGGTTATGAAAGAGCTTGAGACGCTATGAGTAAAAGAATACTGATTACTGCAACAGAGCTCCATCTCGTGCAGTTCTGGATTTACCATATTGACAGGTTAATCAGGGATGGATTTGAGGTCGAGCTTGTATGTTCAAATGTCGGCGATAAGCTTGAACAGCTTAAAGAAAAGCTTGTGCAGGCAGGAAATCCGAGGCTCACTGTTGTAAACCTACACAGAAATCCTCTTAATCCCGATAATATAAACGGTTACCGGCAGCTTAGAAAATATTTTAAAAATAACGATTATGATATTGTTATCACCAATGAGCCGGTGATGGGCGTAATGACAAGACTTGCAGCAAGGGATTTAAGACGCAGGGGTACAAAGGTTATATATTTCGCTCACGGCTTCCATTTTTGGAAGGGAGCGCCTGCGCTTAACTGGATGATTTTTTATCCTATTGAAAGATTTGCCTCTCATTTTACCGATTTGATAGTAACAATGAACACAGAGGACTATAATCTTGCTGAAAAAGATTTTAAGAGCTGTGAGGTAAAGTATACATACGGCATAGGTGCAAGGCTTGAAAAGTTTTGTGAGGACAGTGATGTACGCAAACAAAAACGGGATGAGCTGGGCATAAACGGTGAAAAGGTTATTTTTACCGTTTCAGAGCTTACCGACAGGAAAAATCTGTATCTTGCTTTTGATGCTGTTAAGAGGGTAGTTGAAGACGGATATGATGTCAGATATTATATCCGCGGTGTAGGTCCGCTTGAAGCTGATTACAGAAAATATCTTGAGGAAAACGGGCTTTCCGACAGAGTGTTTCTTCTCGGATACGGTAAAGATATTATGGAAATGAATAATGCGGCTGATGTATTTCTTTTTACTTCAAAGCAGGAGGGATTACCTGTTGCTGTAATGGAGGCAATGAGCTGTAATACACCCTGCGTTGTATCTGATATCAGAGGCGTAAATGATTTAATCAGTGATGAAAACGGCGGTTATTTATGTCCGCTCGGAGATAGTGTCGCATTTGCACTTGATATTGAAAAAATACTTAAAGAACCTCAAATGAAAGCAGAGCTTACCGAACATAATAAAGAAAAACTCGAGCCTTACAGAATTGAAAATGTCTATGAGTTTCTGAAAGGACTTGTAAGTTAAATAAGGATTATGAGCATTATAAACAGACTGAAAAGATTATATGCAAAGCGTTCGTCAGGCGCGTGGATTAATTATCTCAGAAGTATCGGAATGAGAATAGGAGAAGGCACGGTAATTCATACTTCTCCGCTGAATATTCTCATTGATACAACTCGGCCGTGGATGATAGATATAGGTGAGAATGTTCAGATAACTCACGGCGTTACGATTCTTACGCACGGTTATGACTGGAGCGTGATGAAGGCTGTTTACGGCGAAGTGAGCGGTAGCTGCGGTAAAGTTGTTATCGGAAATAACTGTTTTATCGGTATGAACACAACAATCTTAAAAGGCACTGTAATCGGAAGTAACTCTATTGTCGGTGCGGGAAGCGTTCTTACAGGTAAGAAGTATCCTGATAATTCTGTAATTGCCGGAAATCCTGCAAGGGTTATATGTACACTTGAAGAGTACAGAAATAAAAGAATGAGCAAGCAGCTTGATGAAGCAAAGGAGCTTGTTGTTGAGTATTACAAAGCTTACGGCGTTTTACCCGAGAAGCACTTGCTTTCGGAATTCTTCTGGCTTTTTGAGCCGAGAGAAGCAATAATCAGCGAAGGCGCTTTTCGCTCTCAGATGAGCAATATGAATAATTATGAGTATTCACTTAATAAATATCTGGAATCTGAGCCTCAGTTTAACGGGTATCATGAATTTATTGATTATTGTATGAAAAATACGGAGTAAAGAGATGCGAATTTTAC
>CADAUV010000055.1 GCA_902791235.1 Oscillospiraceae bacterium
TTCACAAATAAGTGTCAGGTATATAAGGCTAAGGTTGACGACTTTAATGATACAAAAGCGTCTGTTCTTGGTGAATTTGTACCGTCCAAGCTTGATATGGAGCCTGATGAGCAGGTTTCTTATATGGCTGTTACAAGTGATTACAGCGGTTATATGATTTTCTTATTTGAAAACGGTAAGCTTGCCAAGGTCGATATGAAAGCATACGAAACAAAGACAAACCGTAAAAAGCTTATCAATGCTTATTCGGATAAATCGCCGCTCGTACAGGCCATTTATATTAAAGAGGATACGGAAATCGTTATCTGCTCCTCGAGCGGTAGAATGCTTCTTATTAACACAGCTTCAATTCTGCCTAAGACCACAAAGAATACGCAGGGCATATCCGCTATGAAGCTTAAGAAAACTCACAGAATGGTTTCTCTTCATTTGTATGAGGAGGGTGAGTTTGAAAAAGCATGGCGTTTCAGAGCAAAAAATCTCCCTGCTGCAGGCGCACTGCCGAGCGAAAATGATGTAGCCGAGCAGATTAGCTTTTAAATATTAAAAAAGTTCTTGCATTATCAAAAGTATTATGATATAATTCTTTAGTAATTTAACTATTATCCGAATTGGAGGAATATATTATGTCTTGGTATCATTATGTATTTGGTGCTGTACTTATCATAACATCTATCATTATTACAGCAGTTGTACTTATGCAGGAGGGTCGTTCACAGAACCTTTCAGGTGCAATTGCCGGCGGCGCTGAAACATTTCTCGGTAAATCAAAAGGCAGAACAATTGAAGCTAAGCTTGAGAAAATCACAAAGTGGTTAATTGTTGTTTTCTTTATTATTGTTTTCGCTGCATTCCTTGTTTTCCTTTTTGTATAACAAGAAACTTTAAGCCTTGCATAAGGATTACAGCCTTATGCAAGGTTATTTTTTTAGTGATGACTTTCAGTGTGAGGGTATATGGAATATATTATTTTTGACCTTGAATGGAATAATGCATATAACTACAAACTGAATAAGGGAATTAATGAGATTGTTGAAATAGGCGCGGTAAGGCTTAATGAAAACCTTGAAATTGTCGACACCTTTAAGCAGTTGATTAAACCGAGGCTTTCAAGAAAGCTCACTTCAAGATTTAAGAATCTGACCCATATTACAATGGATGAGTTAAAGGATAACGGAATAGGCTTTAACGAAGCTTTTTCCGATTTTGCAAGATGGGCTACGGGCAGAGATGTTGTTTTTTTGAGCTGGTCAACAAGCGATTTATATACTCTTGTTGATAATTTTAAGTTTTTTAAACAACTCAGTATAATTCCGTTTATGGAAAAATACGCTGATGCTCAGCAGTACTGTATGCAGTTTGTTCAGGAGGATAAAGGAAAGCAGATTTCACTTGCAAACTGCGCCTCCTGTTTTAATATAGATATTGATACAAGTAATCTCCACAGAGCGCTTGAGGACTGTTATGTAACGGCTTACTGCTTTAAAAAGGTATTTGACCGTGAACGCTTTGAGGAGTGTATTGTTAACTGCGACAAAGCCTTCTTTGAAAGACTTGTTTTTAAGCCTTATTATATCAGGACGATTAATAATAACTTATTTGATATTTACGCAGTCAAGCTTTCCTGTCCCGAATGCAGCGGCAGTGTTAAGGTCCTCAGGGATTATGCCGTTGAAAACGGCGCTTTTAAAAATGCAGGACAGTGCAAAGAATGTAAAAAGAAATTCTGGGTGTTTGTCAGAGCTAAGAAAACATATGATGATATTGTGATTTATAAGAGGCTTGTAAGTATTAATAAAAAGCGTGCAAAGAAAATCAGTTAAAAATAATACTTTATTTATTATTCTTTTTGTAATATAATACTTTATAGGCAAACTGATAAATTAAACGCTATCGGATTCATTAGTCCAAAACGGAGGTGTTTGTATGGCTTCACACGATTATGACGACCTGCTTGAATCTTTTATGAACAATTCGGCTAAAGCTTATAATGAGGATAAAACTGCTCATGAAAAGGAAGCCGATGCCTCTTTACGCGCTCAAAAGGCTGACGCCAAGAAGGAAAGAATCAAGCGCGGCAGAGAGATTGAAAAGGAGCTTGCAGCTAAAAAAGCCAGAAAAAAGAAAAAAAGAGCTTACGCAATAAAGCAGAAAACACCTACACAGACCTTTTTCTCAAATGTTTTAAAGGTGCTTGTCGGCGCTGCTATGATTGCAGGAGTTGTGGCTGTTGTTTGCCTTTCCGTTATCTCAATTTACGGTTACAGCGTAGTTCACGGCGACCCTGTATTTGACCTTGACGAGCAGGCTCTTTCACAGAATCAGACCTCTTTTATTTACGGTTATGATGGCGACGACCTTGTTGAGATTACAAGGCTTCACGGCGAGGAAAACCGTATTTGGGTTGACCTTGACGATATGAGCGAATATTTGCCCGAGGCTTTCATTGCCACCGAGGATAAGCGTTTTTATAAGCATCACGGTGTTGACTGGATAAGGACCATCGGCGTTTTCATCAAGCAGAATGACCAGGGCGGCTCGACAATTACACAGCAGCTTATTAAAAACCTTACTGACGACAATAAGGTAACATATGTAAGAAAGTTTAACGAGATTTTAAAGGCTTTAAATCTTGAACGCAACTATTCAAAAGAACAGATTATTGAGGCGTATCTCAATACAATTTATCTTTCAAACGGATGTTACGGCGTAAAAACCGCTGCCGAGGTTTACTTCGGTAAGGATGTTGCAAATCTCAATGCGGCTGAGTGCGCCTGCCTTTCATCTATCACAAAGGCACCGACTTATTACGACCCGCTTATAAATCCCGAAAACAACCGCAGCCGTCAGCTCTGGGTACTTGAGCAGATGGCGAATGAGGATAACGAATTTCTCACTAAAGAGGAATATGACGAAAATGTTGCTTATGAAATGATTTTCACTAACAGCGAAAATTATGAAGGCTCAGAGGTTGAAGAGGATTCAAAGCAGGCTGATAATGACGACATCACAAATTATTATGTTGACTTTGTAATCACTTCGATTGAAAAGGATTTACAGAAAATGGGTTACACCGCTAAGAAGGCTCACAATATGGTCTACGGCGGAGGACTTCAGATATATACCGCAATCGACTTCAATGTTCAGGATGCTCTTGAGGATGTTTATGAAAACTACCGCAGGATGCCCGATGAAACCGTACAGGGCGCGATGTGCATTATGAACTATGAGGGCAGGGTGCTTGGCGTTGTCGGAGGCACAGGTAAGAATAAGGGCGCAATGCTCCTTAACCGTGCAACAATGTCCACAAGACCCCCTGGCTCAACAATCAAACCCCTTGCAGTATACGGACCGGCATTAGAAAAGAGTAAGCAGGACAGCAGCGTTGATATTTATTGGTCGACAATGCTTAACGACAGTCCGTCAATGAAGGTCGAGGGTAAGGCTTGGCCCGTTAACCAGGGCGGCAGCTACTCCTCAAGGGATGTAACACTTCAGTACGGACTTGCTCAGTCGCTTAACACCATATCCGCAAGAACATTGCAGAAAATTGGCGTTGACTATTCATACGATTTCCTGAGCGAAAACTTTAAGCTTTCAACTCTTGATGATATAAGAGACCTTGATTTCGGTCCTCTTGCCATCGGTTCTCTTACAAACGGTGCAAAGGTTCTCGATATGACGGCAGCATATGCCGCATACGGAAACGGCGGTTTCTATTATGAGCCGTATGCGTATTATAAAATTGAGGACAGTCAGGGCAATGTAATTATAGAGCAGAAGCCTGAGGCAACTAAGACGGAAGCCATTTCCGAGAGTACAAGCTGGCTTATGAATAAGCTCCTGCAGACTGTTATGACGCAGGGTACGGGTACTTCTTATAAGCTTTCGGGTATTGAGTGTTTCGGTAAAACCGGTACAACAAACGACGATAAGGACAGATGGTTTGTCGGCGGAACTCCCGATATGATTGGCGTTACCTGGTATGGTTATGATACTCCTAAGGAGGTTCATTACAGCCTTTCCTCTAACCCTGCAGGTACAATCTGGCGTACTGTAATGGAGGAGATTTACGATAATTATGACTCGGCAGGAATTGACTATTCCTCTAAATTCCCTGAGTTTGATGGTATTGTAAGCCGCTCCTACTGCACATCCTGCGGTAAGCTTGCTTCAAACGGCTCAGGCTCGACCGCTTACGGCTGGTACGACGCTGATAATCTCCCCGGTTATTGCTCGGGTCATGCTTATCAGGAGGAAGAGGAAGAAGAAAGCAATTCAACTGACGAAAAGACAACTAAGTCGGCAGAAAAGACAACCGCCGCTACAACGAAGGCTAAAAGCGACGAATAAGCTTATTTATCGGGCGGGTATTCTTTACCCGCTCGATGTGTATATTAAGGTGTAAATATGAAGATTATGGCTGTTGATTACGGGGATGCAAGAACAGGAATTGCTTTTTCCGATATAAGGGGTATACTTGCAAGTCCTCACAGCGTTATAGAGGAAAGCTATGCGCCAAAGCTTGCTGATAAAATTGCTTCTCTTGCAGAGAGTAATAAGGCTGAGCTTATAGTTATAGGACTTCCTGTGAATATGGACGGTTCGCAGGGCTATCGCTGCGAACAGTGCAGGGCGCTCGGCGATTTGGTGAGAGAAAAAACTGATATTTCCGTTATATTTGAGGATGAGAGGATGACAACGGTTATTGCTCACGGTATGCTGAGTGATAATAATGTCAGAGGTAAGAAGCGCAAGTCGCAGGTTGACGCTGTTTCCGCATCCGTCATTCTTCAAAGTTATCTTGATAAAAATAAATAACATTATATAAAAAGCGTTACCATAGTATTTTATGGTGATGATGTGAGCATAAGATTATTCGGCGTTACGGTTAAGGTGGATTTTCTGTTTTATACCGTAATATGTATTTCACTTTTAAACAGCGGACAACTGCTTTCAAAGCTCCTTATTTGCAGTATCTGCCATGAGGCAGGGCATATACTTATGCTTTACTGTGTCGGAGGTAAAGCCGATTTAATAAAGCTTTCGGGATACGGTATAGCGCTTAAATACAGTTCAAAGCTCAGCAGGGTAAGGGAGTGCTTGGTGCTGCTTTCAGGACCTGCTGTCAATTTAGCGCTATACATATTCTTTAACAGTGAAATCAGCTTACTGCTTTTTATTCTTAATCTCCTTCCCGTTTATCCGCTTGACGGAGGAAGAGTAATAAGTATCCTTTTTCCGAATATATACAGGTATATAAGCCTGTTCTCTCTGATAGTTTTTACTGTTATCAGTATCTGTATTATAATTAGATATAAGGCGTTTTCACTCCTTTTTATCTGTATTTATTTAATAATCTATTCTTGCTTTTATTGAGGATTTTATGAAAAAAGAGGTTGAAAAATTACTGCAGTATGTTCAGAAGCCTGCAAGATATATCGGCGGCGAGCTTAATTCTGTTGTCAAGAATCCTGACGACATTGCCGTTCGCTATGCTTTTTGCTTTCCCGATACATATGAAATAGGTATGAGCCATCTCGGTATGAAAATTCTTTACGGCGTTGTAAATAATATGGCGGACGCCTGGTGTGAAAGGGTGTTTGCGCCCGATACCGATATGGAGGAGGTAATGAGGAAAAATAATGTTCCTCTTTTCGCACTTGAAAGCGGCGACTATATTAAGGATTTTGACCTTATCGGATTTACACTTCAGTACGAGCTTTGCTATACAAATGTGCTTAATATGCTCGACCTTGCGCAGTTGCCTCTGTTAAGCCGGGACAGGACGGATTTAACTCCGATTGTATGCGTTGGCGGACCCTGTACCTGTAATCCCGAGCCGATTGTTGATTTTGTCGATATTGTTTTTCTCGGCGAGGGTGAGGAGAATACCGTCGAGGTTGTAGAGCTTCTCAAATACTGCAAGGAAAATAACCTTTCTAAGCAGGAATTTTTAAACAGGGCAAAGGATATTAAAGGTATTTATGTACCCTCATTTTATAAAGATGAGTATAACGGGGACGGCACATTAAAGAGTCTTACTCCGATTAATGACACTCCTGCAAGAATTAAAAAAGCGATTGTATCCGATTTGAATAAGGCTTACTATCCCGACAAATTCGTGGTACCGTTTATTAATATTGTTCACGACAGGGCAGTGGAGGAAATTTTTCGCGGCTGTATACGCGGCTGCCGCTTCTGTCAGGCAGGCTTTATTTACAGACCTATAAGAGAAAAAAGTGTTGAAACAATTAACAGACAGAGCAGGGCTCTGATTGATTCAACGGGCTATGATGAGCTTTCTCTCTGTTCTCTTTCGACCTCCGACCACAGTGATGTAGGTAATATGCTGACATCACTGATTGACTGGACTGTTAAGGATAAAGTTAATCTGAGCCTGCCGAGTTTAAGGGTTGATAATTTTTCGGACGAGCTTGTTGAGCAGTTAAACAAAGTAAGGAGAAGCGGTCTTACCTTTGCCCCTGAGGCGGGTACTCAGCGCCTTCGTGATGTTATCAATAAGAATGTAACCGAGGAAGAGGTTATCAATACCTGTACAAAGGCGTTTGACAACGGCTGGACATCTGTTAAGCTTTACTTTATGATGGGACTTCCGACTGAAACTATGGAGGACATCGAGGGAATGGCTGACCTCGGTATGCAGGTAGTTCACGCTTTTTATAAGAATCCGAACAGGCAGAAGGGTACAGGCGTTCAGGTTTCAATTTCCTGCGCTTCCTTCATCCCAAAGCCCTTTACTCCGTTTCAGTGGGAGCCTGAGGATACTATGGAATCCCTGAAGGAAAAGCAGGCGCATTTGCTTGAATCCATACCTTCTAAAAAAATTAAGGTGTCATATCACGAAACTCCGACTTCACTTCTCGAAGGTGTGCTTGCAAGGGGCGACAGAAGACTAAATAAAGTCATTCTGCGCGCTTTTGAGCTTGGGTGTAAATTTGATTCCTGGGACGATAAATTCAATTTCGATGCGTGGATGCAGGCATTCGAGGAAAACGGTATTGACCCTCATTTCTATACTCACAGGCGCCGTCCGTTTTCCGAGCTTCTGCCCTGGGACCATCTTGATTACGGCGTGAGCAGAAAGTTCCTTGAAAGAGAAAATATAAAGGCGCACAATAATGAGATTACGCCTCATTGCCGAATTCACTGCTCGGGCTGCGGCGCCAATATGCTTAACGGAGGTAACTGCGATGCGAGAGGTTAGACTTCGTTTTTGTAAGAGAGGAAGGCTTAAATACATAAGTCATCTCGATATTAACAGGGCTATGTCGCGCGCTTTGAGCCGTGCGGATATTCCTCTATGGTACACAGAGGGCTTTAATCCGCATCCGTATATGAGCTTTTCACTTCCGCTTTCGCTCGGCGTTGAGAGCCTGTGTGAGAGTCTTGATTTGCGCTTAGTGGGCGATATAAGCAATGACGAAATCAAGGAAAGACTTAATAAGGTACTGCCCGAGGATTTATCAATTCTCGAGGTGTACGACGATTTCCGTGATAACAGTGAAATAATGTATTCGGATTATGTGTATAAGTTTCAGTTTGCCGATAACGAAAAAGCCTGTAAGGACATAAATAATGCTCTTTCTCAGGAGGAAATACTTGCCCTGAAAAAAGGTAAAAAGGGCAAGAAGCGCATAATGAAGGAAACAAACATCAAGCCCTTTATTGACCGTTTTAATATTTCTGTAAGAGGGGATATGGTTGTTCTGAATATTAGACTTCTTGCAGGACCTGAAAAAAACCTTAATCCATCCCTTCTTTTTGATACGATTATCCGTCTTATTGATACTGATTATGAATGGAAAAGCATCAGCAGAATATCACTGCTTGATAAGGACTATAAGCCCTTCAGGTAATATAATAGTATAATATTACAAAAAAACACTTGCATTTTAATAAAATGTGTGTTATTATTATTCAGCATTTATTCCATTGCTTACTTCGGCAATGCGTAAAATGTCAGCGTTTCGCATTTAGAAGATGGTCCGCTTTCAATTATTTTTATATTTGATATGAACATCTCATAAAAAATAGGAGGATTTGAAATGGACGCACTTAAGTTAATTGAAAAAGGCAGCACAAAAGCAGAGCTTCCTAAGTTCGGTATTGGTGATACGGTTAAGGTATCAGTTAATATCCGTGAGGGCTCAAGAGAGAGAATCCAGATGTTTGAGGGCACAGTAATTGCCATCAAGGGTTCAGGTATCTCAAAGACCTTTACAGTTCGCCGTTTATCATATGGCGTTGGCGTAGAGAGAGTTTTCCCGATGCATTCACCTAATGTAGTAAATGTTCAGGTAGTTCGTTCCGGTAAGGTTCGTCGTGCTAAGCTCTATTATCTTCGCGACCGTGTTGGTAAGGCAGCTAAGGTTAAAGAGGATATTCAGTAAAAATAAGAAGCAGGATTTTTTTCCTGCTTCTTTTACTTTGCAATCATATAAAATAAAGGCTGTCGTTTGACAGCCTTTAAATAATGTTTTTAGTTTTCTTCGTTTATAGCGTTGTCCTTTGCATTTTGTTCTGCAAGTCTTTCTGCACGCTTGTCAGCAAGCTCAACAATCATTTCCTGCTGGAGTTTACCGTGAATAGGATAGAGGATAAATGATACGCCGTAAAGTCCTCTTGCAAGTGCAGGAAGGATACAGAATACAGCCCAGATACCGTTAAGCATCTTGGGGTCGGTCTGCGGAATAGCATTGCCGACGGAGTCTGTAAGCGGTACATAGTTAATCCAAGTAAGTACCATACCTGAAAGCCAGCCGGTAACCGATGTAGCAAGCTTGATGAAATAACCCTGTACAGTGGTAACGAGAGCTTCGTTTCTGAGACCGTGTTTCCATTCCATCCAGTCGAGCGCCTCAGCGGTAAGAATCGGGTTTGCAACCTGAATAATCTTGTTGGGAAGACCGCATATTGTAAGTCCGAAAATTACGAATGCAAGGTTGAATATCTTATGCTGTTCAAAGGTCTGACCAAACGGATGATAACCGACAACGAAAAGACCCATATAAGCAACAAAACCGAATACGCCTGCAATGATAGCTGTAAGTCTTGCGCCGAGCTTCTTAACCATCTTAGCGGCAAGCGGTACCATTACATAGTTAGGAATACCTGTGAAAAGTCCGCAGACAGTCTGATTGAGAAGCGAGCCCGTATTATTGAGCCAGAAATACTGTTCGGAGGAACCGCCAACAGCCTTGAAGTTATTGAAGAACTCGGCAAGGATTGTAACAAGAAGCGGTCTGTTTGAGAAAATGTTTTTGATGGATTCAAAAACTGAGGTCTCGTTCATTTCCTCACGGCTCATAAGCGGAACTCTTTCACGCATATTGAAGAAGCCGAATACTGCAAATGCCGCAGCGAGAATGAGCATAAAGTACGCAAATCCGCTGTAAACGCCCTCCATTGTGAACTTGGGGCTGATTTTCGGAAGTAATGTTACAAGAACCGGTACGAGCGAAGGAAGCCATGTTCCGAAAAGCTCAAAGAACTTTGTAATTGTAATAAGATTATTTCGCTCGTCGGTGTTTGGGGTGATGTTGTAAATCATAAGTCCCCATGCACCGAAATAACTCATACCAAGACCGTAAATGATTATAGCGATTGTTGCCCAGGCTACTTTAACGCCGGAGCTAAGATGTCCGCCCGGAACCGTGAACATCATATAACCGCCTATTAACCAAAGCGGAAGGGGAACAATGAAGAATGGTCTTACGCGTCCCCAGCGCGTTCTTGTTCTGTCGATAATCAGTCCTGAAATAGTATCGTCAACAGCGTCATAAATAGAAGCAAACAGATTAATATTTGCGTAAGCCGTCGTATTGATTTTAAGGAACTGAATCATAAAGAATTCCTTAAAAGCAGATGTGAACTGACCTAAATTCTTTTGTCCGAAGTTAACAAGCACATATGCGGCAATCTCCTTAGGGCTGAGATAGCGCTTATGAGTATAGGCAAGCTTATCAAGCTCATCCATTTCCTGAGCTGTTAACTCATCAGTGAGTATATCTTCTGCCAAAATATTCCCTCATTTCCGCAGGGTGTAATACCCTTAATTTAATATCATAATAATAGTAACATAATAAGAGATTGATTTCAACACTTTTTTGTGCAATATATGACAAATTGCTGATAAAAATTATTGACAATTTATACAAAGCATTATAAAATATATTTTGTAATACTATTTGAAAGGGGTACCTATGATGGCAAGTACCTGTCCTAACTGCGGCAAAAGGCTGCGTATATGGGATGTCAAGGCTGAATGTTCGGATTGCGGTGTATCAATTCCTAACTTCAACTGGCAGGCTCGTCTTGAGGAAGATAATGTATACGCTGAGCAGCAGGCTGCAAAATTCAATAAAACGATGAACAGAATTAAGTATTCTCTTTGGGGTACTAAGCTAAGAATAGCAAGACTTGTTCTTACAATTTTACCAGCGCTTGGTTTTATTCTTCCGTGGGTTCACATCAGAAGTGAAGCAGAGCAGTTTGATTTAAGCATTATTTCTTTCTCCCACAGTAAGGCGCTTGTTGACTTTTTTAAGAGCTTTTTCGGCGATATGGGTCTTTATTTCACCAATATGAAGCTTGAGGGCTTCAGCGGTGCAGTAACTTTCCAGTTTGCAGGATATATTCTTTTTGTTTTAAGCGCATTCTTTATTGTTCTTGCGTTTTTATTTAACATCTTTAAGTGCGGTAAGCCTAAGACAAAATCTACGATAACCCTTGATGTTATTTCGATTTTCTTCTCGGTTTTATCCGTTGTTTCATTTTTCCTGAGCGGCTCAGCAGGCGCACAGGCAGTTGCTTATAATTTCGGCGACTTTCCTGTTGTTAATCCCGCCGTTTCAATTATGTGGGGATATTTCATTGCGCTCGTGCTTCTTTTTGGGGCAATGGGTATAAATATTGCCGTAGCGGTTGCTCCTGCCAAGACTGATGAGGAGCTTGAGTCCGAAAGACTTGCTAAAAAGGCAGTCAAGGAAGAGGCTGAGGCTAAGAAGAGAGCTGAGCGCGAGAAAGCCCGTGAAGAGGCTGAAAAGGCTAAAGCTGAGGAAGACGCAAAGCGTGTTGAGGAGGCCAAGGCTAAGCTTGCTGCAAGCAAGGCTAAAAAAGAAAAGAAATAATTAATTCCGTATAGTAAAGGAGTGGACGCCACTCCTTTATTGCTGTAATTAATCCACAGGAGTTTTGTTTAAAATGAATGATAATGTTGTAAAGTTAAATAAGAGGAAGCTTACAGGCGGCGAAAAGGCGACAATTATTGTTGCCGCAGTGCTTACCTTTGCGCTTCTTGTTACCATTGCAGTTTCCGCTACCTTTGCTGTTTTCACCAACAGAATTGAGAAGGGCGCTTCAAGCGGCGAGGCAACTTCTCTTTCAGAGGCTTGTAAGAAAATTTATTTTTTAATGCCTAAGGAGCTTGACGGCGAGGTTTCATACAGTAGCAGTGATGTAAGACCGGTTAAGTATTATCTTGTTGTTAACGAGAATTTCGATGAGGAAAGCGGCGATATAGTTCAGTTTTTTAACTTTTACTATGTTGATGATTACGATAACACCGTAGAAATGAATGAGGACGGCAAATTTGAGTCAGGCGTCAATGAGGACAGATTTCAGGTGCTTACGGGCTTCGCACTTACCACGGTAAAAAATCTTTCCACTCTCAGAACAACTGTCGTTTATATCAGAATTGCAATTATCGCCGCAATTATTGTTGACCTTATTGTTCTTTGGTATATTGAGTTTTCAAGAGCCGAGGATGAAAAGAAACGAGCTATTAACAAACAAAAACATCAGCACGGTAAATAAATCTGTTAAGGAGGGCGTCGCCTAACGCCCTCCTGTTTTTTAGGTGATTATATGATATCTGCAAAGGATTTATTCAAAAAAAGAATTAACCTGTTTAATGACGCTATATCCGATAATTTTGATTATGATTTCAGCAGCGTTACTGTCAGACTTGACTCCTTTGATGAATTTGATAAATGCGTGCTAAGTCCGTATGATAGCGGAATTAAGCTCTTTTACAGAGGAGAGCGCATAAATTCACCGAGAAGAACGCTGATTCCGACAATGCTCAGGCAGCCGCGCAGGCTTCTTGAAAAATCGGATTACGGCTTTCTGCACATTGACAGTTCTTTTCTTTATGATTATTATAGCGGGATGGGTGATTTTG
>CADAUV010000056.1 GCA_902791235.1 Oscillospiraceae bacterium
GACACAAAATGAAGTTGCCTTAGGCAAATGAAGTGCGCAAAGCGCAATGAAGTTACGGCGTTGCCGTAAACGATATTGTGCTGCGCACAAACTTGTGGTAAAATACCTGTGAATGGAGTGAAAATGATGAAAGAAGACAAACTCTCTGAATTATCTATGCAGCTTTCGGTGGATGTGCTGAATCTTGCTGAGCAGTTGCGTGCGAAGCACGAAACAGTTATTTCCAACCAGATTAGCAGAAGTGCTACAAGCGTTTGTGCTAATATTGCTGAAAGTAAATACGGGCACAGCCGTGCTGATTTTATTGCAAAATTACAGATTGCATTAAAAGAAGCCAGCGAAACGGGAAAATGGCTTGAAATGCTATATAAAACCAATTATATTAATGAGCAAACATACAAATCAATTAATAAAACATGTTCAACAATCCGTATTTTGCTTATCGCCTCCATCAAAACCGCAAAGTCAAATCAATAACCCTCCCGGTAAAATTTGCCGCTTCCTGTGCGGCTCCCAAACACGACATTTTTTGCACCCTGTCTCGGCACAGGGTGCATTTTTATAATAAGTTGATTCCAATTATTGAAAATGTGTGCAAACTGTGCTACAATAAAATTGCCAGATAATATCACAAATGAATAATTAGCAACAATGTCCGTATGCTATTTTTATCTATTTGATAAAAATGCATGCTCTTATTTGCATATGGTCTTGTTGTATCTGTGTGATAATGTTTGGCGACAGTTGAGCTTGCGTTTTTGGCGTACAGCTCCGGCTGTGCGCATTTTTATTTTAAGAAGGTGGTGAAATGTATTGGATTTGTTATTCACTATTTGTATTATAGCATCATTGATTTGCTGTGCAATTATCTTTATTTGTGGAGGTCATCCTCCATATATTATCTTTCTTGCAATGGGGATATTCTCTTTAATTGCAGCTATCATTTTTATGTTTAATCCAAAGAAAACAAACAATAACAATGATAAAACAGATAAACACGATTAGTTATAGGAGGTTATTATGAAAAAAATCTTTTCAATAGTTATTTCATTAACTATTATTGCAACAGCAATTAGTGGATGCGGTAATAGTGAAAGTGTTGGCATGGACAACAAAATAATTACAAATACATCTTCCACAACGGAACTTATTACTGAGGAAACGACAAGCAATAATGCTGCCGATTTCTTGCCTAGCGAATATGAGGCGATGCAAATATTGAAAGAGTATTTCACGCAACAAGGGTATAGCTTCGATTCGTGGTCAGAAGAAAACAGTACAGAGAATAATTATCAAATGCTTAATAAATCAAGTAATACTGGGGCAATATTGATTAGTAACGGACAGCTGATTTTTACTATTAACGAGAACAATCAGATAGTTTATTCATCTAGAAAGTCTACCGTAATAAAAGTCAAAAACTATGATTGCTATGAAGTGTTGAACAAATTGCTTTCCTCAATTCCCGATGGCTTAAAACCCACAGAGAATGAACTTAAAGAATTAGCTGATTCCATAGTGCCTCCGGGGCAAAAGGATATAGAAAAAAATGGAATTGCTTACTCCGTTGCGATAGGTAATGACAATACGCTAGTCATTATGTTTAATCCATCATAAGGTCAAGTTTAGAATGCAATATTAGAAATTGTTGTCAATATAAAAAGAGCACGGCAAATTGCCGTGCTCAAACTTCTTTATTAAGACCATCCCTTGGGCGACCTTTTTTTTATTGTTTTAATTTTATTAAGTGTTATACCGTAATGAGCTGGAAGGCGGTTGCTACGGCATAAGCAAGGTATCCCGTAAGCGTAACCACGCCCTGCCATCTGTGGAACTTCTTTGTGATGATTGTCGGGAATACCGCAATAGCTATTGCAACAAGACATACGACCATATCAATATGAACCGACGATACGGAAACTGCGAGCGCTCCCTGACCCTTACCGAGAGAAACAAAGGAACAAATCGGTAAAATAAGTGTAAGGTCTATGATGTTAGCGCCGAGGATATTACCTACGGAAAGCGCGCCGACCTTTTTCCTTATAGCCGTAATTGTCGTTACAAGCTCAGGAAGGGAAGTGCCTATCGCAATTGCAATAACGCTGATAACTCTTTGCGGAACATGAAGCATTACGGCAATCTCGGTACCGTTATCTACAAGGAGGTTAGCGCCGATAACAGTTCCTGCCGCGCCTACGATGAACATAACTATATTCATAGCCCAGTCCTTGCCCGTTGCATTTTCTTTGGTGGGTACAATATTGTCCTCCTTCTGAATACCGATATTTGTCGGCGAGGGCTCAATCTGTACGCTCTCGTTTTTCATCGAGATGAAGTTTTCTATAAAGAAAATAATAAAAATTATTCCGAGTGCAATTGTTCCGATTGTTGAAAGCTTGTAAAACCACTGTGTTTCGTCTGTGAAGGTCGCCTCGAATTTCGGCGTAAAAATACAGCCGAGTACAAGAGCGACGGAAGCTGCGAACATAAGCGTTGCTTTAGGTGCAAATTCCTTACGCTTAACCGCAAACGGCATACAGACAATGAATATACCGAGTATCATTGCGGTGTTGGCTGTAACCGAGCCTATCGCGTTACCTGCCGCCATATCAACATTTCCCTTTGCAGTAGCGTCAATGCTTACGAACATTTCGGGCAGTGTTGTCGCGATTGATACGATTGTTGCGCCGATGATGAATTTAGGTACTCCAAGCACCTCTGCAATCCAGCTTGCGCTGTCAACAAACCAGTCTCCGCCCTTGATAATCAGCACAAGTCCGACAATAAAGAGCACAAATACCAATAAAGTTTTCATTTTTCCCTCCTGTGTTTCCTTAAAACATATTTTAATAATACATTAATAATTCGCCGTCTGTCAACAACTAATTACTAAAATAAATTTAATAATTGTTTTATTCTTATTTTTATGATAGAATAAGGTAAATTATAACTGAGGTGATTTATTTGAAAGGGAAATTTGATTTCAAAAAATATTCCGTTGTTATTATTCCTGCAATAGTGGCGGTGGTTGTGCTTTCCGCCTTTGCAATAAGCGGCAGGGTTACAAAGAATACCGACGCTAAAGCTCCTACTGCGCAGACCTCTGTTTCTGCCGTTAATGAGGAGGACAGCACTGTACCCGAGAATGTCAATTCCAAGGTAACAATCCTTGCTGTCGGTGATAACCTTATTCACAATACGCTTATTGAAGCCGGCGAGCTTGACGACGGCACAAGGGATTATACCTCCCTTTATGCAAATATGAAGCCTGAGATTGAGAAGGCTGATATAGCGGTAATCAATCAGGAAACGATGCTCACTAATATTGAGCCGTATGCAGGCTATCCGATGTTCAATACTCCTTATGAGGTCGGCGAAGCTGCAATAGACGCGGGCTTTGATGTGTTTACCTGCGCTTCAAATCACTCTATGGATATGGGCTTTACCGGTATTCAGGCTGAGATTGATTTCTTCAAGGAGCATAAGAATGTCGTTCAGCTCGGCGTAAACGAAAGCGCTGACAGGGCAATTAAGTATTATGAGAAAAACGGCATCACCTTCGCTATGTTAAACTATACCTACGGTACAAACGGAATTGACCTTCCTGCTGATAAGCCGTGGTGTGTTGACCTTATGGATAAGGAGGTTATCACTGCGGATATAACACAGGCAAGGCAGAATGCCGATGTGGTAATCGTATTCCCTCACTGGGGTACAGAGTACAGCAACGGTATTGATGATTACCAGAGGGATTATACTCAGCTTTTCCTTGACCTCGGCGTTGATATAGTAATCGGATGCCACCCTCATGTTATTGAGCCTGTCGAGTGGGTGAGCGATGATGAAACAGGCAGAAAGATGCTTGTTTACTATTCGCTTGGTAACTTTATTTCACATCAGCTCGAGGCTGACAGATTAATCGGCGGTATGGCGCAGATTACGGTTGAAAAGAATAACGGTAACATCAGTATTTCAACAGCCAAGTTTATTCCTGTTGTAACTCATTATAACAGGGGAAGCAACGGCAAATTCGTCTTTGATGTCTATAAGCTCGGCGACTGGACGGACGAGCTTGCGGCTTCTCATTCACAGGACGGCTGTACGGTCGAGCATTACAAGGAGCTTGCAGGCGAGGTTATTGACGAGCAGTTTCTTTCCTATTCATAATTATGTTTATATTGCACAAAAACATACGGTGCGTCCTTGCAGGTGTTTCGGTTTTGGACAAATTTGTATAAAAATATTGACAAAAACCTGCTTTGCTGTATATAATATATTACAGAACGAGGGCGTTTCTGTATATGGGTATACCATATGTTGAAACGCCTTTATTTTTAAATTTTTTAGGGGGTATTTACTATGGGTAAGTACACAAAGGAGGATATTCTCCGCAGTGCCGACGAAAACGGCGTAGAGTTTATAAGACTTCAGTTTACGGATGTTTTCGGCATTATGAAGAATGTTGCAATCACCCGCTCGCAGCTCGAGAAGGCTCTTGACAACGAGTGTATGTTTGACGGCTCGTCAATCGACGGCTTCGTAAGAATTGATGAGAGCGATATGTACATTCATCCCGATTACGATTCATGGGCAATCGTACCGTGGAGAAAGCATCATGTAGCCAAGACGGCAAGACTTATCTGTTCGGTTTACTGTGCAGATAATAAGACTCCGTTTATGGGCGACCCGAGGAATGTCTTAAAGAAGGTTATGAATGAGGCTGAGGAAATGGGCTATACCTTCAATGTAGGACCCGAATGTGAATTCTTCCTCTTCAAGCTTGACGAGGACGGCAAGCCCACAACCGACCCTGCCGACGAGGCAAGCTATTTTGACCTTAATCCTATTGACCATGGTGAGAACTGCCGCCGTGATATCTGCCTTGCGCTTGAGGATATGGACTTCACAATTGAGGCTTCACATCACGAGGTTGCGCAGGGTCAGCACGAGATTGACTTTAAGTTTGACGAGGTTATGACAACGGCGGACAGAGTAATGACCTTTAAGCATGTTGTTAAAACCTATGCAACAAAGCACGGACTTCATGCAACCTTTATGCCAAAGCCAGTATACGGTATCTGCGGCTCGGGTATGCATACAAATATGTCGCTTATGACCAAGGACGAAAACGGCAACACAATCAATGCGTTTTATGACCCTGACTCAAAAACAGGATTAAGCGATACTGCATACAGCTTTATTGCAGGTATTCTTGACCATATCAAGGGTATCGCTCCTTATTCAAATCCGACGGTAAATTCATACAAAAGACTTGTGCCCGGATATGAGGCTCCTACTTATATCACCTGGTCCTCTTCAAACCGCTCGGTGCTCGTTCGTATCCCTGCTTCAAGAGGTATGGGAACAAGAGTTGAGCTTCGTTCTCCCGACCCGTGCTGTAACCCTTATCTTGAAATGGCGCTCTGCCTTGCAGCAGGTCTTGACGGTATAAAGAGAGGTCTTAAGCCCGCTCCTGCATTTGACGCAAATGTTTATGATTTAACAGATGAGGAGAGAGCAGAAGCAGGTATCGACTGCCTTCCTTCATCTCTTATTGAGGCGGTTGAGGCTTCGGAGGCTGACCCGTTCATCAGGGAAACTCTCGGCGACCATGTTTTCAACGCTTACACAGAGGGTAAGAAGGAAGAGTGGGACGATTATAAGAAGAGAGTTACTCAGTGGGAAATCGACCGCTATATGGTTAATTATTAATAAAAGGATTAGTGCGTCCTGTAAGTAATGCTTCCGTAAGTACGGACGGCTTACACGGATAAGCACGGCAAATGACTTAAAAATGCGGAAGATATTTCATCTCCCGCATTTTAGTGCTTTTTGCCGTCGGCAATAATCCGAAAAAATATGAGGTTAAATATGTTTAATACAATACTTGAAAAGCTTCAGGAGTCAATAAGCAGCGTACAGAGTACGAAGGAAATGCTGATAAGGCTTATAATCGGTCTCGCAATTTTTATAGTTGCGCTTTTGTTCAAAGGTAAGATTGCGCAGTTCATCGTTTTCATTTTCAATAAAACCGTACTGAAAAAGCACCAAAACGGACAGAAGGCTATATCCGAAAGTCTTACCAAGCCGCTTTCATATTTTCTGTTAATTGACGCCGTTTATGCCTCGACGGAGATTATTGCGCCCTCGGGCGAAATAAGAAATCCGATACTTTTTGCGGTGAAGCTTGCCTTCATTATAACCTCCGCGTGGTTCGGTATAAGGCTTATAGGCTCGGATAACTTTATGCTCCACGACGACAGTTCGCAGACGAAGAAAACCGCTGTCAAATTCATCAGTAATATTATGAGGGGCGCAATTGCAATCTTCGCAATTCTTCTTGTGCTCGAGCAGTTCGGCTTTTCAGCAAGTAAGCTTTTCGCGGCGCTCGGTCTTGGCGGCGTGGCGGTTGCCTTTGCCTGCAAGGATGCGGTTGAGAATATGCTTTCAGGCTTTATTATTATTTTCGACAAGCCCTTTGAGGTTGAGGATTTTATCGAAGTTGAGGGCGTTTCGGGAACTGTCGAGGATATAAAAATCCGTACGACGAGAATCCGCGCGCTTGACGGAAGCGAAAGAGTTTTTCCGAATACTAAAATGGCGAATGCAGTTGTAACAAACTGGACGAAAATTTCAAACCGTTCCGTAAGCGCAACCTACGGTCTTACCTATTCTATGACCTCAAATCAGGTAACGCAGTTTACTGACGCGCTTCGTAAGATTCTTACACAAACACCCGAGGTTGACGCCGACGGTATTCGCATTAGCTTTGACAGCTACGGCGACAGCGCGCTGGAGATTAACGCCTTTTTCGTGATTGAGGAGGCTGACATTAACAAATTTAAAAGTGTTCTCAACAATATAAATCTTCGCATTAAAGATTATGTCGATTCAAGCGATATTGAAATGGCGTTTAATACTCATACGGTCCATATCGCAAAGGACTGAACAGAAGAGCAAAAGAAAAGCACATCGCCTAAAGCGATGTGCTTTTCTTTTGTTTATTCGTATGTAACTGCGTTAGTGGTAATGTATTTTGTGCCTGCGTTATAAAGCATTTTGATTGTTTCAACATCATCAACCGCCCATGTAGCAGTTTTGAGTCCTGCCTCATGGCATTTTCTTATCATCTCGCAGTTGTTCGCGTGGTTTCTCTTGTCGTCGCCGTCATAGCTGATGCCGCAGTTTTCAAGCGTCAACGCCTTTTTAATCTGGCTGTCCTTGATGTCGTAAACAAGATAGTATAAATCCGCGTCCGTAAGCTTTCTCATACTTACGAGGTCCACAAAGTCAAATGCAATATAATCAGCTTCAACATCATATTTTTTCTGAAGCTCAATAATTTTGTCATAATGCTTCTGGTTACCCTTGTGCTTAAGCTCAATTACAGCGTGCATATTGTATTTCTTACAGGTTTTGAAGAAGTCCTCGAGCGTGCATACCTTGAGATTCGGGTATTTTTCGAGATTGTGGCCCTGCTTGAAGTTCTGCTCCAAAAGCTCGTCATAAGTGCAAAGCTCTACAAATCTGTCCTTGTCCATAACCCTGTGTGTGAACGGGTCGTGGTGAACAATCCACACGCCGTCCCTTGTCATATATACATCGCACTCGGCGCCCCAGAAGCCCGCTTTGCCTGCTTCCTCGTATGCGGGCAGTGAGTTTTCAGGCGCAACCGCTCTGTAACCTCTGTGGGCAATAAGCTTTATATCCGTGCCTTCAAGCTCGGTACCCTTGATATTTGCAAGGGTATATGGCTTTAACTTACAGTACTTGTGGTACCAGTTAAGCCACCACACGCCGTAGGATACGCCCGCTGCCGCCGCTGTACCGAGTACAATTTTTGCTGCTTTTTTAACATCCATCTGTTTTTACCTCTGAAGTGTTTTTGACATTTTTTTCTGTCAATGGTGATTATACCACTATAATGTAACTAATTCAATATTAATTTATTGCTTTAAAATATTTTGTGTGTTAAAATAAGCGTGAGAGAGCTATTTACTAAAGCTTATTAGAGGGGATATTATGATTAAAAGATTTACGGCGGCTTTTCTTTCACTGATAATGCTTTTATCGGTGATGCCGTTTACTGCCGAAGCTTCATCTCAGTATGAAAGCGCCGTTACGCTTGACAGCGTATCGACTGAAAGCTGGATGAGCGCGATAAGAGGGGAAACAAGGCTTACCGAAATTACGATACCCGGTACCCACGATTCCTGCGCGAGAAAGTTTAATAACGATTGGATTGTGTCAGGTACTGCAAAATGTCAGAATCTGAATATCACTGAGCAGCTTAACGCAGGCATAAGATTTCTTGATATAAGGTGCGAGGTTGACTCCTCAACCTATTCAATAAAGACTGTTCACGGCTCTGCCGATTGCTGGAACGATAACGATTATTACTACCTTGATTATGTGCTTCGCGATGTCTATAACTGGCTTGACGCTCATCCGAGTGAAACTGTCCTTGTATCAATAAAGGAGGATGACGGTAACGCAGGCGCTGCCGTTTTCACCTCAGCCGTTTATGAATACATCCACGGCTACGGGCAGTCTAAGTATTTTTACGGTGAAAGCTATAATTATAACGATTACTGGTATCTCGGAAAGAGCGTGCCGACACTCGATTCCGTAAGGGGCAAATGCGTACTTATGAACCGCTTTGACCAGATTATCGCAACCTCGGGCTCAACGGCAAGCGAGGAGGAATCAGGTCAGAAAATCAAGTGGGGCGACTACTCCGACACAACATACGCAACGCCTGTTTATGAGAATGTAACAAATGTGAATACAGGCTGCGGAACCTTCCATATTCAGGACCACTATAAGTGGAATACCGACAGCAAAAAGCTGGCAACACAGGAGATGCTTTCCCTCGGTCATTACAGGGGAGAGTATTATATCAATTTCTCCTCGACGGTATCTGACTCCGCTATTCCCAATCCTTCAAACCTTGCATCCAAGGTTAATCCCGGATATGAAACCTTTACATATAATAAAACAAAGCCGTCGGGTATTTTTGCAATGGACTTTGCGACAGCCGACCTCGCGCGTTACATCATCAGGAATAACGAGGGCGTGTCAACGCTTGTAACGGGTACCGACGGTAATATATCCTATACTCTTAACAGACTTACGGGGACTCTTACAATCAGCGGTAACGGCGCCATGAACGATTATGCCTACACCTCTTCAAACGGAGTTAACGGTATGGGCAGCACTGCGCCGTGGGGCGACCAGCTTAAAGACGCCTTGTTTGACGGTCAGTACAACACGGATATAATCAAAACAATTGTTGTGGAAGAGGGCGTTACAACGCTCGGCGCGTATGCCTTTTACGGTTATGATAATGTTACGAGCGTAACTCTCCCGAGTACAATCACATCAATAGGTGAGGGCGCTTTCGCAAAATGCTCCTCCCTTCGTAAGCTTGATATATCGAAAACGGCAGTTCAGTCGGTCGGTGTTTATGCCTTCAAGGACTGCACCGCGCTTAATGAATTTCGCACCGTTTCCGCGCTCGGCACAATAGCGGATAACGCCTTCACTAATACGCCGAATATCATTATGTACGGCGAAAACGGTATTTATTCACAGAGCTATGCTTCGTCAAAATCAATACCGTATGTTGTCATTGATATGAGCGTATACAGTGTTCACGCAAAGGGCGCAAATACCGTTAAGGAGAGCGAAAATCCCTTTGCAGGCAAGGATTTGTCAAAGGGCGTAACAATCAGCTTTAAGCAGAACGCTGTTACCGACGAGGGATGGAACAGCAGCCTGATTAATTTCTCGACAGGAAAGAATTCCGATAACAGATATTTCATTATTATGAGTAACGGAACTATCCTGTTCAACGACGGAAACGGCGGCATCGGCGGAGCAAATAACTGTTATTTTGATATCAATACAAGCGCCGATGTAAATACTGTCGGCAGGGGCTGGACGGATATTGATATCACGGTTTATAAGAATTTAAACGGCGAGCATATTCTTGATTACTATATAAATAATGCTCTTGCGAAGTCATATAATTTATCACAGCTTTGCGCCTCGGGCTATCCTGAAGGCGTGAGCGGCAGCGACGGTATTTTTTCTTATCTTGCAGACAGAAATGTGAAGCTGTATTACGGTGCTTCATTCTCGCGTTACAGCACGATGGCAGGTACTGCGGAAGCATACCTTGACGATGTCAGCTTTGAAACCTTTGTAAATGCACCTGAGGCTCCGCTTTACAGTAATGATTTTACCGACTCCCTCGGAGCAGTGCCATATACGGGTAATGCGGATAAAGGTAATTATGTAAGGCACGATACGGCGGACAATAACGGAAGAACTGGCACTGCCACTTTCCCGTGGGCTAACTCGGGCGGTGCATCCTCGAATTATGCTTCAACAGGCGAGAGCCCCTTTGCGGCGTCAGACAGCACTGATGGCTTTACCGTGAGCTACTGGCAGAGGATAAACGGAAACTACTGGGATAATAAGGAGTCAATCACCTTTGCTCAGGGCGAAACCGCCGAGTGCAAGTACTTTACAATAGGCACTGACGGCTATATAAGGCTTAATATAGGAAACGGCGGTACTGACGGTAATTATTCCTCAGCAGGTCTTTATTTCGATTATGAAACACCCTGTAATCGGATAGTCAAGCAGCAGTGGCAGTTTGTAACCGTTGATATTATTGATGATTATAATTTCAGAATTTATATTAACGGCGAGCTTGTTCAGACGGTTACGGTTACAGGCACCTCGCAGTATCAGAGCGCAGGCGGTCTTATGAGCTTCCTGACAAGCTCTGACACCAAACTCTATTTTGGCTCGTACACTCCGTACTGGGGTACCTGCTCGCTCTCGCTTGATAATGTACAGTGCTTTGACGGCGCGATGACCGACTCGCAGGTATATGCTCTTTATCAGAAGGAAATCGGCGGCTTGAGCCCTGAGTTTACAACCTCATTTAATTATGCAATTCCCGAATGTTCATCGGGTGAATGTGTGTGGCTTGCGGATTTTGAGGATAAGCACGGCGTGCTTTATATTCCGAGTGCAAGCGAGTACAATGATATCACTTTAACTGTTAACGGGGAAGTTTCCGACAGTACGGATAATCTTTCGGCAGGAAGTACGGTAACGGCTACTTATTCAGGCGGCAAAAATGTAGCACGCTGGATTTTGAGAAATGCCGATACCGATGAGGTGATTGCGGCGCAGAGCGGCGGTACCTCTTACAGCTTCAGCCTTGAAGAAAACTGTTATATATACTGCGTGCTTGAAAGCACTGCTTTACCCGATTATTCTGCATATGACAGCGCGGTAGCGCTTGCAGAAGGTATTGATGAAGACGATTATTCAAAGGCGTCCGTTTCGGCTCTTACTTCTCTGCTTGAGGAGTTCTCCGACATTAAGCAAGCCTCGCCTTCACAGGCGACGGTTGACAATGCGACCTTTGATATAATCACGGCGGTAAACTCACTCGTGCCGTACCTTAAGCTTGATGTTACGGCGGTGGGCGGAAGCGCCGAGGTTCTTGTTAACGGCAGCGATTACAGCGGCGGCGATGTCCTGTTCGGCGACAGCGTGAGCATCCTGAAGATCGGTCTTGTCAATCCCCTGCCGGAGCAGCGCATCCGGGATTTTGCCGCCAAGGTGAAAAAGCTCTACGTCATTGAGGAGCTGGATCCCATCCTGGAGGAGCACTGCAAAAAACTGGGGCTTGCCGTCACCGGCAAGGAGTTGTCTTCTGCAAAAGATTTGATTGAGGCGGCAGGGCAAGCGTTGGACGAAGCGATCGATCGAGGATCCAATCATTATCGGATGTACGAAATCAATCGATATTGAAGCGTAGCACCACGTCCGGAA
>CADAUV010000057.1 GCA_902791235.1 Oscillospiraceae bacterium
CCGGAAGCACTCGTCAATATCATGCGAAGTAACAGTTTCATCATCTTTATATTTATCAAGAATGAAAGCTTTGATTTCATCCTCAGTATTGTTTTCATACATTGTTATAATATCATATGTAGCCTCGTCAACGGAATGAACGCATCCGCTGTTCTGGTCAATTATTATATTATAACCGTTCATCTTATACGCGTGAATCATATTACACCTCAAAGAAAAAGACGGAATAACCTTCCGTCTTAATTCTTTTATTTACTTCTTAATCTGCTCGCACTTCTGATTTGCTACTGAGCAGGAAGTCTTGCTTGCTGACTGACAAGAGGTCTGGCACTCGCCGCAGCCGCCCTTTTTAGCAGATTCGCAAAGATTGCGTGAACTTAAAGTGTTAATCTTTTTCATAAGAACACCTCTTTCTTAATTTTTCTATATTTTACATTATTAATGCTTTTTTGTCAATATAGTATTAGCAGTTATATCTCCGTCGCTTATGAGATTTACGCCTGTTTTTTTCATCTGCGATATCGTTTTTAAAAGTTCCTCACTTATAACTTCACCTGGCGCAATAACAGGAATACCGGGAGGATATGCAAATATGAATTCTCCGCTGACCTTCCCGACAGAATTTTCGAGCTGTGTTTCCTCGGTTTCCTTAACCTCGGACATTTTACAGTAAACCTCGGGCAAGGGCGGCTTTTCTACATAAAAAGAATAGTTACCAAAGTGATTTTTACTTATATCCGCAAGCGCATCAAAAAGGCTGTTAAAAGCTTCTTTTTCGTCGCATACGGTTGAAATCAGAATAACATAATTAAGCGTAGCGCCCTCGGGCTCAATTCTGTATTCACGCCTTAAAAGCTCTGCAAGCTCAACACCGTTCATATTGTCGGAATAAACCACAAGACGCGTTGGGTCGTCGTTATCGTAAAGATGAATATTACTGAGAAGGCTAAGCTTTGTTTTAAACTCGTCGAGATTAATTTTATACTCCTCATATAACGGCTCAGGCGATTTAAGAAAATCAGCGCAGATATCGGCAGAAGCAAGAAGCACATAGCTCGGAGAGCTTGTTTCAAAAATATCCATATACTTTTTTACCCCTTCTGTCAGCTCGGGGTTATATATATGAATAACCGCCGTCTGCGTAAGAGCGGGCAGGGTTTTATGAAGGGAATTGATGACGATATCGCCGTACATCTTTTCGGGAAGGAAATCCGCAAAGCCGAAATGGGCGCCGTGCGCAGCGTCAATTATAAGCGGAATATCACAGCTCACACGGCTGATAACGCCTTCATATGTCGGAGATGTGATAACTACCGCCTTAGCGTCGGGAGCGGCTTTTAAAGCGTTATCAAGCGCCTGCTGTGAAACCTTGGTGTACATACCGAGCTTTTCATCAAATTCAGGCTCTATATAAGTAACCGCAAGCTCGTTTAAAAGGCAGGCGTTATATACTGACTTATGACAGTTTCTTGCAATTATTATCTTGTCCCCCCTGCCGCAAAGAGCAAAAACTGCTGAAAGCACACAGCAGGTTGAGCCGTTAACGGAAAGGATACTCTTTGATGAGGAATAAAGCTTTGAATAGGTATCCTCAAGCTCCTTTAATATACCGTCGGCATTATGAAGGTTATCAAAGCCCTCAATCTCGGTTATATCAATTTCACTGCCTGAAATACCGAAGCGCGAATTTCTCTTATGCCCCGGCATATGAAAAGGCAGAAGGTCATTTTCTCTGAGCAAATGATTGAGCTTCAACGGCGCACCTCCTTTTTGTGAAGACATTGATAAGTAACAGGACATATCCTGTAAAAACGGGGAAAAGCTCAATAAAAGCCGTTTCCTTAAATATCAGTAAAAGGATGAAATCGGCGGTAACAATAACGGCACAAATGCAGGAAAGGACATACCTTTTTGAAATCATAAAAAGGGAAAAAACATTTATGCTCGTTACGACGGAAAACATTAAAGAGCCTGTACAGTGAATATAGTACTGCAGTTTATCGTCATAGTCAAAGTCAAATAAAACTGTCATCAGCATACCTGCAAGCGACAGTGCAATAAGGTACTTATAAAAGCTGTATTTTATCTCTGAGTATGATAAAAGAAGAAGATATGTAAGGGTAATAAAGGTGAGCGCTCCCCAAAGAACAAAAAGAAGCGGATGTGTAAGTCCGATTTTTGACAGCGCACCGCCGTTACCCTTAAAACCGCCGAGCGAAGCATAATAAACAGAATATGCGGTTGTGATAACAACCAGTATCAAGCCGATATATTTTTTCATAATTTCACCAATAAAATTATAACATAATTATTTGACAATTCAAGAACATTGTGTTATCTTATATAAGTCAAATTAATAATATATGCAGGAGTGGCGGAATGGCAGACGCGCTAGATTCAGGTTCTAGTGAATGCAAGTTCATGTGGGTTCAAGTCCCATCTCCTGCACCACCCTACTATCACTAAAGTGATACAGCAAAAAAGCCTTTATTTAAGGGCTTTTTGCATTTATAGGGTAAAAAGCAATAGGGCAAATTGGTAAATAACTACCGATTTGCCCTATTTTCCTATTTTTGCACTATCCTCTTTTTACGGAGTATAAAGAGTTTTCTCGAAGTATGGATGGGTATAAACACTTTTTCACCTAGAGTACGGAGGCATCAAATGTGTAAATATCGAAATCAAAAGGGTCCCCTTGTTTTGAATTAAAGATCTAATATCCAAACAAGAACATCCTCTAACGCTCTAAGTATTAAAACTGCATCTGCTTCGGCATAAATACTGCAAATATTAAAACAAAACTCGTGTTAACTGTATAAGTGATAAACGACGGAAAATACACTCGTTTTTCAAAATTCGTGATAAGTGTATTCGTATGTAGATTTCTGTATAATTGAATTACGGGTTTCCCGAATTTACATTTACAGGAGTTGATTTAATGAATGTTGAAATATTAAGTGAGAATGCCAGAGAGCAGATAATATCACAAGGATACAGCGTCCTTACTGCGTGGCATGCTTACAAAAATTGCTTTGTACATGTTATTGAATTTCATCGTGAGAACGGTAAAGTTGAATTAGACGAAGCACTCGTTGATTTGTACAGAAAAAGAGCTCGTTATGAATACGATGCAGGTCAAACCAGTTACAACCATTACCGTTTTACGAGCGGGAATGCGGAACGGCTTGTCCAGTATTCCAAAACAGGCGTTTGGTAGGTAAAGCAACCAGTTAAAAAGCACACAACGAGCGACTATTATGAGGGACTTTTGCTTTATATATCCTCAAAAATGGCAGAAAACAGGAATTGGAAAAAGAGAAGCAAACAGCTATTTGAAGAAACATTAAGGAGTCATTTCTCATCTCTGTTTGAAAGTCCAGATAAAGATTAAGGCTCGGAGCGCAACGCTCCGAGCCCTTGTTGTATAACGAAATAGGCAACATTTCGTCGTCTGTTTACCAAAAAAATATTCCAAATAAATACTTGGTCAGCACTACTCGACAGTTAATATATCCGAGAAGCCTGTGATTTCAAATATTTCCTTAACGGTTTCGTTTACATTGATTATCTTCATTGAGCCCTGATTTTTCATCATTTTGAGTGTCGAAAGCAACACCCTCAAACCTGCTGACGATATGTATTCAAGTTCTGTAAAATCAAGAATAAGGTTCTCTGTTCCTTCTATGCTCGTCTTTACTTCCTCTTCAAGTTTAGGTGCAGTAGAGGTATCCAATCTTCCCGTTAATACAAGCGTTACATTATTACCTTCTGATTTCTTTTCAACATTAAACATCTTTAGTTCTCCTTTGTATGTAATTATTATTTCAAGTGAATGTTCCATCCGGTGTCAATTTTCTTTTTCACCTTATCCATTGTTTCCTCATCTAAATCGGGCCAGTCAACTACTGTGGTGGCTTTGTTCGTTACTAAATGCGCCTTTTCCGCACATAGAGCAAGCGGTGTATCTGCAAGAGAATCGGAATAAAAATTATCAATCACGGGGAAACCGTGGTCAAAAATGTACTTTGCCTTTTCCTTTGCGTACATCAGATTATTCAGAAATACTCCGAATTCACGGTCATATTCAGTCGCCATATAGTTTACGCCGAGTCTTTTTGCGATAGGTCCGATAATGCAATCGGGAGATGCGCTGATAATAAGGTCGTCAGGTCTTTTCTGCGCAAGATACCATTCGGATATTCTGCACTCATATTTGTCCCAATACTTTTCAATCTGTTCGTCATAATCATCTATCATCGTGAGATAACTAAACATCTTGCGCTGCAGCTGACAATTCGGAATCTTCCCTCTATTATGTTGTATCAACGCTTTCATTATACCGGGGAAGAAAGTAAACCACAATTTAGGGTGGCGTTTCATACACCAAAGAGCAAAGCCTATTGAGCAATCCGAATAAAAAATTGTTCCGTCAAAATCATATACGTTCATTTGTTACCTCCCTATTTACTGTTCGCTGCGTGAAAAGCGTATCATATTTCTGTTGTATCCCGTAGTCACCAAATACGCCTTTTCCTTATGTGCTTCCATAAGCCCGCTGAGTATAAAGCTACTTAATCCCTTAATATGAAGGTCAGGGTCGGTAAGGTCAAATAATTCGCCTGAATCACGCTGAATTATAAGAACCGAATCAGGTTCAAAGAAGAGCGAAAGCTCTATGAGAACAGGCTTCTTTGCCTGTTTGTTCTTTTCAAGAATTGTTAAGCAAATCTCCTCTGTAAAGAGAGAGGCGCGGTTTGCTTCTGTTTTTGAATAATGATGGGCGAGCAGGCTTTTGCCGACGCTTTCGGAAAGCGCAACCGCATTTTCTTCAGTTAGGACGTTTTCCATAACTACAATTTCCGTATCCATATCTTTAAGCAGGAACGGGAAATTGTCCTTTCCGAATTTTATATAAACAAAGAGCAAGGTGCCGATTAGGGTAAGTACAGGCGCTGCTGCAAAGCCTGCCCACATACCGCCTGCGCCAAGCAATACGGAGCCGGTTATCGGCAGGAGCATATAAAGCAATCCGTTTTGTATACACGAAACGCATACCGACATTCCGATACGGTCTATCAGCATATAATATGAAGTCATTAGAGATACGGCGCTGCAAAATGCAAATCCAAGCGAGACAGTACGGATAGCAGCCATTGACGGCGCAAGCGCTGCACCGCCTTTGATTCCGAAAAGGCCGCAGAACTGCTTTGCAAAAATCAGTATTAACGCTGTTGCAATTACGCCTTCAATAAGGGCGGCTTTTATACCTGACTTCATTACTCTTTTAATTAACTTGTGATTCTTTTCGCCGAAGTAGGTTCCAATCAGAGGCTGCATTGCCATTCCTACGCCGTCCATTACAACGCTGAATTCAATAAGGCTTACTACTACTGCAAGAGTTATAAGACCTGTATCCCCATAGTTTCTTGATACAAAGCCTATCATCACATAGTCCATCAACGCCCAGCAGAGATATACGGACGAATCCACTATACTGTACCGTGATGTAAGCAGGAAGTCTTTAAAAGACAGATGCCAAACGAAATGAAGCGTATTTCCTTTGCGGAAAAAGTGCCAGAAGCAAACAAGGATTCCCAGACCGTTTCCGATTACCGAGCCGAGTATGATTCCAACCATTCCGTAGAATTTGGTCAGTATAATTGAAAGAATAATATTGCCGCCAATCTGGAACAAATAGCAGATGTTATTGCAAAGCTCGTCGCCGTCGCTGTATACCATTTGTTCAATATAAAATATGAAGATAGTCAGAAAAGCATTGAGCGGAACGAGACGGTAGTATTGAAGCGCATTGTTAAGAATATCGCCTGTTATACCGTTTGCCTTAAAATATATATCTTTGATAAAGAAGATTGTAAGAGCCGAGATTAAACCGATTGAAATACTTATAATCAGTCCCTGGCTGTATATTTCATCAGCACGCTTCTTTCTCATCGCGCCGACTTCTCTTGCAAACACAATTCCAACGCCTGTTGAAACAAGATCACCGAAAAATGTTACAACGCCCGTAACAGGTGTTATAGCGTTAATTGCAGCAACTCCTGTATCGCCAATAAAATATCCTGCGATGATACTGTCGCACAGGAGCATTATGTACATTACAGCCTTTGTAAATGTACCTGATATAAACATTGAACGGAATTTCCGTTCACAAAAACCATTTTTCAATGTGATTTACCTCTTTGTTTTCTCCAAGAATAATACATTAAATTATACAATATTTTTTCGTTTTTGTAAATGCTTGATTTGAAATTATAAGCTATTCTCTACTAATTTTATAATTATTAATTTAAAACCATAACATTGTATTTTAGCACAACTGAATAAAGTATAAAAAATCCTGTTTTTTAATTGAAAGACGGTGTGACATATGATAGAATATATAATAACACAGTGTAATTTATAACGATAATCAGGAGGACTAAAAAATGATATTCAGTGTATCTGTTTTTAACCTGATAAATCTAATATTTATTGCAGCAGGTATCGGTATTTGCGGATTGAGCTTGCTGCAGATTAATGCCTCATCTCACCTGCGAAAAGAAGTACGAAGATATTTTCAAGTTTTCTTTTCGGTTATTATTCTTTATATTTCTGCACATCTTGCACGGCAGTTAATGGATGGAATACCCGGCAGCGGCGTGCGAATTGCGCTCTATATCGTAACATTCACAGAAATGATTGCGGCAGGCTTTATGTCGTATATGATGTCTCTGCTGATTCTCGGTGCGTCAAAAGCCGATAAAAAGACAAACAAAATATTCGGTATTTTGTTTTTGATTCTGCTTTGTGTTCATATTGTGCTATTGAGCGTCGGCTGGGGATTTGATTGGCTCTATTACTTTGACGCTTCTAATGTGTATCATCGTTCCCCAGCGTACATTGTTTCAAATCTCTGTCCGCTTGCTATGCTGATAGCGGATATCGTTCTGCTGATTCGTTTCAAAGATAATATTGATTCCAAGCTCAGGTCTGCTTTTTGGATATATATGATTGCTCCTATTATTGCAATTGCTATCCAGTCTTTTTCCTATGGAATACAGTTCATTATTTTTGCAACTGTCGGCGCTGCGGTATATATGTTCTCTGTGATTGTTCAGAATCTGAACAGCAAATATCAAATACAGCAACAGGATAAATCCCGCATTGAAGCAGAGCTCACAACGGCTTCGTCCATACAGTCGGCTATGCTGCCGAACATCTACCCCGCCTTTCCCGAAAGAGAGGAGTTCGACGTTTACGCTTCTATGGATCCCGCCAAAGAGGTTGGGGGCGACTTCTATGACTTCTTCCTTGTTGACGACGACCATCTCTGTTTGGTTATGGCTGATGTATCAGGCAAGGGTATTCCTGCTGCGCTGTTTATGATGGCGTCGAGAATCATTATTGCGAATAACGCAAAAATGGGCAAAACTCCCGCGCAGATACTTACCGACACCAACGCAACTATATGTTCAAATAACAAAGAGGAAATGTTCGTCACGGTATGGTTAGGTATTCTTGAGTTATCAACAGGCAAATTAACCGCCGCGAACGCAGGTCATGAATTTCCTGCATTGATGCCTACTGACGGCAAGTTCACGCTATACAGGGACAAGCACGGATTTGTTATCGGCGGCATGGAAGGGATGAAATACAAGGAATATGAGATACAACTCACTCCCGGCGCAAAGCTCTTTCTTTATACCGACGGTGTACCCGAAGCAACAAATGCTGCAGGCGAGCTGTTCGGTACGGAGCGTATGCTTGAGGCGCTGAACAGCAATCCGAATGTCGAGCCCGAACAAATACTAAAGAACGTAAGGACGTATGTTGATGAATTTGTCAAAGATGCAGAACAGTTCGACGATTTGACCATGCTTTGCGTAGAATACAGGGGCAGTACAAATTGACGGTTTTATAAAACTCCTCATCCATTTGGATGGGGAGCTTTTGTTTGTTTCATTAAAAACTATTCATATTTCAGATAGTTCTCATAAAGGAATTTGGCGAAGCGTGAGCTTGTGTATGACGCAAATTTCTGATACTGGTCGCTTTTTTCGGAATCCGCATAGTCGCAAATGCTCTTTATAACAATTGCTTTCGGTTTGGGTTCGGTGGCGTGCATTGCGGCATAAAAGACGCTGTAAGACTCCATATCAAGACCTGCAGTTTTAGGGAAAAGCGAATGGATTTGCTTGTTGACAACATCACGGTTCGCAACAACACTGTTTCCGCAAGCCATAGGTCCGATGTGAAGATGAAATTCATTATCGGGGTTGTCTTTCAGCGCTTTAATAATACTTAAAATTTCCTCGTCAATCTCAATAGCAATGGGACGCGGCAAAAAGCCGATATCGCCAAAGGTTATGTCCGCTTTTTCAGCGCTGACAAATTTGCCTGCGGCATAGTTCCAGATAACGTCGGGTACAATAACATCGCCGTAAATCTGCTCTGCGCCGATGCCCGCGGCAATGCCGACCATAATTAGATAGCGCGGTCTGAACAGGCTAATCATTTTTGACGCGAGATATGAGGCGGCAGTCATTCCCATTTCGTTTTGCTGGGCAGTTATAACCCGCCTTTTTACACCGTCCTTTTCAAAGCTTGTTTCATAGTACACCTGAGTGTCGCTGCTGATTTTGACTTCCTTCCAGTCATCATAAAGCCGCATAACGCTTTCGGTTTCAATTTTAACGGCAGTTACTATTGCAACATCAAAATTATAATCCATGTTTTTTCTCCGATAAATAATTCGCGCCTGTTGTTTTTATTTACTTGCCGATGTGAAGAACGGTATATTCATATCCCTCTTCTTCGGTAAGCTCGTGCTCGGTTTTAAGTTCATCGCTGAGACCGTATGTCACCTTAATTCCGTCTGCGTCAGTTTCCTTAAGTTCGGTATAATTCTTTTCAAAAACGTCGGCGTTTGTCGGCTGAAGCTTCTTAACAGTATTTACCATTGACTGATATGTAAGGTCGCCTCTTGAGCCGTATTCGGACAATACGATATCCACGTGGTTTTTATCGCTGTAATAAATCATTCTGATTTTGCCGCAGTTTACAACGCCGTTTCTGAATTCGTCATTTAATGCGTCGGTGTATTCAAGCGCCTTATCATTGATATACATTGTGTCAAGCTCTTTCATATCGTACTTGCCAGCGATATATACTTTATTGGTGGTCTTAGCCGCCGCTTCATCATTTTCCGTAACGAAATACTTGTTATCGACAGCAAACGCTTCGCAGCCTGCAGTATAGCCGTTTACCAGCGCAGGCTCCATACCAAGCTGCTTATAAACAGCTTCCGCCATAAACATAACGAAAGAATAAGCAGTATAATCCTCATTACCGTAGGTTACTGAAAGGTAATCGCTGTCCTTTTTGAATTCATAATTTCCTTCAACGCCGTCGGTACCGCTGATGTTAAGAATGATGCTGTCGCCTTCAAGCTTTTCCTCAAAGGTTGTGTTCGGATACATTGCCTTCATATCCGTATAATCCTTGTTCGCCTTGAATTCGTCGAGTACTGCCTGAAGCGAAATTGCACCTTCATTTGTTTCACTGTTTTCCTTGCCATTTGAAGCGCAAACTGCAAAGGAAAGAATAATTGAACAAATAAGTAAAAGAGAAAGAATTATTTTTAATATTTTTTCATTAGATTTTCCTCCGATTATATATATTATTTATTATAATATCATTTAAGATGATTAAGTCTATAAGATTTGTGCAGCCCTAATATCAGGACTGCACATTTTTTTGCATAATCAGTTTTTCTTACCCTGCGGTCCAACGTATTCTGAACTGCCAAAGGCAATAATAAGCTGAAACAGGTTCGGAAGCAAAATCAATCCGATAGCAAATCCCGTACCCTTTCCGTATGCTTTTGCCATACGAAGGTTAAGGATAATGCCGTAAACAATATTGACAATCGGAAGGCAAAGCAGCAGGAATTTAATTCCGTTGCCGTCAACGATTTTAACGAGCGTGTAAATATTATAAATCGGAATAAGCGATTTCCAACCTGCCTCGCCCGCCTTTGAAAACAGCTTCCAGTCAGCAATAATAATCAGCACAATAGCAATACAAGCACCGATAATAGTACCTGTCTGCTGTGCAGGGTCCATATTCTGAAATTGTTCAGCGGTCATTGCGTAATCCATATTTTCTCTCCTTTCGTAAATTTATAAAATGCGTTTGCATATTATACGAAATAATCTTCAATCGTATTTCGGATTTTCGGTGTTTTTTCATAGCGTTTTCTCATTTTATAATTTAATAATCGGTACGCCGCCGTTACCGTAAGCTTCCCAGCCGGAGTTTCCGCTTGGAAGCCCGCCGCTTTCACCTGAGGTGGTGATAACGTCTTGAGTTTTTGTATTTACAACCTTGAATTCAGGTTCCTTGTACTTTTTCATTTGTTACCACCTCCTTATGCGAATTTCGCTTCGCAAGCCGCTGTATATCTGTATACACCTTTTGCAAGGTCTTTAAGTGCTGCGTCTGCTGTGCTGTCATTCAAAACAGTGTAAAGGTAAGCATAGCCGTTATAGGTTATTTCGGTTGTGCCTACCGTTACGGTAAACGTCTTTGCGAAGTCGCTTGCGTTAAGTCCTGTTACACTAACGCAAATGCCGTTATCAGTCTTAACCATCTTTGCGTTTAAGCCCGTCTTATCAATGCTGACATTGATTGCTGTAGCCTCGGCTTCTGTAAGATTTGAAACGTAGAAACGGAATTCGGGATTAAGAAGTGCTACATACGATACGCTTGCAATCTGAACGCTGCCCTGCGTAAGCGAAGCGTGAGCGTTTGTCCTGAGATGAGAGCCATCGGAAGTATCAACATCAGCCTTGTAATCATCCGAATGGCTGACTGAATAATTGCCGCCTACGTTAACTGCATTTGAAAGCGCTGCGTAGCCGAAGAATTCATCTGCAAGCGCGCCGTAGTTGAGGAGTGACTGCGCAAGGTCGTGATATGCCGCATAAGCATCAGTTCTGAGAACAGCGTTACAGTAATTCTCAATAGAAGCGGTAATCGTTCCCTTTTCGTTTCCTGCCGCGTCATAAACGGTGATTGCATAGTTTTCTGCAATCTGGGCAGGAGCCGCGTCTAAGGTGAGCTTTCTTGTGCCGTTATCCTGCTGCTCAAGGTCATTCACGTTAACCTCATAGACGGTTCTTTCGGCGCTCTTATCCTCTGTTGTAGTGAGGTAAGAATACTTAATTGTTCCGCCTTCTGCCTCATAGAACGGGGTATCAATATAGAAGTTAACCCTGATACCGTTGTCAAGCGTGAGGTTGTATCCGTCCATTGCGATTCTCTCAAATTCCGCATTTACGGTTACGTCCGTATTGGGCATAGTAAATGTTCTGGTGTTTCCTTCGCCCGAAAGGGTTATTTCCGTTTCGTCCTGAGCCGTTACGCTGATACTCTTTAACGCATAACCGTCTGCGGGTGTGACATTAAGAGTAACGGTTTCGCCGGAAAGAGCAAATTTCTTGTCAGCTTCAACCATTCCGTTTTCGGATTTGTTAACGGTTATTCCTTCTTTGGTTATAACCTGAGTGCTGGTATAAGTATTATCCGTTACAACAACCGTTGCGGTATAGATAATCTTGTCTTCCTTGTCTTTGCTTGTTATTTCACAGGGAATATCATCCGTATAACCGCAATGGGAATTCTCACAATTAACATGTGCGGTAGCTTCAGACAAATCGGAACCCCAGGAAATATTAACATTTGCAATGTGCGAGCCTCTGACAGTGTAGGAAACAGAGTGGGGGGTGCC
>CADAUV010000058.1 GCA_902791235.1 Oscillospiraceae bacterium
AGATTACGGAGGCAATCGCAAAGCTCGACGCTGAAAACTCGCAGGTATACTACGACAACGCAGGCGTTTATGTTGACAAGTTAAACGAGCTTGACAACGAATACAAAGCTGCTATGGCGAACGCGAAAACGACCACGCTTTTATTCGGCGACCGCTTCCCGTTCAGATATCTTACCGACGATTACGGACTCAGGTACTATGCGGCGTTTGTCGGCTGCTCGGCTGAAACCGAGGCAAGCTTTGAAACAGTTAAATTCCTTGCCGAGAAGGTCGATGAGCTCGGACTTAAATATGTGCTTATCATCGACAAATCCGACGGCAAGCTCGCAAACACAATCATTGAAAACACAAAGACAAAGGACCAGCAGGTTATGACGCTTAACTCAATGCAGTCAATAACGGCTCAGGATATTGAAAACGGTACAAGCTATTATGACATTATGGCTGAAAACCTTGAGGTATTAAAACAAGTTACAGCGTAATCAATAATTACGGAGGACAAAATGGCAATACTTAAATGCGAAAATCTTACTCTCGGATATGACGGCAAGGCTGTTATAGAAGGGCTCAGCTTTGAGATTAATTCGGGCGATTATCTCTGCATAGTCGGAGAAAACGGCTCGGGCAAATCAACGCTTATGAAAACTCTTTTAAATCTCCAGCCACTAATCAGCGGTGAAATAACCACGGGCGACGGGCTTAAAAGAAATGAAATAGGCTACCTTCCGCAGCAGACGGTTGTGCAGAAGGACTTCCCTGCTTCCGTATGGGAAATAGTGCTTTCAGGCTGTCTTTCAAAGGAGGGCTTCAGACCGTTTTACTCAAAGAGGGATAAGGCTCTTGCAAAGGAAAACCTCGAGAGAATGGGAATAACCGAGCTTAAAAGGAAATGCTACCGCGAGCTTTCGGGCGGTCAGCAGCAGCGCGTGCTTCTCGCAAGAGCGCTCTGCGCTACAAGGAAGCTTCTGCTTCTTGACGAGCCTGTATCGGGACTTGACCCGAAGGTTACCGCACAGATGTATGAGCTTATTGAGGAGCTTAACAGACAGGGCATCACTATAATTATGATTTCCCACGATATTAACGCAGCTGTAAAATATGCGACGCATATCCTTCATATCGGCGACGATATATTCTTCGGCACTAAAGAGGAATATATTTCCGACAGAGCTCACAGCACCTTTATAAGCACAAACGGAGGTGAGCAGTAATGACAGTATTTCAGACGCTTCAGCATTATTTTTCTTTCCCGTTTGTAGTTTACGCATTAATAGCGGGTACTCTCATTGCACTTTGCTCCTCGCTTCTCGGCGTTACGCTCGTGCTTAAAAGATTTTCGTTTATAGGCGACGGACTGTCGCATGTTGCATTCGGAGCAATGGCTATTGCCTCCGTACTCAAGCTTACAAACAATATGCTGTTAATCCTTCCGATAACGGTATTCGCAGCGGTGCTTCTTCTGGCAGGAAGCCAAAACAGAAAAATAAAAGGCGACGCGGCAATCGCTATGATTTCCGTCGGCTCGCTCGCCTTCGGCTACATTATAATGAATGTATTTTCAACCTCGTCAAATGTATCGGGCGATGTATGCTCAACGCTTTTCGGCTCCACCTCAATACTCACGCTTTCAAAGCTTGATGTGTGGCTCTGTGTTGCGCTTTCCATTGTTGTTATCGCAGTATTTGTACTCTTTTACAACAAGATTTTCGCAGTTACCTTTGATGAGAATTTTGCACGCGCAACCGGCACAAAGGCGTCCGCTTACAATCTTTTAATTGCAATTATTATTGCGGTAATTATTGTGCTTGCGATGAACCTTGTGGGCTCGCTTCTTATATCGGCGCTTGTTATCTTCCCTGCGCTTTCGGCTATGAGGGTGTTTAAGAATTTCAGGTCGGTTACAATATGCTCTGCGGTATTTTCGGTTGTTATTTCAGTTATCGGAATACTTGCGTCAATACTTGCAGGGACGCCCGTCGGCTCGACGATAGTTGCTTTTGATGTTGCGGGCTTCTTTGTGTTCTGGGCAATCGGGGCGCTTACAGGTAAAAAGATATGAAAACGGCGTGCTTTCCGAAGCAAAGCTTTTTGACAATACTGTTTACTAAGGAGAAACGGAGAATATGAAAAAGATAATTGCAATACTGCTTGCCTGCGTTATGGCATTTTCCTTTGCCTCGTGCGGTATGCTTCCCGGTGATAAGGGAAGTGAAAAAATAGCGGTTGACCTTGACCTCGGACTTCTTTCGAGTACGATGGTTTATTCCGAGGTTTATAATATGATTACAAATCCCGACAGCTATGTCGGCAAGGTCATAAGAATGAAGGGAGCGCTTGCAACCTACGAAATGCAGCAGACGGGAGAGGTTTACTTTGCCTGCATTATTGCTGACGCAACGGCGTGCTGCTCGCAGGGTGTGGAGTTTGTACCGAAGGCTGAATACACCTACCCCGATGATTTCCCCGAGCCGTATTCACAGGTTGAGGTTATCGGAACCTTTGAGATTTTCGAGCGTGAGGGCGCACAGCTTATCCACCTTACCGATTGCACGGTAACAGCCATATAAAAATAATAATCGCATAAAAAATTCCCTTTGGTATTCAGTTTGAACAATGAATAATATCCGAGTTAATTGTTATATCATAACAAGACCAAGGCTGTCCGCAGTATTTAAAATCAGAATAACTATTAAAAGCCGTGCAAGCTTAATGTTTGCACGGCTTTTTAAATCACTGATATGATATGAAAATTCCATATGAGCAAGTCGGAATTTTATCTGTTCATTTTTGAAATTGAAGCTATCGTCTGAATTTTCATCGGACAGACCTCCATACAGGAAAGCGACTTGGAGCAGGCGTTTGCAAAATGCTCTGCGTACTGCTTTTTTACCTCGGAAGCCTTTTCACCATTTCTTGAAGCCACGGTGTAACAGTCGTTTGCAAAGAGCGCGCCGAAGAAGCTTTCGCCGTTTGTGTAATTCGGGCAAACCTCAAGGCACAAGCCGCATTTAAGGCATTTTGCTGTACTGTACTGATGCTCAAATTCCTTCTTTCCCTTATGGGAGGGATTATATTCCCCGATGAACATACTTGTGTTTTTCAGGTTTTCAAATATTACCGAGCGGTCAACTACAAGGTCGTGAATCACGGGAAATTTCTGAAGCGGCTTAATCGTAACAGTTTCACCGAGGTCTCTTACAAAAGTCTCGCACGCAAGCGACGGTACGCCGTTTATAACCATTGCACACGAGCCGCATACGCCCTGAAGGCAGGAGCACTCCCAGCCTATTCGCGTTGTGGGTCTGCCGTTCTCGTCCGCGATATCGTCATTGTAATTTATATGCTCAATCAGTGCCGCTACCGAGGTTTCGGGCGGCACATCGGCATTGAAGGTTTCCCAGTAGCTTTCGGAAAAAGGGGTAACCTGTCTTAACACTTTAACTTTCATATTTATGTTCCTTATCAAGATATACTCTGTATTTGCCGCCGTCATATGAGATTATCGAAGGATAGGCAAAGGTGTCGTTTGTATCGGGGTAATCAGCCCTGTAATGCGCTCCCCTGCTCTCGCGGCGGTTTAAAGCACAGGTGAGCGTCGCCCTTGCAAGATGAAGTATCGCCGTAAGCGAATAAAGCTCGTGCATTGCAACGCTGCTGTCATATTTGATGCTGTCGGCAACAGAGATATAATAGTCAATACTCTTTATACCGCTTTCAAGGGCGGTTTCATCCCTAGAAATTCCGAGGTCGCTTTGCATAATTTCAGCGAGCATATCACGGATATATGTTACGGGGAACTGACTTGAATTATCAGCCTTGAGCATATTAAGCCTTCCCTGCTCTGCTGTAAGCTCAGCCGAGAAATCGGGCGCCCCTGCGCCTGTATCTCTTTGAATTATCTCCTTTGCGGCAACTATACCGCTGTACTGAGCGGCAAGAAGAGAATTACCGCCAAGACGGTTTGCTCCGTGATACATCGAGGCACATTCGCCTATCGCAAAAAGATTTTCAATATTTGTTTCGTGATTGAGATTAACGGCAATACCGCCCATAAAGAAATGCACCGACGGCGCAACGGGTATCGGCTCTTTTGCAATATCAAGATTGATGTATTTAAGGCAAAGCTCGCGCACCTCGGGAAGTCTTTTATCAATCTCCTTCTCGCCGAGGAAGGTTATGTCAAGATAAACTTCCCTGCCCAGAGCGTCAATTTCCCTGCTTATAACATCCCTTGTCATAAGATTACCCTGAGGACCGTATTTGTCCTCCATAAAATAAATCCTCTTACCGTTTTCAAGGCAGAAAAGCCTTCCGCCCTCGCCGCGCACTGCCTCACTTATAAGCATACGCTTCTGCTTTGTTTCAACAGTTGTGGGATGGTACTGAATGAACTCAAGATTTTTAAGCTCCACGCCCTGTGTAAACAGCTTGCCTGCGGAATAACCGTCGCACTGCGTAGAGCCCGTCGTTTTACCGAACATAGAATTCTGACCGCCGACAGCCATAACAACCGCGTCGGCGGTAAGCGACACAAGACTCGCCTTCGTTTCATCAAAAAGTATAACGCCGTAGCACTTACCGTCCCTTATGAGCGCGGAATAAAAACAGGACCAGAGCCTGCGCTCGACCATACCTGCCGCTTCATATCTGCGCAGCTCCATTATCAGAGCGGATACAATATGCTTGCCCGTGGCAGAGCCGCAGTAATATGTTCTTCTGTGGGACTGACCGCCGAAAGCCCTGCGCATAAGCTTTCCGTTTTCATCAACGGAAAAAACGGTGCCGATATTTTCAAGATGCTTTATAATTCCCTCTGCGCTTTCGCACAGACCCGTTACGGCTTTCCTGCCGGCAAGAAAGCATCCGCCCCTCAGAGTATCCTCAATATGAGAGGAAATGCTGTCGCCCTCCTCACAGTCGGTAAGAACGCCGTTAATACCGCCTGCCGCCATAACCGACTGAGAACGCTCGGAGGGAAACGGCGACACGACCGTTACCTTCACGCCTGCCTCTGCAAGACGGACGGCACAGGTCATACCGGCTATACCGCTGCCTATTACAATTACATTTTTCATATATTACCTCTTAATGAAAGAACATCATAATCTGCCCTCTCACCACTGCAAATGCAGAGATGAGAAAACAAACTGCGCCGATTACATACACAACCGTATCAATGATTTTTTTCTTTTTTGCAGAGGACAGAAGCCCGAGCGTGATAAAGCCTTTTGAAAACGAAACGGCAATATGCGTTATAACTACGGCGAAAAATACAAGCTCCGCTATTATCAGAAGTATAATGAAAAGCCTGTTGCCGTTTTCGGCGCTTGCCTGCATCAGCGAAAAGGTGTACAGATGAAGAATAAGAAGCGGAAAAATAAGAGCCGCTGATACTCTCTGCAGAATAAGCCCTGTATTAAGCTTGGAGTAAAGCTGTGTACCCGAGCCGTCCTTTTGCATAAAAAGCGTCGCCATACCGCACACTGCGTGAAGGCAGACAAGTACGATAAACGGAACCGAGAACAGCGTTTTTAATAACGGATTATAATACATCGTAAGATAGGCAAACACACTGTATCCGATATGTAACGCCATAAAAAGAATTGAGAGCAGCCCGAGCGCCGCATTGAGTTTTTTAAGTTTCACTTTCATACCTCTTTCAAAGATTATAATGTATATAAACTATAACATATTTTAACCGAAAAAACCATAGTTTTAAAACAATAAAGAAATATGAGCATCAGAAGATAACCGCTTTTTCGGATATTACCGTACTATTCAGAATTTTACCGTGTTGCCGCAGTAATACTGTTGTGCTATAATAAAATCGGAAAAGGGCTGTAATGCAAGCTCTTATTTATCCGAGCGAAATTAAGGAGAGGTAATTTAATATGTCAGGATTATCAAAGAAATACAGGGTTAATTACAACGACGATATACAGTGGTTTACAGATGCAAAGGAAGCCTACAACGCAGGCGAGGAAGTTACCTTTTATTTCAATATGGTAGCAACCGATACGAATTATTATTTCTATCTTGATGAAGAGCAAATATACCCCTCTTATGAAACAGACAAAGGCTATAAAATTTCATTTACAATGCCCGAGCATAATGTCAGCGTTCGGGTTGACGATATAAACTCAATGAGATATATGCCTGAAAACAGGAAAGAAACCGTACTGAAATTTCACTCCTTTGAAGGCGGCGGACCCTCTTACAGTGTTAAACTGAACAGAGAAGGCATAGCGGATATAAAGCAGACAAGGCATTATTATAACCCCGAGCATGAGTATATGTGCGGCTCGGGATACGATGTAAACATTTCGTTTATCGGAATAAAACCGGGTAAAGCCGAGGCTACAATCGAATGTCGTTCACCGATTGCGGATAACTTTGACGCGGTTTACGATATAACCGTATTTGAAGATTTGTCGGTTTCGGTTACGGAAAGGAAACGCACTGAACTCTGAATTTAGTGAAAGACGCGTCGTACACATCCACCGCAACTATATCTCTTTTCATCAAGCCTTACTTATCGCACCCGTTCATTATGACGGATGCATGGGTTGAGGAGCACGGCGTGCAAAACCCTGCGCTCTTTGACTGCTTCCCGAGATTTCTGCAGGATTCCTTAAAGGGACTTGGCGACACAATGCCGAAGACCATTAACAGAATGACAGGCGCCTCCGCCGACAGATTCGGCATAAAAGACCGCGGCTATTTAAAGGACAATTATTTTGCAGACCTCACGGTATTTGATGAAAACGAGCTGCAAAACACCGTACCCGATAAAAAGTCCGCCTTCGGTATCCGCAAGGTAATGATTAACGGAAAAATGGTATGCGAAAACGGCGTTCTTGATACCGAGGCGTTAAAAACCTCAGGCAAGGCAATCCGCGGTTAACGCACCTGAAGCTTTCAGCACCTTCATCTTAACTGACACATAACGGGCATCCTGCAAAAGCAGGATGCCCGACCTGTTTTTAGGCAAGTATTATTTTGAGCAAGCTTCATCATCAGACCTTGCTTTTATCTGTTATGATTTTTCTTATTGCTTCGTCTGAGCAAAGCTTGATAAACTCATCAGGCGGCAAATCGACATCCGATAGCTTCAGCGCCTTTTCCATCTCACTCCTGATTTCAGCAGTATTGACGCCGTATCTCTTCGCAACCTCCTGCAAAAGCTTCTCATAATCCATAGGCTACACCTTCCTTGATTTTTTATAATCAAGCGCAAGGAGGAGCGCCTGTAAAACTACCAGCACGGCGGCAAAAATTCTTATCGAGTCAGAAATAATATCAAGTACATTTGATATTTCCCTGAAAGAAGAAACGAGGCGGATATTATTATAATGCTTCATATCACACCTCCAGAAGCACGGCGTGAGCAATGCCGGGAATACTGCTCCCCTGTTTGCTTGTAGTGGTTGACATCAGCGCTCCCGTCGCTACGAACAGGACTTTATGAAGCTTACCCTGCTCCATCTCTTTAAGAATATGGGAACAAAGCACGGACGCACTGCAGCCGCAGCCCGAGCCGCCTGAATTAACATCCTGTTTCTTTAAATCAAAAATCATCAGCCCGCAGTCATTATGCCTGTCGCCCAGCTCAATTTTGTACTCACTTTGAAGCAGGCTGCGAAGAAGCTTTGACCCGACAAAACCCAAATCCCCCGTAAGTATCAGGTCATAATCATTAACCGAGCTTTCGGTATTTTCCAAAAAATCACCAATAGTCCTCACCGCAGCAGGTGGCATTGTCAAGATTAGACTAGATTTTTGTACACATTACCAAATTCTGTCAATAGAAATTGTGCAAATTAAACAAGTTCAAAAATTTCACTCCAAAAATTGCCAACTTTTTAGCGATTATTGTCTATTATTATCGCATATAGTCTAACACTGACAATGGGCTATACAAAAACGCCGAAATCGTTGCTATCACTGCGTTTCAGGCGTTTTTCATTAATCAAACGGTTACAATTTGTAATATTTGAAATTAGCACATATATACGAATGGTACAATTAAGTGTACAATGCCATGTTCTGTTTTATTTTTATACAAACAATTGAAATAATAATTTTATATGCTTATAATAAAATATAGAAGTCATTTGAAAGGAGCTTTGAAAATGACTGAACTTGAAAAACTATACAACTACCTTATAGATAACTATATTCAAATTGATTGGGATAATTCTATTACCCATTTTGATGCAGTGACAGAATTCTATATTAAACAAGATCCTAAACTAATGAACTTTATTGAGAAGCATTACACCGATAACGAAATTATTGAGCTTGTGTTGCCTATAAAAAAGACTTTGTTATCTAAGTCCAAAAACAAACTTCAAGATCCTATTAACCTTATCTATCAAAAGAATTATATTGATGAAATAGCTCTTCTAGAAAACGGTAAATTGAATACTTGGATCAATAATTTCTTTAAATCGTGCTTCAATAATAATCCGTTATTATCAGTAGAAGAAAACCACATACGAGGTTTTTGTTATATATATTATGGATTTGAAAACTACTCAAATCATTTAAATAGTAAGTATAACAACGATACAGATAATTTGAAAGAAATATATAAAAACATATATCAAAAGGATTCTCAACTCTACAAATATGGGTTAATTGAAGTAGATGATAAATGCGAATTTCTTAATACCGATCCTCCTAAAATGTATGATTCAAAGATTGATAAAACCCTGCGTTTTGCAAATTTACCTAAAGAATTAGCTGAATTCTTTAAAAACAATCAACATTATTATCAAATCCTGTCTGTAAGATGTTGTAATCCAAAAAATAAAATAATCAGCGGCAAAGATACTACATCAGTTATTATGGAGGAAATTAATTTTGGAACGCCATTCTCTATTAACGATATAGATTCTGTTCCCGTAACAAAGCTCTACTCGAAGAACTACAATGATTGCCTATGGATAAAAATTGATACATTAAACATAACCTTTGAAGAACTCTGCAACATAGAGCAAACATTTGATGATTCAATTATTACACAAGTTATTCATTTACAATATACTAACAATAATGGAAATCTACTCATCACACATTTAGATCACGAATTCGTATTTTATACCAAAGATGAATATGTATTGAGACAAAACAATGCTAATATAAGAGGCAGCAAATCGCCACGGCTAAAATCATTCAAAGTTGATTCAGCAAGTATTCCTTATAACTTTCCATGCAGAAGACATATTAATGTACCGATTAATGATTTCAAAGATTGTAAAACAATAACCGAGACTGTACCGTTTCTAATCTTTGTTTTAAAATGCTATTTTCAACATACTGATTTAATTGATGAATATTTTGAGAATTGTATAAAAGATTTAAAATTATAAAGTGAGGAGTTGCCGTAATGGTAACTCCTCACTTTATTTCTTGTTCTAAGTTTCTAAAAATGTCTGTATCAAAGAAATCGGTGATGGATATTTCGAGTCCGTCACAGATTTTCTTAATTGTTGTAACACCCGGATTTTTGCTTTGATTGTAAATGATTGATTTAATCGTAGTATAGGGTATGCCTGAAATTGTTGCGAGTTTGCAATAGGTTATGTTCCTCTCATCACAAAGCTCAATAATTCTTTGCTTTGTAGCCTCTGCTATATTCAAAATAATCACTCCTAACAAAATTATGATACCAATTTTGTTAGGAGTGAATAGACTATATAATATACTATTTACGATATATAGTCTTTTTTGACCTTGGCAACGCAAAGTGCTATAAACATCTGCGGAGACATATCCAGCCCTGCTGCTTTGATGGCTTCCTTGATTCCCTCCTCGACCTCTTCGGGCGTAGTGTTATACTCTTTCGCCACCGTCTGAAGCATCATTTTATAATTCATCTTCTCACCTCCTTCAACACAATGGTATAATATATAGTCTATCAAAATTTGTCGAAGTATGTGAATAAACAAAAAAATAGCGAGTTAATGGGACAATAGCTCCACTAACTCGCTGTTATATTATCTTAATTTAGGTAATGACAGCAATTCACGTGCACGGACATTGATATAGTTTTCAATCGCAGTCAAGCGCTCTTCGGGAAGATTGATTGAAGGATGCCTTGTGAATTTGAAATCAACAATCTTTCGGAGTTGATTGCGCTGCTTTGTGCCCATTACCTCTCTGCATACATCCTCAAAAGAAATCCTGTACGGTGTGGTTCGGGTTTTCGCATATTCTGCAAGATTTTTGAAATCGTCAGGCATACCAAAATTGAATAAGGCTAAACCGTTATCGAAAATCGGCGCTGGCGCAATTATTTTTCCGCTGTGATTATCACGAAGCAAACCAAAATTACCAAAGTGTCTGTCCTCATTATAAATCAGAGCGTCAAATACAAGCATACTATTAACCTGCTCACTGAAATCTTTTCCGTATTCATCGTATATGTCAAGTGCCGCTTTAAGGTTGCCCTCTTTCATAAGCCTTCCAATTGGAACAAAAGCGGTATCAATATCCGTAAAGATTTTGCACTTTGAAGCAAGAATACCTTTCCAGTTCTCAAGGTCGTAGTGAACGGCGTTAAGTCCCATCACTTCTGCAATCTGAGAAGCATAGAATTCGCTGTAAGGTTCATTTCCTGCATTTGCAGCACCTTCGGTTCCGCCTTTATAAAGATAAATTCCATCGTCCTCAACAAAACGCCATGCCTTGCGGAGCATACCGTTTGTAGTGAACTCGGGAGAGGTTGAGAATGCCTCGTTTCCTGTACCAACGCCGGTGTAAGCAACAAGCGAAAGTGCCTCTGAAAAGCGGTTTTCAAACAGATTGAAATCGGCATATTTACCATCAAAATCGTTCTTAACAACCCAATAGCTGTCGTTGAGCGATAAGCCCATAGATATATCTATTATGCCTTTTACATTATTTGCACTTAATCCAACGCATTTCAGAATTTCATCAACATTCTGACGATTTCTTGGTATTACTCTGTGCTCAAGCCATTTTACAATGCCTTTATCGGTAAGCTTTAACTCCATAGGGAGCAGAGCTTTTTTGCAATCGTTAACGCTTATAATGCTAGCTTTTAAACCTTCAAGTGATTTATTATCAAGCGTAAACTCTATAAGTGGCTCATCGTATATCTTTAATACATAGTTATTATTCATAGTGCACTTTGATTGCCTCACTAACAAATTCTGCTGTGCCGGCGGCGGATTTGTCTATGTTGTTTTTGAAGCGTTCATCGGCAATATACATCTGACCGAGACCTTTGAGAATTTCATCGGTGCAAGTATAATAGTTTTCCGTGATGTAATCCTGCAGCTTTTTGACGAGTGCCTGTGCTTCGGTAGAGCACGACTCAGCACCGCTTTTCATAAGCTCTGCAAATTCATGAAAAATGTTTTCAAGTCCCTCATTGATATCCACAAAGCGTTCCTTGGAGTAATCCTTTGTTTTCTCGCTAAACTCTGCATACGCCTTGGTATTCCCCCATTTTTCTTTGGCTTCAGCCTTATATGCTTCAAATTCACTGTTATCAAACGCACTCATAACATTCTCTCC
>CADAUV010000059.1 GCA_902791235.1 Oscillospiraceae bacterium
TTTCATCGACTTGTAGCAAGCGCAGCAGCACGCAGTCAGCATCGTCGTGTTCGTCGAACACTTTCACGCAATTTTCGAGCGCGTCGCAACTCAACCAGTCGTCGCTGTCGAGAAACGTCACGTATTTTCCACGAAGATGGGGAATGAGTGCGTTTCGAGCCTTCGCCTGACCGCTGTTTTCGGGCATTTGGAAGATTTCGACACGAGTATCACGGCGGACATAATCCTGCAAAATTTTCCACGAATCGTCCGTCGAGCAATCGTCCATACACAAAATCTGGATGTCTTTCAACGTCTGGCTCAACAACGAGTCCAGACATTGCTTCAAATAAGGCGCAGCGTTGTAAACCGCCACCAAAACAGATACGCTCGTCGTCATTTTTGCAGTTTTTTATGGATTTTCGCCTTAATTTTGTCCCAAAGATGGGTTTTTCTTCGCAAAATATTCACCGAAATCGACAGGCTGACAATGAAAAGGACATCACCGATGATTTTGTAAAGCAGGCTGAATCAATCACTAAGAAGAAGGAAGAAGAGGTTCTTTCACTCTAAAATCTCAGGGCGATGAGTTTACATCGCCCTCTATCTCTTATTTGGGAGGTGTCGCAGTGGCACTTTTTACTAAAAAAAATAACGAAAATATCAGCTTTGAGGTACTGCCTGAGCATCTCGGAATTATAATGGACGGCAACGGCAGATGGGCAAAGAAAAGGGGACTTCCCAGAAAAGCAGGCCACAAAGCAGGAGCCGAGGTTTTCCGTACCATCAGTAAGGAATGCGGCAGGCTCGGTATTAAATATGTAACCTTTTATGCCTTCTCAACTGAAAACTGGAAAAGACCTAAGGAAGAGGTCGACGCTTTGATGAAGCTGTTTCACGATTATCTTCTTGAGGCTAAAGAGGATGTTGCGCAGGCAGGGGATATCAAGCTCAAGATTATCGGCGATAAGGAGAGCTTTTCTCCCGAGCTTCTCGACCTTATGCTCTCCGCCGAGGAGGAAACGGCAGAGCATACAGGCACTACCGTCTATGTTGCAATCAATTACGGCGGCAGGCAGGAGATTGTCAGGGCTGTCAACAAGCTTATAGCTGACGGCAAAGAGGAAATTACCGAGGAGGATATCTCGGCTAATTTATACACTGTACCCGAATGTGATATGATTATCCGCCCGAGCGGTGAGCAGAGGCTTTCAAACTTCCTGCTTTGGCAGGCGGCGTACAGTGAGTTTTGGTACAGCGATGTGCTGTGGCCCGATTTTACAAAGAATGACCTGTACAGCGCGCTCAGGGATTTTGAACGCAGAAATCGCAGGTTTGGAGGTTGAATATGAAAAAGAGAGTAATTACGGCAATTGTGCTTCTTGCAATTCTTGCAGTTGTCGTTTGGCAGATAAATACGCCTGTTCTTTTACTTGCTGTGGCATTTATTTCCGCAGTTGCAAGCTGGGAGATTATGACCTGTGCTAAGGTTGAAAACACCTTTATCAAGGTTGTCGGTACGGCTTTTTCAGTCGGAGTACAGCTTTTTGCAAGCCCCAGGGTGCTTGAGCCCGTTGTGGCTGAAAGCGTGTGGGCGCAGGTTATCGGCAAAATCCCGTCAGTAGTTTTCATCACTGCGCTTGTGCTTGTAATGCTTCTTGCAATGCTTAAATGCTATGCATATACCACCTTTGAGGATGTTGCCGTTTCCGTATTTGCAAGTGTTCTTGTACCGTACGGCTTCAGCATTTTTATCAGACTCAGGGATATGTTTGATAACGAGCAGTTCGGAATTTATCTTATATTTTACGCGCTTATTTCTGCGCTTGCCACCGATTCGGGGGCGCAGCTTACGGGTATGGCTATCGGCAAGCATAAGATGTCGCCGAATATCTCACCGAAAAAAACAATCGAGGGCGCTGCGGGCGGACTTGTTTTCAGTATGATTTTAAATACTGTCGCACTTGTTATTTATAATAAGCTTGCTATTGTTCCGATTGAGAAAACAACCTCTACGGTTCTTCTCGCCTTCTGTATACCCGTTTCGTTTATGGGAATGATGGGCGACCTTTCAGCGTCAGTCCTTAAAAGGAATTTTGATGTCAAGGACTTTGGTAAGATTTTCCCTGGTCACGGCGGTGTTATGGACAGGATGGATTCCTCCCTTTTCACGCTCCCGTGTACATATGCGCTTGCGCTTGTTATGACTCAGTTTAATTAAGTAAGGTGTTTATATGAAAAAGATTTCACTGCTCGGTTCAACGGGCTCAATAGGTACTCAGAGCCTTGATGTGTGCAGAATGCACGGTTACAAGGTTTTATGCCTTACTGCTAATTCAAATGTAAAGTTAATTGAAGAGCAGGTCAGAGAGTTTAAACCCGAGCTTGTTTGCGTTATGAACGAGGAAAGCGCCAAGGCGCTTAAAACAGCAATTGCCGACACTGAAACGAAGGTTGTAAGCGGTATGGACGGTCTTATTGAGTGCGCCGCTTATGAGAAAGCCGATATTGTACTGAATTCGGTAGTGGGTATGGTTGGACTTCAGCCCACGCTCGAGGCAATTAAGGCTAAGAAAACAATCGCTCTTGCAAATAAAGAAACTCTTGTTGCAGGCGGTCATCTTGTAACGGAGCTTGCTAAGAAAAACGGCGTCGACATTCTTCCTGTTGACAGTGAGCATTCCGCAATCTTTCAGTCAATGCAGGGTATGCCTTCAAAGAAAGCAGTTAAGAAAATTATACTTACAGCCTCGGGCGGTCCGTTCTTCGGAATGAGTAAGTCGGAACTTGAAAATGTTACGGCTGCCGACGCACTGAAACATCCCAACTGGGATATGGGAGCAAAAATAACCATTGATTCCGCTACAATGATGAACAAGGGACTTGAGTTTATCGAGGCAAAGTGGCTTTTTGATATGCCGAATGAGGATATAGAGATTGTCGTTCACAGGGAGTCCGTGCTTCATTCCGCAGTAGTTTATCAGGATAATTCGGTTATAGCTCAGCTCGGCGTTCCCGATATGCGTATTCCTATCCAGTATGCGCTTACCTATCCCGAAAGAGAGCCGAGCCCCGTTAAGGAGCTTTCGCTTACGGATTATGGCAAGCTTACCTTCTTTGAACCCGACTATGAAACCTTCCCGTGTATTGATGTCTGCAGAAAGGCTATTGAAAAGGGTCCTCTTTATCCTGCGGCTGCAAACGGTGCAAATGAAGAAAGTGTAAGACTTTTCCTTGAAGGTAAAATTAAATTCCCCGATATTGCATATCTTAATTATGAAGCGATGCTTCGCGCGGAGGATAAAACCAATATCACTCTTGATGATGTTCTTGAAACGGACAGAAAGGCAAGAGAATTTGTAATAGAGGCGGTTAAGTGAATATAACTTCAATCTGGAATACGGCGTACCCGATAATTATTGCAATACTCTTTTTTGAGCTTATTATCATAATCCACGAGGGCGGGCATTTCGTTGCCGCAAGGCTTATGAAAATAAAGGTCAATGAGTTTGCAATAGGTATGGGCCCTAAGCTTTTCTCCCGTACGGGAAAGGAAACTACCTTCTCGCTTCGTGCGATACCCTTTGGCGGCTACTGCGCTATGGAGGGCGAGGACGAGGAGAGCGACGACGAAAACGCTTTTATCAATAAAAAAGTCCGTCAGAGGATTTTTGTCGTTGTGGCAGGTGCTGCAATGAATTTAATACTCGGCTTTGTGATACTTTTTATAATGGTTTCAAGCGGCAGTCTTGTCGGTACGACGCAGATTGCGAGATTTGAGGATAATGCCGTTAGTGCGCAGTACGGACTTGAAGTCGGGGATGTTATCAAAAGCATTGACGGCGTGAGAATATACACCCCGAATGACCTTTCAACCGCTTTCACGAGAAGTGATGACGCCACCGTTGATATGAGAGTTACAAGGGACGGTAAAGAGCTTTCACTTGATGTAACATTCGGTACTGAGGAGTATGAGGGCAGAAATTATATCATAATGGACTTCTGGCTTCTTGGCGAAAAGAAAACCGTTTCAAATGTTATAAAGGCGACGGCATACGATTTTGTTTCGTATTCCAAAACAATATTCCTTTCGGTTCACGATATGATAGTCGGCAAGTACGGAATATCCGATGTCAGCGGACCCGTCGGCGCTGTATCAATTGTATCTCAGGCGGTCAAGACCTCCTTTAGCTCGATGCTTCGCATTATGGCGCTTCTTACAATCAATGTCGGACTGTTTAATCTTTTCCCGATACCTGCCCTTGACGGCTGGAGGCTGTTTATTCTCATAGGCGAAGGCATTACGGGAAAGAAGCTTCCGTCCAAGGCTGAGTATCTTATTAACGCAATCGGACTTATAGTCCTTCTCGGATTTATGTGTGTGGTAACCTTCAGCGATATAACAAAGCTTATTTGATTTAAAGGTGAATTATGGAAAGAAGAATTACTAAGAAAATTAAACTCGGAAATACCTGTATCGGCGGCGACAGCGATATTCTTGTACAGAGTATGCTTAATATTCCTTCAACTGATATTGAAGGCTCAGTCAGACAGGCGAGGGAACTTGCCTCTGCAGGCTGTCAGGTTATACGCTTCGCAATCCCCGACGAAAAGGCTCTTGATTTGATTGAGCCGATTAAGAACGCTGTTGATGTTCCTCTTGTTGCCGATATTCATTTTGATTACCGCCTTGCGCTCGGTGCGGCTGAAAGGGGCATTGACAAAATAAGAATTAACCCCGGTAATATCGGCAGCGAGGACAGGGTAAAGGCTGTTGCCGATATCTGTAAAAGCAAGGGTATTCCAATCAGAATAGGCGTGAATTCAGGCTCTCTTGAAAAAGAGATTCTTGTAAAGTACGGCTCTCCGACGCCTGAGGCACTTGTTGAGTCGGCGCTCTATCACGCTTCACTTCTTGAGAAATTTGATTTTGACGATATTATTATCTCAATTAAATCTTCCAATGTTGAAACTATGATTAACAGCTATGAGCTTGCTGCAAAAAGCTGTAATTATCCTCTGCACCTCGGTGTTACCGAAGCGGGAACAGAGCGAATGGGTATTATAAAATCCTCAATCGGTATCGGTTCGCTTCTTGCCAAGGGCATAGGCGACACTATCAGAGTCAGCCTTACCGATGAACCCGTTAAAGAGGTTTTTGCAGGCTTTGATATTCTCAAGGCATTAGGACTTAAAAACGACAGCCCCTATCTTATCTCCTGCCCGACCTGCGGAAGAACGAGGATTGACCTTGTGGGACTTGCCAGGCAGGTTGAAGAGCGCTTGAGAGATTGTAAAAAACCAATTAAGGTTGCAGTAATGGGCTGTGTAGTCAACGGACCGGGCGAGGCTAAGGAAGCCGATATCGGTATTGCAGGCGGCGACGGTAACGGACTTATTTTCAAAAAGGGTGAAATTCTCCGTAAGGTTGACGAAAAAGATTTACTTGATGAACTTATGAAAGAAATAGAGAAGTTATAATGAGCGAAATTTTTTCACAATATTTTTCACAATATCTTGACAGCGAAGCACTCTCAAAACTCGGTAACGGTGTTATATCGGGTCTGACGGTTTCGACCTCTAACCGCAGTGTGAAGCTCACGCTCGAGCTTGACGGCTTTGTTAAGTATTCCGTTATTACATATGCCGAGGCACAGCTTGCCGAAAAAATGGGCGTGAACAGATTTGAGATTGCTGTTAAGTTTCCAAAATATGAATTTGATATAAAAAATATCGAGTCAATACTCGAGTACATAAAAAAGAAAACAAGCGTAGTTAACGGATTTTTCACAGAAGCTGAGGCTGAGCTTGAGGATAACACTCTTACAATCTGTCTTAAAAACGGCGGTAAGGATATCCTTGAAGCACAGAAAATCGACTCTCTTATTCTTAAAACCGTGTATGAGATTTTCGGCGTTGACCTTGACGGCGTATTCTTCCTTGAGGTAAAGAATTACGATATTGAAAAGGAAGTAAAAAAAGCAGTCGAGGAAAAGAAGGCTGAGCAACAGCGCAAGAAGGAAGAGGAGGAGAAAAACATTGTCCACACTCAGTGGGACGAGTTTCCTCTTTACAAGGATACGATAAAGAATCTCTTTGGCGGCAGGCTTCGCGAGAAACCTATGAATATGAGTGAGATTGAAGCAAACAGCGGTACAATTACCGTATGGGGCGATGTGTTCTCAGCCGAAACAAAGGATACCAAGAAGGGCATTAACAAAAGCTTTAATTTCAGTATAACGGACTATACCTCGTCTGTTTCGGTAAGAATGTTCAAGGAGAAAAATATAATTGACTCCCTTGCAGAAAAAATCAAGCCGGGCTCAACCGTGATAGTTACGGGTACATATTCTTATGATGACTTTGCGGGTATGCGCGTGCTTGTGCCTCATTCGATTTCTTCCGTTACCAAAATACAGAAAACCGATGACGCTTCGGAGAAAAGGGTTGAGCTTCACCTTCATACAAATCTTTCCGAAATGGACGGCATCTCTTCTCCGACTGCTCTTGTAAAGCGTGCAATAGAGTGGGGGCACAAGGCGGTTGCCATAACCGACCACGGTGTTGTTCAGGCTCTGCCAGAGGCATATAAGGCAGCAGGAGGTAAAATTAAGCTTATTCTCGGTATGGAGGGTTATCTCGTCGATGACGAGCTTTATCCCGACTTTATGAATAAAAAGCTTAAGGAGTTCAGACGCCATCATATCATCCTTCTTGTCAAGGAGGATAATTCGCTTGACGAGTCAATCCCCAAGGAGGAGCGCAAGTACGGAAGAAAGAATCTGTACGAGCTTATTTCCCATTCAAATGTAAAGACCTTTAAATCAAGACCGCTCATTCCGAAAAGCCTTCTTGCAAAGAAAAGGGACGGACTTATCATAGGTTCAGCCTGCGAGCAGGGCGAGATTATTCAGGCTATATTAAGAGGTGAAAGCGATGAAACTCTCCTTGAGCTTGCAAGCTTTTACGATTATCTTGAAATTCAGCCTAACGGTAATAACAAGTTTATGATTAAGTCAACGAAGGAGCTTCACAGTAATATAAACTCTGAGGAAGACCTTATAAAGATTAATCAGAAGGTTGTCTGGCTTGCGGACAAGCTCGGCAAGCTGACAGTCGCAACGGGAGATGTGCATTTTCTCGATAAGAGCGATTCAAAGTTCAGGGCGATTATTATGGCTTCAAAGGGCTTTGACGACGCCGATGAGCAGGCTCCGCTTTACTTTAAGACCACTGATGAAATGCTCGAGGATTTCGCGTGGGCAGGCGACAGGGCGAAGGAGTTTGTAGTTGACAATCCTAATAAGATTGCCGATATGATTATGGATAATATTCCGCCGATTCCGCCCGGCACCTACCAGCCCCATATTGACGGCGCTAACGAGGAGCTTACCGAAAAGTGCTGGAGAAGCGCTAAGGAGCTTTACGGCGACCCCGTACCCGAATATGTTGCTAAAAGACTTCAGCGTGAGCTTGATTCAATTATAAATCACGGCTTCGGCGTGCTTTATGTAATTGCCAAAAGGCTTGTTGAGGAGAGCGAGAGAAACGGTTATCTCGTAGGCTCACGAGGCTCAGTCGGCTCTTCTCTTGTTGCGCACCTTGGCGGTATTTCAGAGGTTAATCCTCTTGCGCCGCATTATTATTGTAAAAAGTGTAAGTACAGTGAGTTTATTACCGACGGCTCATACGGCTCGGGCTTTGACCTTCCTGCTAAGGCGTGCCCTGAGTGCGGCGAGCCGCTGAAAAGGGACGGACACGAGATTCCGTTTGAAACCTTCCTTGGCTTTGACGGCGATAAGGAGCCCGATATCGACCTTAACTTCTCGGGCGAGTATCAGTCGCGCTCACATAGATTTACCGAGGAGCTTTTCGGTAAGGAGTATGTGTTTAAAGCAGGTACAATGGCGACGGTTGCTGACAAGACCGCTTTCGGATATGTTATGAAATATCTTGATGAAAGAGGACTTGCAAATTCAACCCCGAAGGCTGAGATTGACAGACTTGCCAAGGGCTGTACAGGCATTAAGCGTACGACGGGTCAGCATCCGGGCGGTATGGTAGTCGTTCCCGACAAGTATACCGTTGAGGATTTTACGCCTATTCAGTATCCTTCTAACGATTCAAGCAAGGGTACTTATACAACACATTTTGACTTTAAGAATTCACTTCACGATACGCTTCTGAAGCTTGATGAGCTCGGACACGATAATCCTACGCTTTATAAGTATCTTGAGGATTCAACAGGTATTCCGGTAATGGATGTTGACCTGACGGACCCGCAGCTTTATAAGCTTATTACTTCAACAGAGCCAATCGGCGTTTCGCCCGATGATATCGGCTGTGTAACAGGTACTCTTGCAATTCCCGAGATGGGTACGAATTTCGTTATCGGTATGCTTACCGAAGCACAGCCCAAGACTTTCTCCGACCTGTTACAGATTTCGGGTCTTTCCCACGGTACGGATGTTTGGCTCGGCAATGCGCAGGAGCTTATTCAAAACGGTACCTGTACTATTTCGGATGTAATCGGATGCCGTGATGATATTATGACCTATCTTCTCCACAAGGCGGACGCCTATGAGAAGAGAACGGGTAATCCCTCTCCGCTCAAGCAGATTGACTGCTTTAATATTATGGAGTATACGAGAAAGGGTAAAGCGCCGAAAATGCTTCCGCCCTTTGAGGACGCAATGAGGGAAATAGGCGTTGAGCAGTGGTATATCGACTCCTGTTACAAGATTAAATATATGTTCCCTAAGGCACATGCGGCTGCATATGTAATTGCGGCTTTGCGCCTTGCTTGGTACAAGATTTATTACCCGATTCATTTTTACTCCGCCTTTTTCACCGTGCGCGGCGACGCAATTGACGCTGAGGCTGCGGTTGCCGGAAAGGAAGCGGTTAAGAAAAAGCTTAAAGAGATTAACGAAAAGGGTAATGATAAGACCGCTAAGGACGAGAGTACAAAGGTTGTGCTTCAGATTATTGTTGAAATGCTTGCAAGGGGAATAGAGTTTTTGCCCGTTGATATTTATAAATCCGATGCAAGAATTTATGAGATTGAGGGCAACAAAATCAGGCTTCCCTTCGGTGCGATTGACGGCATCGGCTCAACTGCTGCCGCCGCTATCGCAAAGGCAAGGGAGGACGGAGCAGGCGATTTCATTTCCTACGATGATTTGATGGCGAGAGCAGGTATCGGCAGAAGCGTTGTCGACGCGCTCAAAAACGCCGGCGCTCTCGGCGATATGCCCGAGTCAAATCAGATTTCACTATTTTAAATAATATATAAAAGTAACTTGACATATTTGTTTTAATGTGGTAGCATATTACCGCTCTACCGCGCTAAAGCGAATTTATGAAAGGTCAGTGCTATGAAAAGATATTCAAGAATTACCCCACAGGGCAGCAGGGATTTGCTCTTTGAGGAATGTGATGACAGGAGAAGGATTGAATCCGTTCTCTCAACACTGTTTAAAGAGAATAATTACCGTAAGGTAATGACGCCGACAATTGAATATATTGATGTTTTTGAAAATGATAATCTTGGTATTGAAACAGAGGAAATGTATATGCTTTCCGACAATCAGGGCAGGGCAACCGTGCTTCGTCCCGACAATACCGCGCCGATTGCAAGGCTTGTTGCGACAAGGCTTTCCGATGAGGATTTCCCTGTAAGGCTGTATTATAACCAGAATGTCTATGTCCGCAATAAGCAGCTTGCAGGCAGGACGGATGAGATTGAGCAAAGCGGCGTTGAGTTTATCGGCGACGGCAGTCTTGAGGCTGATATTGAGGTTATCTCAATGGCTTATGAGGCACTTGTCAGAACTGAGGTTAAGTCCTTTAAGCTTGAGCTTTGTCATGCAGGCTTCTTTAATGCAATCCTTGATAAAATGAATTTAGAGCCCTCTGAAAAGGCGGATATCTGTTCTCTCATTGAAGGCAAGAATTATTCGGCGTTAGGCGACCTTCTTGACAAAATCGGGGATTCGACAGAAGCAAGGGTTATAAGAAAGCTCCCGAGGCTTTTCGGCGATGTGAGAGTTATTGACGAGGCTAAGGCTCTTTATGATGATGAAAGCGCTAATGAGGCGCTTGATTATCTGAGAGATGTATATAACAGACTTGTTTCGCTCGGTCTTGGCGATAATATAGTAATTGACCTCGGACTTGTAAACAGGAGCAATTATTATACAGGCGTTATTTTCCGCGGTTACGGTGAGGGAAGCGGCGTAACTATTCTTTCGGGCGGACGCTATGATAATCTTCTCGGCGAATTCGGAATGGAAGCGCCTGCAATCGGCTTTGCCGTTGATGTAGCCTCCCTCTGCGATATTATGCGTGAGGAGATTAATATTGACAGACCGCTGAGAATTGCGCTTACAAAGGGCAGACTTGAGAAGGCTTCCGTAAATCTTTTCAAAACTATGGGGCTTGATACAAAGGAGCTTGAAAACAAGGGCAGAAGGCTTATTCTTCCTGTCGGTAATTATGAAGCCGTCCTTTCAAAAGCCCCCGATGTGATAACATATGTTGAGCACGGCGTGTGCGATATCGGCGTAGTGGGTAAGGATACTATTGTCGAGCACGGCAATTCCTTTTATGAGGTTATTGACCTTGATATCGGCAAGTGCCGTTTCGCGCTTGCCTGCCCGAAGGATACAGATTTCTATTCGGGTTATAAGCGTAAGGTAGTTGCAAGTAAATATCCTAAGGTGGCAAGAGAATTCTTTAAATCAAAGGGTATGGATGTTGACATAATAAAGATTGAGGGCAGCGTTGAGCTTGCGCCTCTGCTGGGTCTTGCCGACGGTATTGTCGATATCGTTGAAACAGGCTCCACGCTCAGGGAAAACGGACTTGTTGTTGTTGATGAGATTATGCCTATTTCTGCGAGAGTCATTGTCAATATGGCTTCTATGAAGCTTCGCAAGGAGGAAATTGAGGCTTTCTTAAATGACCTTGAGCTTGCATCACAGGTGAAAGAG